>DATFBW010000455.1:0-4098 GCA_035253645.1 Gemmatimonadaceae bacterium | reverse complement strand
GTGGTTCTCCGATGCCGTTGCTGCAATCGACATCGCGACCCGCAAGGTGATTCGGAATATTCAGTTCGAGCGCGGCAGCGGCCCCAAGCGCATCGTTGCGGTTCCGCGTTAGGCGCGTGTGCGATTTGTGATCTGACAAGGGCTCCACTGACGGACTCGGCCTCCGAGCTTGCTTTCGGAACGGACCTTGCACCTCTACGTGCGATTTACAGTCTGTGACCGCCGTGGCGCCTGGAATGACCCCACAAACCGCGCGAAAAACCGAAGTCGTACGAACAGTCAACTCGTTGCTACGCAGCGAGATCACGGCGGCAGACAGCTATCTGCAGGCCATTGCGCGCATCGACGCAAACCGCTCGAGTGACATCGAAGTTTTGCGCAAGATTGCTCAAGAGCATAGTCAGGCTGTCCAGGCCCTGCGCGCCGAAATCGAGCGCCTCGGAGGGCAACCGGCGGAAACGTCAGGCGGCTGGCTAACGATTACTAAGAACGTGCAGGTTCAGGGAGACGCTCAGGTATTCCTCGAGGCTGCAACGCTCGCGGACCTCAAGGAGGGCGAGGCGCGAGGTCTCAGCGAATATCGGGACGCCGTGCGCAGGGTCAACGGCTCGACGGCCGCTCTTATCGAAGAGTCCCTCATCCCGGCGCAACTCGAGCACATCGACGTGCTGAGTGAAATGATACAGCGGCTGTAAGGCGCCTAACGACTCTTCCGGCTGTGCTCATCGCATCACCTTCGTAGCGCCCACGAAAAGCCCGGCGCGCGCATTACTCGGCGCGACGGATCGATCGCCAGCCTTGCGACGGTTCAACCCGACCTGTACCGTGTGGACCGGTGCAGCAGAAGCTGCACACACTCTCTTCGCGGCGGATAGATGGGCCGGGCGGTCCGAGGTGCGGGCCTGTTGTTCTTTTTGCTCGTGGCTTCTCATCTCCACGGGCAAAGCGCGCGCAAGAGCTACTACAACCAAGTGCCCCCGGCACCGCAGCTGGTCGGACAGACGGCGGCGAGCGCTCGGCTGAGTCTGTATGGCGACCGATCGGGGACGAGCTATCGGGACAGCGCACCGGTCGACGGAATCGATGACACCCGCGCTCGGCGTTTGGCAAGCATCGCCGAACGTTTCTCGCCTATCCTGCGGCGCAACAACTTCAGCGTGCCGCGCGATTTTCGCACGATCGGGGCGCGACTCGTTATGCACGCGGATCATTGGGCCGATGGCCACTTGCAGCGGTCTGACTCGGTCGAGCTGAGTTGCTGTATAGCCGCCAATGGCGCTGATCCGAAGGCCGGAGGGGCCGCCACAGACGACGCAAAGCTCGTCGAGCTGCTCAGGCATTTCGATCCGCGGGGCACGGATCCGCGTTTCCAGGACCCCGAGCCGCAACGTGAGACGATCCTCTATTTCGACTTTCCCGGGTCGGATGAAAGAACTTGGCGTGACGCGTATCGCGAACATGACCCGCGCAAGTCAGCCATCTTCGCGCACCCCTTTATCGACGAAGTCGCAACGGGGGGTGAACGGCGCCTCAGCCTCGTTATGCAGTACTGGTTCTACTATCCGTTCAACGATTCGGCGAACAATCATGAAGGCGACTGGGAACACCTGAACGTCGGGATCACGACGCTGGCGCAGGCAGCGCAGGACAGCCGCACGCCGGGGCCGCGTGGCCGGTTGTCCGAGAGCGATGTACTTCGTCTGCTCGACGCCGACGGCGGCGTTCCGCTCGACTCGATGACGATCCGCTTCGTCACCTATTACTTCCATCAGCACGCGATGCAGTTCGACTACCTCGCGGCCCCCGTGGCGCACGATGCTCCAGCGGATTCAGCCGCGCCGCGCCTAACGCCAGCTATCTGGGAGGATGTCCAATACATCAGCAATGCGCTGCGCAGGCGACGCGCGGTCGCCGGCGGCAGACTCGAGTCTCATCCGATCGGCTATATCGGAGGGAACAGTCGTGGGTTGGACGAACTGCTCGCGGCGTGGCCCCGGTTCGGGGGTTCCTTCAATCGGAATTCGCACGGCACGTATCCGCTACCTGGCACGTGGCGAGCCATTGGTCCGCTGGGCGCGAGTGAGAAAGTATTCGGCGACGTCGAGCCGCGCATTCGCGAACGGCCGTCCGATCGCGCCGATTCCATTCCTTGGCATGACCTAATCGACGACGATCGATATCTCACGTATCGTCGCGAAAGCATTCAGATCATTCCTGATTGGGAACGGGTTATCGATCTATACGACGAGAATGCCGCCGTGCGGCGTGAGTGGGCGTGGCTAATACTCCCCATTCATTTTGGCTTTCCGGCTTCAAAGTCGCCGGGTGCCGGTGTGGTTCAGCGAACCGATCTGGGGAACATCGCGCCCACCGGACCGGCATTCGACCCTGGCTGGAATCGACCGTTTACATCGACCGAGTACCACGCATTCGACCCGCACGTACTGCGCATCGCGTTCGCGCCGGTCTCTCCTTTCACTGGCCTGCAGAACGGGTGGGGCATCTTCAACCTGCCGATCGCGCTCGCCGGGTTGATTCCTGGAACACAGGTCGTCACAGCGCAGATTATGCCGTGGATTTCTGGCGCGTTAGGCATCGCCGGCGCTCCACCGGGAAAGACTTTTTATGCAGGGAAACTTCCACGGCGATTCACCAGTTTCGGTGCCGGGCGCTTTGTGCAGTTTGGCGGCGATGACTTTGCGCGAATGCTGCCGCATGAGAAGGACGATAGCGTAGCCCGGTTTCTGGCTCGTGGAGGGTACATTGACGACCACAGCTACCGCCGCGACGGCAGCGATGGCAACCGCATCTGGCTCCTGCTTCACTATGGGGACCGTTTTGCAATCGAGAATACCTTCTCGATCGACACGACCCAACTTGGCTATACCATTCGCGACAGTGGCGGAGCGGGCGTCGCTTCTGTGGCAGGCCTGCTCGCAATGCGCCAGCTCTCGTCAGGCATTCGCTTTAGCGGCCCTCTCTTCGGCGAGGCACTGCGTGGCCACCTGCGCGCCGGCTACACGTGGACGTGGTACGAAGTCGATCATGCCACTCTCAATGGACACCCTCTAGCGACCGGAAGGACTCGCGGCGGACACGCGCCGTCGCTCATTCCATCAACCAAGTGGTGGCCTAACAGCATGTATGCCGGTGCGGGGCTCGAGCTGTTTGCGCCACGCCGAGCTTGGATCTTAGGGCGACTAGGCTACGGCATCGCTGTGGAGCTGTCAGCGATTGCTTTTCCTTTCCGCGGACCTCGATGCAGCTGTGTCGTCAAGCCTGGCGAGGCCGCTTTTTCGCTGGTGTTCGGCTGGTAGCGCCGTGGAGGACAATGTAGAGATCGGGACGCAAGCGTTTGGCTAAGCTGTTAGCGGATCGAGCCGCTTTCACTTGGTGCGCGTTTGGTCAGTGAGCTCGATGCATTCACATGTGCGCCTTCGTCGACGCTGACCGCCAGACGCGAAACTAGTTCGCCGCCTAACCAGCCGGTGACGAGGGAGAGTGCGCCGCCAGCCAGCGCCAGAACGATCGCAAGATTGGGTGGTGCTCCGGGGTTGCCACGCCGCACCCACCAGCTCACCGCAAACAGAATCAGCACGATCACGTTGCCTCGCGCATGCCAGGTTGCGATCGCCTTGGCCCGCGTGCCGGAAGGGATGCCAAACCAATCGATCACTCCGAAAACCGCGGCCACGAGGCCGCTGATGATTCCGGCTGCAATCATGTAGTACGAAGCGACGATGAGCTGGGGCGTTCTGGTGGCGAGAGAGATGACATCGAAGAACACAGCCATGCCCAGCAACCCGAGAGGAAAATGGACGAGCATAGGATGCACGGCATGGCCTAACAACGTGGCGCGAGCTCGCATTGTGCCCTTCCGGATGGAAGAAGCGGGAGCCAGCGCTGCCGCTCACTCCCGCTTGGTGAAACTGTTGTTGCTTCTAGTGGAGGCGCGGGGATTTGAACCCCGGTCCGAGAAAAGATCGACCACCGTATCTACGTGCGTATCTCGCTGGTTGAGGTCTCCGGCAACTGGCCAGTGAGCAGCCCATCACCGAACAAGCCTTCTAGAGTTTCGCTGGACGCCCGAAGGCGTGA
>DATFBW010000454.1:0-3221 GCA_035253645.1 Gemmatimonadaceae bacterium | reverse complement strand
TTCCCCGCTCCGCGGGTATACTGCTGCACCCAACGTCGCTCCCCGGCGGTTGTGGTATCGGGGAGCTGGGGCCCGACGCCTGGCGTTTCCTGGACTTCCTCTCGGCGACCGGCTTAACGATCTGGCAGATGTTGCCACTGGGACCCACGGGATATGGTGATTCACCGTACCAGAGCTTCTCGGCGTTTGCCGGTAACCCTTTGCTCGTGCATGCGCCTAACGACAACCATTGTGCCTTCCCCGTAGATACCGTTGAGTTCGAGCGTGTCATCCCGCACAAGCGCGACCTTCTCGCAGAGCGCGCGGGTGATTTCGTGCACTATGCGGACTATCAGAAGTTCGTGGCCGACAACACCGAATGGCTGCCCGACTACGCCCTGTTCATGGCGCTGAAGGAAGCTCATGGGGGTGTCTCCTGGACGGAATGGGACCCGGCCGCGGCCGCGCGCGACCCCGAAGCGCTCGAGCGTTGGCGGGAGCGCCTAACGCGGAGCGTCGAACGCTATCAGGTCGAACAGTACCTTTTCTTCAAGCAGTTCGGCGCCCTGCGTGCCGAATGCGCCTCGCGCGGCATCCGTCTCATGGGCGATCTGCCGATTTATGTGGCGCACGATTCCGCGGACGTCTGGTCGCATCGCAACCTTTTCCAGCTCGATGCCGCTGGACATCCGCGTGTGCAATCCGGCGTGCCCCCTGACTATTTCAGCAGCACGGGTCAGCTGTGGGGAAACCCTATATATAGATGGGACGTCATGCGCGCCGATGGATATGGCTGGTGGATCAGCCGCATGCGCGCCGCGTTCACGATGTTCGACCTCGTGCGCATCGATCACTTCCGCGGGTTCGAGGCATATTGGGAAGTGCCCGGCGACGCGAGCACCGCGGTGGACGGCCGCTGGGTGAAAGGTCCCGGCGCTCACTTCTTCGACGCGATATCAGCCGCACTCGGTCCGCTGCCGATCGTCGCTGAAAACCTCGGCGTCATCACGCCCGAGGTAGAGAATCTGCGAGAACAATTCGGCTTCCCGGGGATGAGCATCCTGCAGTTCGCATTCAGCATCGAGTCGCAAGCGGCGAATTTCAGACCCCACACGTACCCGCGCGAACGCGTCGTGTATACAGGCACGCACGACAACGACACGACGCTCGGTTGGTGGAATTCGACCGGCGCAGGCGATTCCACCAGGTCCGCGGAGGATGTGGCCAAGGAGAAATCGTTTGCGTGCAAGTATCTCGCTGCGGACGGCAGTGAAATGAACTGGACCCTCATTCGCGCCGCACTGGCATCCGTAGCCGACACCGTGTTGATCCCCATGCAAGACGTCCTTGGCCTGGGCAGCGAGGCCCGCATGAACCTTCCGGGACGGCAGTCCGGTAACTGGCGCTTTCGCTTCACATGGGAGCAGCTTAAGCCCGCGATGATCAGCCGTCTTCGCGACCTGGTCGATCTATACGATCGTTAGGCATCCTCCAAGGAGCATCATGTCGCCACCGGCCGCCAACTTCTCGACAATCTGGAACATGAGCTTCGGCTTCCTGGGCATCCAGTTTGGCTGGGCGCTGCAGATGGCCAACATGAGCGCGATCTATGAATACCTCGGGGCGAGCGCGGACCAGATCCCGATGTTGTGGCTCGCGGCGCCGCTGACTGGTCTCATCGTGCAACCGATTATCGGCCACATGAGCGACCGCACGTGGACCCGGCTGGGGCGTCGGCGACCGTATTTTCTGACCGGCGCGATTCTCAGCTCGCTGGCGTTGATTGCGATGCCGCATTCGAGCGCACTCTGGATGGCTGCCGGGTTGCTGTGGATCCTCGATGCGTCCATCAACATCTCCATGGAACCGTTTCGCGCCTTCGTGGCGGATCTGCTTCCTAACGAGCAACGGACGCGCGGCTTCGCCATGCAGAGTTTGTTCATCGGGCTTGGCGCAGTGATCGCATCGGCGCTGCCATGGATGTTCACCAACTGGTTCGGTGTGGCACCCAGCACGGGAGGCACAATTCCGACCGCGGTGCGACTCTCGTTCTATGTAGGAGCTGGCGCGTTCTTCGGAGCTGTGCTCTACACAATTCTCACGACGCGTGAGCACCCACCTGCCGACGTGGAGGCGTTCAAGCGCGCCAAGGCGCAGAGCCACGGTTTTGTCGCCGGAGCGCGCGAGATTTTCGCCGCGGCGCGCGAGATGCCGGACACGATGCGTCAGCTCGCGTTCGTCCAGCTTGCGACGTGGTTAGGCCTGTTTTGTATGTGGCTGTACTTCCCTGTCGCCGTCGCACGCAACGTTTTCGGCGCGCCAGACCAGACTTCCCCTCTCTACCAGCGCGGCGTCGAGTGGGCCGGCATCTGCTTTGGTGTCTACTCGGCGGTGTGCTTCTTGTTCTCCTTCATGCTTCCGTCGCTCGCACAGCGAGTCGGTCGCAAGATGACGCATGCGCTATGTCTCCTCGCGGGTGCAGTCGGCCTCTTGTCAGTGGCGTTCATACACACTCCGGGCTTGCTGCTCCTTTCGATGGTAGGGGTTGGCATCGCGTGGGCGAGCATCCTTTCCATGCCGTACTCACTCCTCGCTGGGTCGCTGCCTCCAGGGAAGACGGGTGTGTACATGGGGATCTTCAACTTCTTCATCGTCATCCCCGAAATTCTCGCTGCACTGTTCTTCGGGTGGGTGATGTCGCGCGTGTTCGATAACAACCGGTTGGCCGCGGTCATCGCCGGCGGCGTTATGCTCGCCGTGGCAGCGCTGCTGGTTGTGCGGGTGCGGGAGCACGCACCGGCCGCGGTGCAGCCCGCGGTCGAGCCTTCACCCGTCGGCAGCGCCGTCGCATGAATCACAAATGGGGTCTACCCCCATTTATGGTGTTCTGCGCCGCGTTGGCGGCTGCGCAACCGATGCCCTCAGTCGAGAAGGTAGAGCCACCTAACTGGTGGGCCGGGTCCACGATAAATCCCGTTAGGCTGCTCGTCAGAGGCCAAAACCTGGCGGGTGCACAGCTGGAGTGTCCACGCCTGCGTTGCACATCGGTGCGAGTCAACGCGAACGGCACGTACGTCTTCATCGACGTGAATATCCCGCCGGGCCTAACGCCTGGCAGCTATCCGCTGACGTTGCGCACCGCGGCCGGCTCGGCGCGCGTGCCCTTCACGATCTCGCCGCGCCTGGCGGCTCGCGGACGTTTTCAAGGATTTGGGCGCGATGACATCTTGTACCTTTTGATG
>DATFBW010000453.1:0-11689 GCA_035253645.1 Gemmatimonadaceae bacterium | reverse complement strand
GACGGAGATACCGTCGCCATGACCGCAGCAACGCAACCGAGTCTCGAAGACCTGGTCATGGGCACATTTCCAGGCGTCCCGCGGATGCGTCTGCATAACCCCGTGTTGTCGCGCGAGAATGGCGATGAGTTCATGGAACGCTTTCATCAGGCTGTCCGTGGCGAGGTGAGTCCATTCATCCTCGTCGTGGAAGGCTCCATTCCTAACGAGCGAAACAAGAGTGAGGGGTTCTGGGCGGGCTTCGGCTACGATAAGCACACAGGACAGCCGCTACTGACGACCGACTGGATCGACAAGCTCGCGCCTAACGCGTGGGCGGTCGTGGCTATGGGGACGTGCGCCACGTACGGTGGCATCCATGCCATGGCCGGGAACCCGACGGGGTGCATGGGGTTGCCGGACTACCTCGGCTGGGAGTGGACTGCGAAAGGAGGTCTGCCGATTGTGTGCGTCCCGGGTTGTCCGGTGCAACCGGACAACAGCACGCAAACGTTGTTGTACCTCCTACAACAGCACGCTGGTCTCAATCCTCCGATGCAGCTCGACGATGCGTTGCGTCCCGTCTTCCTGTTTCGCGAGACTGTGCATGAAGGATGTGACCGCGCGGGATACTACGAGCAAGCAGACTTCGCCGCCGAATATGGGTCTCCGCGGTGCATCGTAAAGATCGGCTGTTGGGGTCCGGTGGTAGTGTGCAACGTACCAAAACGTGGATGGATGAACGGCGTCGGTGGTTGTCCGAACGTCGGCGGGGTTTGCATTGGATGTACCATGCCAGGTTTCCCGGACAAGTTCATGTCGTTCATGGATGAGCCCCCGGGAGCGCGCATGTCGACGTCGGCTGTGCTCATGTATGGGCGGACGGTGCGCGCCCTGCGCAACTTCACGAAGACGTCGCTCGATCAGGAGCCGTCGTGGCGCGGACCGCGGCCGGATGGTGCGGGAGACGATACCAGTTGAGCGCCAGGGCGAAAGCCAGGACCACGGAGGCGGAGGTGGGCGCTCTGCTGGAATCGCTGGCGCCTAACGAGGCGCAGTCGATTCTGGCTGATTTGGCGTCGGCACTTTTCCCCTCGGGGATCGGTGACCTCGCACAAGTGAGCTGGGAAGCGGGGACGTCCCTCTCTGTCCCTTCCGCCCGTATCGGGACGGCGGAGGACGAGCGCTCGCTAGGCGATGCCCGACTGCAAGCGGCCGAGCTTCGGTACCGCACGCTCGTCGAGCAGATCCCCGCGGTCACCTTCATGGCCGTATTGGGCGAAGGTCAGAATGAAGTGTACGTGAGCCCGCATATCGAAGCGCTGCTTGGGTTCACCCAGAAGGAATGGCTGGAGAATCCGTTCCTTTGGTATACGCAGCTGCACCCGGATGATCGTGCACTGTGGCATGAGGAATTTGCGCGGGGGTGTCGTACCGGGGGGCCATTTCGGGCCGAATGCCGGCTGCTGGCGCGCGATGGGCACATTGTCTGGGTTCGCGGGGAAGCCCGACTGGTCAAGGATGAGCTTGGGCGACCGCTCTTCTTACAGGGAGTGGCGTTCGACATCACCGATAGCAAGCGCGCGCAGGAAGTACTGCTGCGTGAAGCAGTGCGAACTACAGAGGAGCGTTATCGCGACCTTGTCGAACGCCTGGGTGCCATATTCTGGGAGGCAGAGGCAGTCACAGGTCACTTCACGTTCGTCAGTCGCGGCGCAGAAGGGATCCTTGGCTTCTCGCCGCAGAAGTGGCTCGATGACCCACAATTCTGGCTCTCCCGCGTCCACCAAGAGGACCGGGAGCGTGTGAGGGCAGTTTGGCAGGCGGCGCTGTCGGAATGTCGGGACCAGGAGTTCGAGTTCCGCGCGCTCACGGCCGCGGATCGCATCGTGTGGCTGCACAACAAGGTCCACTTTTCGGTGACCGACGTCGCCAGCCCGCGCCCGTTAGGCGTCATTCTCGATATCAGCGAACGGAAGCGGGCCGAGGAGGAGCTTCAGCAGGTCGTCACACGGGAGCAGGTGGCGCGGACCGAAGCCGAGACACTGAACCTGGTGGGCCGGGCACTCGCGGCGGAATTGGATCTCGAGCAGCTCGTTAGGCTCATCGCAGATGCGGGGGCAGAGCTCACCGGGGCAGAGTGGGCCGCATTCGTCGCTGTCACTGGAAAGAGCGGATCGCACGGGACCTACGTTCGGGCCGGAAGCGAACGATATACCCGTGTTTCCTCGTTCCCGCGGAACGACCCGCTCCTGGCGCGAACGTTTAATGGGTCGACGCTGCTCGTCGCAGATCTGCATCACGACACGCAACTGCAGAGTGCCATCACACGCGAGTCCGATCTGCGCAGTTTTCTCGGGATCCCGGTCATATCGCGCGACGGCCATGTAATCGGCGGCCTGTTCTTTGGTCACAGCGGCCCCAACCGATTCACCAAGCGGCATGAGCGGCTGATTGAAGGCTTCGCCGCCCAGGCCGCAATCGCCGTCGACAACGCCCAGCTGTACGACGCTGCGGAAAGCGCACGCCGGGCTGCCGAAGCGGCGAACGTGATGAAAGACGAGTTCCTGGCTACAATGTCGCACGAGCTGCGCACGCCCCTGCATGCTGTGGTCGGCTGGACGCACGTATTGCAAGCAGGCGGAGAAAATGAGGAGACGCGCGCTCGAGGGCTCGCAGCGATCGAACGGAATGCGCGCGCGCAGTCGCAAATCATCGAGGACCTCCTCGATGTGTCGCGCATCGTAGCCGGTAAACTGCGCCTTGAGAAAGCGCGGGTTGATCTCCGTTCGGTCATCGAGGGGGCTTTGGAGACCATACGTTTCGCGGCGGATGCGAAACAGATCGACGTGACCACGAGATTCGAGCCTAACGAAGTGGGCGTGCTCGGCGACGCGGTACGCTTGCGCCAGGTCGTTAGCAACCTTCTCGGAAACGCTGTGAAATTCACGCCCGAAGGCGGACGTATCGACGTCACCCTCGAGCGCAGAGACGGCAAGGCCCGCATAACGGTAGCGGACAACGGACCGGGCATCGACGCGGATTTTCTCCCGCACGTATTCGAGCGTTTCCGGCAAGCGGACAGCTCGACGACACGGGCCCATGGGGGCCTTGGTCTGGGGTTGGCAATTGTTAGGCATTTGACGGAGCTGCACGGCGGGCGTGTGCGCGCTGAGAGTCCGGGACGCGGCCTGGGCGCGACGTTTACGGTCGAGTTGCCCCTCCGTGCGGCCGCGGACACCGAGGAACCGCCAGACCGGCGCACGCGCGGACGCGCGGGGTCGAAGGAACTGATGGCCGCGCTCAAGGGTGCGCGAGTGCTCGTCGTCGACGATGAAGCTGACTCACGCGATGTCATCACGAGCATCTTTGCCCACGCGGGGGCGCAGGTAGCTGCGGCATCATCGGTGGCCGAAGCGCTCCGGAAAATCGCCGGCAATCCACCCGATGTTGTGATATGCGATATCGGCATGCCATACGAGGACGGTTACGTCATGATCCGGCGACTTCGCGCGCTGGGGGGCGCATTCGAGCGCGTGCCGGTCGCTGCGCTGACCGCCTACGCGCGAGCGGAAGATCGTCAGCGCGCCATCGCCGCCGGCTTCGAAGCGCATCTGGGGAAGCCGATCGAGGCCGAGGAGGTGCTGGCAACCGCAGCGATGCTCCTCACGAGTAGATCGGCCTCATAACAGAATGCGCGGCGTAGGGGCGCTTCTCACGGAGAGCGTCCGCGAGCGCAACCGCGCGTCGCGGGCGTTTTTCGACAGCGCGGCAGAATGTGTCGCCCGCGCCGCCTCCGACATGGCACGACGCTTCGCGAGAGGAGGCCGCCTTCTGGCGTTAGGCAGTCAGCACGCCGCGACGGACGCGCAACACGCAGTGGTAGAATTCGTCCACCCGGTCATCGTCGGGAAACGCGCCTTACCGGCGCTCGACGTCTCGTTCTCGTTAGGGCACAAGGACATCGCGCGGCTCGCGCGGCCAGATGACATCGTGCTGGGCTTCGCTCCGCCCGAGGGGGACCGTGCCGTCACGGCGGCTTTGTGCGCGGCGCGAACGCTTGGTTGTTTGACTGTGGCGCTTCCCGGCAGCGACGCTGACTATGCGATCGGTGCACCACACAGCGATCCGTTCATTCAGCAGGAACTGATCGAAGTGTTCTATCATACGCTGTGGGAGTCGGTGCACGTCTTCCTCGAGCACGAAGCGACTGGTTTCGACGCCGGGCGGGCGAGCTTTCTGTATCCGTTTCTGGATGGGGAGCCACCGGACATCGAGCAGCTGATCCGCGATGTCACACAATCGGTTCGGGCAAAGGCCGAGCAGGATGAGCAGCTGCGCCAACAAACGCTGCAGAGTCAGCAGCAGGAGATCATCGCGGCCGCGACAGCGATGCGTCAGCGGATCCAGGGCGGCGGAACGTTGCTGCTCTTCGGCAACGGCGGGTCGGCGACCGATGCGAACGACCTGGCGCTCGACTGCATGGCATCACCCAAGGGACATCAGCCTATCCCTGCTATCTCGCTTTCGAGCGACGCCGCTACCCTCACCGCGGTCGCGAACGATGTCGGAGTGGAAGCGATGTTCCTGCGCCAGATCATGGCGTTCGCCAGGCCACAGGACGTAGCGCTGGCGATTTCCACCAGCGGCGGATCAGTCAACGTGCTCAGCGCACTCGCCGAAGCGCGCCGGCGCGGCTTGTTGACGGTCGCGGTCGTTGGGAATGACGGCGGGGACATCGTTAGGCGCCGGCTCGCTGACTTCGCGATCGTCGTCCGCTGCGACTATATCCCGCGTATTCAAGAGGTGCAGGCGTCGCTGTATCATCTCCTCCTTGACACCATGGCAGAGCTCCCGCCGGGCGCCTAACGATGTACGACGCCGAGGTGACGCCGGAAGCCGTGCAGGCCAGGCGCGTATCCTTGCGCGGAATCGTGCAAGGTGTCGGCATGCGGCCGTTCACGTACCGTCTCGCGCAAAGCCTCGGCATCAAAGGATGGGTCGCGAATTCAGGCCGTGGTCTCGAGATCCATGCCGAAGGGTCCCTCGTCGCGATCGAGAGTTTCGTGCGCCGGCTGACCGGCGACGCGCCGCCCGTCGCACAGGTCGCGCACGTCACCGTGTCCGATGCAGACGTAGAGGGAGAGCAGAGTTTCCGGATTTCTGCCAGCGACGAATCGCGACAACCAACGACGCACATCTCGCCGGATCTGCCTGTCTGTGCCGAGTGTCTGCGCGAGCTGTTCGACCCGCACGACCGTCGCTGGCGCTATCCCTACATCAATTGCGCGCATTGTGGGCCGCGTTTCTCCATCGTCGAGAGTCTGCCGTACGATCGTGCGCGGACCACGATGGCTGCCTGGAAGATGTGCGCCGAATGCGCGCGCGAGTTTCACGATCCGGCTGACCGACGATTCCATGCGCAACCCACGGCGTGCCCAAGCTGCGGTCCGCACTACGTACTTCAACGCGGTGGTGACGAGGGGAGAGCACGCGACTGGACCGCCATCGAGTCCACTGCGCAACTCCTCGCCGCTGGCGAGATCGTCGCGATCAAGGGTCTTGGCGGGTACCACCTTGCATGCGACGCACGCAATGCTGCGGCGGTGGCCGACCTTCGCGCCCGGAAATATCGCAAAGAGAAGCCCTTTGCTTTGATGGCGAAGGACATCGCCGTCGCACGCGCGATCGTTCGGCTCACCCCCGAGTCCGCGGCGCTGCTGACGTCGAACGCGCGACCCATTGTACTTGCGCCGGCGTGCGCTGGATTCCGCGGCGTCGCGCCGGATCACTGCGAACTGGGCGTCATGCTCCCTTACGCTCCGCTGCATTACCTGCTCTTCGACGCGGGCGCCCCTGACGTCCTCGTCATGACGAGCGGCAATCGCTCGAGCGAGCCGATTGCGATCACAGAAAACGAAGCCTTCGACACGTTAGGCGGTATTGCGAGCGCTTTCCTGGTCGGTGAACGCGCCATCGCGCGGCGTGTGGACGACTCCGTGGTGCACGTGACGCGAGTCGGGCCCGCGGTTCTGCGTCATTCGCGCGGCTACGCGCCGAGGGTTGCCGCGTACGTGCCAACGCGCGCTCCGGTGCTCGCCGTGGGGGCCGACTTGAAGAACTCGATCACTCTTGTTGTGGACGGCGAAGCGATAGTAAGTCAGCACATCGGCGACCTGGAGCATTACCGCGCGTATGAGACGTTTCAGGAAACCGTGCGCGACCTGCTGCACATGTATCGCGTCGACGCGCGGGAGCTGTTTGTCGCGTACGACAGTCACCCACAGTATGCGACGACCGCGTTCGCCCTCCAACACCAGGCGCGAGATCGCATTGCGGTGCAACACCACCATGCCCACATCGCAAGCGTACTCGCGGAGCGCGGTGAGCTCGATCGTCGCCTGCTCGGCGTTGCATTTGATGGAACCGGTTACGGCGAGGACGGGACGATCTGGGGGGGAGAGTTTTTCATCGGCAGCGTGACGGAAGGCTTCCAGCGCGTCGCCCATTTGCGAGCTGCTCTTCTCCCTGGTGGAGATGCGTCGTCGCGCTTCCCGCCACAGGCTGCGGCCGGCTACCTAACGGGGCTCGATGTGCCCGATCTGACGGGGCCGCCGTTTCTCTTCCCGGCGCGCTACGCTCAGGCGCGGCAACTCGTCGAACGCCGCGTTCGTACGTTCCCCACGACGTCGATGGGTCGGCTATTTGATACAGCCGCCGCGCTCCTTGGCTTTACCCGCGAGCTGACGTTCGAAGGGCAAGCGGCGATCTGGCTGGAGAACATCGCACGTCGCGGAAATGACATGCTGTTCTCGATCCCGTTCCGCAACGGAGAGCTCGATTACCGTCCCGCGCTCAGCGATCTGATCGCGGCGCGCATTGCCGGCAGGGAAATCGCGGATATCGCGTTTTCCTTTCACGCCGCCTTGGCTCGCGGTACAGCGGAAGCGATTGAATCGTTGGTCGCCAGGCACGGTGTAGACGCCGTCGTGCTTTCGGGCGGCGTCTTTCAGAATGCGCTCCTCATAGAGCTCCTGCGGCGCGAGATCGAACGGCCCCGCCTTACGTTGCTGATGAACAGTCACGTGCCGCCAAATGACGCCGGTCTTAGTCTAGGGCAGGCAGCGCTGGCGGCCGTGGTGACAGCGCGCTAACGCCCGCTCATCGCCGGCAAGCCGCAATTGCCCGGACGCGGAGTAGAAATCGATCCTGCTCTTGAAGTTGTTGCGCGCATGCACCACGGTCAGTACAGGTTCGAGGACGCCTGAGTGCGGGTCACAGCTCGCGCACAAGCGAGCTATCTTACACGTCCCTGCGGGCGTAATTCAGTTGGTAGAATGCCAGCTTCCCAAGCTGGACGTCGTGGGTTCGAGTCCCATCGCCCGCTCTCGTGAAGCACCACTTCATAGGCCAAAGCGACGGCGTTAGGCAATGATTGGGGTCGCCTAACGCCGCTGTTGTTCTCGCCGGGACGCTGTTACCACATCATCAGCGGTTAAAAGACATTACGTAGGATATCTCGGACTATGCCGGTGGCGTCGATGAGTATGACCACGTCGTTGGCGACAGCCCACTCGTACCCGTCGCGCCGCGGGAGGCGGACGATGAGATCATCCGGCAGACGGCTACGCATCAGTCCAGGAGGAACTCGCTTTCCACGCGCCAGATTCTTGGCGATTCCGGGCGGCAGCGGCTTCGGCTTGCGTCCCACCGCGACGTAATACTCGCGGATAATCTTGAGCTCCGAATCACTTGTTAACACCAATGCGTCGGCGTGCGCGACCGCGACACCCGATTTCCCCTCTTTGCCGGGCTTGGCGCCCTGTGCACCGGCCGGGCTCACAAAGAAGAGCGCCAACGCCGCGGTAACGGCGGCCAGGCGCAGCTGGATAGTCATGTAGGCTCCCCCTCCTGAGGCGGTAGCATCGATCTCGACGCTCGACGAAGCACCGAGGGAAGACGTCACCCGATGCGACGTGGATCACACCCGCCGCGTGCTACAAGTAGCCCCGTTTGAGCAGGAACTGTCCGGCCTTGGGATAATAGCGCTCGTTAGGCAGCTCCCAACCGAGAGTGTCCGCGAGGCGGTCGTAGGTATTGAACAGGAACGCGACGTAAAACGCGTCCCGTACTCCCTCACGTGTCACACCGGCGGCGAGGACGGTTCTCACATGGTCCGGCGTGACGCTGTCCGGCTCCAGCGTAAACCGCTCCAGCAGCCCGAGCATGGCGCGCAACTTCTCGTCGATCGGCGCCGACCGATAATCGGTGAGCACTTCCCGGGCTGTGGATCCACCGAGCGCCGCCTCCGCGACCGCGGAGTGAGCGTTCGTTCAAAAGACACACTGGTTGAGTCGCGACACGAAAGCCGCGAACAGCTCACGCTCGCCAACACTCCACGGCGAGGGCCCGCGCATCACCTGCTGTGTGAGCTCTGAAAACGGGCGGCCGAAGAAATCCTTGCGATACTTCAACGTGCGGACGACGCCGGGAGCGTGTCCCGCCATGATTCGCATGACGCCGAGCATCAACCTGTCGGGCAGTCCGTGCCCGCGATGAACCTTGGCGAGCCTCATGCTTCGTCGAGGGCACGGAGACCAGCGCTCAGGCGATAGTGCGAGGCACCCAGTGCTGCGCTCACAATGATCTCGAACAGGTAGTCGTCGTCGTATTGCGGTTTTAGTCGCGCCAAGTCTTCGTCGCTGACCTTGTAAGCGTGCCTGTGAATCTTCTCGATCAGCGGCTGCAAATCGCTCGACACGTCAATTCCTCGCGCCGCCGCTGCACGCAGTGTGGGATCGGTCTCGCCGTCACCGGATAGCACACGGGCCAAAACACGATCGCGCAATTGCGCGTGGGGGTCGGAAACCATGGCGCCAATGTGATGCAGAGACGCTGACGCCGGTAGCTCCTGCCGTGCTCAGCGACGCTTGGGGGTATCGCCCTTGCTCCACATAAGACCCTCAGACAGGAATGGTCCTGTCGCCATAGCAGACGCCGCTTAAGAGCGGTGCATTCAGCGGAGCTCTTCTATGACCACCTATGCGATTCCTACGCGGCGGCTCGACTTGGCGCTCATGCTCCTGAGAACCGTCGTTGGCGCTGTCTTCATCCTGCACGGTTGGCAAAAGCTCTTTGTACTTGGCTTTGAAGGAGTCACGGGCGGCTTCACGCAAATGAGCATCCCGGCGCCTGAGATCGTGGCGCGCGTCGTCCCGCTTGTGGAGTTTTTCGGCGGGATCCTCCTTGTGATGGGCCTCTTTACGCGCCTCGCCGCATTCCTACTGGCGATGGACATGCTGGCAGCCACGATGCTCGTGCATTACCAGGCGGGGTTCTTCTTGCCCAACGGCTATGAGTTTACGCTCACACTGATGGGCGCCTCTCTGGCCGTGATGCTGGCGGGGCCGGGAAGCTTTTCGCTTGACGCCTGGCTCAAGAGCAGGCGCGGCACTTGGGCGCCGGCGGAAGGTCCTATTACGGTGACGCGGTACGCCTAACGCGTATTACGCCCGTAACGCAGATCACAACACGCCGGGGGTGCACCCCCCGGCGTGCCTTCTTGCCGGCCGCTACTTTATTCGCGTGCCGCAACGCTACGAGATTACACGCCGTGACGCGCTGTCCCGCATGAGCGTCGGGATG
Organism: Gemmatimonadaceae bacterium; assembly: GCA_035253645.1. Classification (GTDB taxonomy): domain Bacteria; phylum Gemmatimonadota; class Gemmatimonadetes; order Gemmatimonadales; family Gemmatimonadaceae; genus DASYRX01. The sequence continues at coordinate 2,065 of DATFBW010000453.1, read as the reverse complement.
GCGGCGCTCGCGGGCGCCTCCTCCATGACACGAGCTGCAGTACAAACCGCACCAATCATAACGCGCCGGATCCCATCATCGGGTAAAGTCATTCCCGTAATTGGGCTGGGCACCTGGCAGACATTCGACGTCGGGTCGAGCGCGGCGGCGCGGGCGCAACGCGAGGAAGTTCTCAGCGCGTTCATCGAGCTTGGTGGTCGAGTCATCGATTCATCGCCGATGTACGGCAGCTCCGAAGAAGTCGTCGGCGACCTTATCGCGAAACTCGGCGTCCGCTCCCAGGTGTTCCTGGCAACGAAAGTGTGGACGTCCGGAAAAGCACGCGGCATCCAGCAGATGCAGGAATCGATGCGCAAGCTGCGCACGCGCTCCGTGGATCTCATGCAAGTCCACAACCTGGTGGACGTGCGGACCCACGTGAGCACGCTGCGCGAATGGAAGCGGGACGGAAGGATCCGCTACATCGGCATGACGCACTACACGGCGGGCTTTCACGACGACATCGCTCGTCTGATCGAGCTCGTCCCGGTTGATTTCATTCAGATCAACTATTCTGTGGCCGAGCGTGAAGCAGAACAGCGTCTCCTCCCGCTCGCGCGCGAACGGGATGTCGCGGTCATCGCGAACCGGCCATTCGCAGCGGGCACGCTCCTGCGTGAGTTGAGCGGACGACCCCTTCCCGATTGGGCCTCGGAGATCGAGTGCACAAGTTGGGCGCAGCTGCTGCTCAAGTTTGTCGTGTCGCATCCAGCGATCACGTGTGCGATTCCGGCTACATCGCGCGTCGAGCATTTGCGCGACAACATGCGCGCGGGATCCCGCCCGCTGCCTAACGAAGAGCTCCGCGCCCGCATCGCGGCCGCGGCCGCCGTTTAGGCCGTCGACGGGTGCGGTTCCATGTGCACGAGCACCGAGACCACGGCGGGTACAGCGGCCTGAATGGCTCCTTTGACGCGCCCGCCAAGACGGTGTGCGTCGTCGAGTGACAGCGAGCCGTCCGCCTGCACATGAATGCTCACGCGGAAGCCGAGTCCCATCTTCCGGATGTGCAGCTTCTCGATCTCGAGTACACCGGGGACACTTTCGGCAGCGCGGCGCACCGGTGCGATCACGTCGGTGCCGGGCATGCGGTCCATCAGATCGTCGAGCGCTCGGCGCAAGAGCGTAATGCCGTTGTAGGCGATCACGGCTGCCGCTGCCAGGGCAGCCCACTCGTCGGCCACCGCCCATCTCGTATCTCCCGTTAGGCGCGTGCCGATGAGGGCTAATGAGATTCCGAGAAATGCGGCTGCGGACGTGACGGCATCGCTCACGTGATGCCAGGCATCGGCATGAACGGCGGTGCTTCTGATCGCGCTGCCGATGGCGTGTTGACGCCTCGCGAAGGCCCACTTGATCACAACGACAATCACGAGAACCAACAAGGTCCACGATGCCGGTAAGTCATGCGGCCGCTGCAGCGCCCGGGCTGCCTGAACTCCTAGCCCGACGGCGGCGCCTAACAGCATGAGCGCGACGACGGCCGCGGCCAGCGCTTCTGCCTTGCCGTGTCCGAATGGGTGTTCCTCGTCAGGCGGTCTGGCTCCGTAACTGATCCCGCCCCAGACAACGAGCGAGCCGAGAGCGTCGGCGGCGGACTCGATGGCATCCGCAACGAGCGCGTAGCTGTTGCCGACCACGCCGGCGATGAGCTTCACGGCGGCCAGCGTCGCGTTGAGCAATACTCCGAGTTGGGCGGCGCGCACGCCGCGAAGAGCATCAGAAGGTGGCACCTTCATGCCGTGGCCGGAGTCGCATCAATAATATCAGTCCCACGGGAGTTCTCGACTCGTAAACCGGTTCGAGACTCTGCGGAAGCACGTTCACGGTCGCGCGTCCGCCCAACCCAATGGTGACCCCACGCACTCGGCCCACCTCGCGCATATACCCGACGGACAGATGACCGACGTTAAACGCGCGTTCCGCCTCGAAAGCAGTTGGCAACTGGAGGTCCTCGGCAGTTTTCTGCACCATCTCGGCACGTGCAAACACCGTGTGCTTCTGATCGACGATGACCGCGGACTCG
>DATFBW010000452.1:0-7225 GCA_035253645.1 Gemmatimonadaceae bacterium | reverse complement strand
CTGCAGTGCTGTCCTCGCGTGGTACGGTACCTCGGATTGGCTGCTCGGTGTCGCGCTCGTGAACGCTTGTCACCGGACGTGTGACAGCCAAGCTCGCCGCCAAACGCGGTGCCACCATGTTTTTCGTGTCGGGTGGCAGCGCAGCGATACGGGGCACGCTGGCGGCTTCCACCACTCGCAACACGGGCCCGAGCGGATCGCTATCGACCTGCACCGAAACTCCGGCGGCGGCGTCCTCTTCCGGGACAACGGCGGGGAGGTCACTGCCGAGCGCCGCTGGCTGCTGCTCGAATGGATGCATCTGCCGCGGCCGGACCGTCGCGTTAGGCACGATCACTTGCCGCGCCAGATAGGCGAGCAAGCCACCAGCCGTGGTGCTCGCAGGCTCGTTAGGCAAGGATCAGCTCCAAGTAGGCGCGCCGCCGCGTATCATGTAGCGCGACGATGTCGCTCTCGCCCCACCCGTACGCTGCGGCGATCGTATGAATCGACCGGAGCATCCCTTTCGCCCACCCCTCGATCTCGCTCCACAAATACGCCGCAATGTCGAAGGGCGCGTGCGTGCGCACGCCGCAGCTCGGGCAAGCGATATCGAGCAGCAGCTCGGCCTGCGGGTCCACTTCACCCATGCGCCGAGCGATCGCCGTCGTCACGGATTGCGGTAAATCCTCCGCGGACACAGGTCCCTCTGGTGCGGTGACCTGCAGGACGCAGCGCTTCAGTAGTTGTCGTTCGGCGACCACGAGCTGGCTTTCACCCTCCCCCTCGCCACCCCCAAGTCCGTTCTCCAGAGCTATCAGGTCGCTGGTGTTCGGCAGGCGGAAGTGGACGTCGTACGCAGCGACGCTGACGCGAAAGGTGGCGCAGCGCTCCGGATGGGCTGTGCGCACATCAGCCACTGCAAATGTCAGGTGGATGCTGCCGTCACATTCCGGGCATCGCGTTAGGCAATCGAGCGTCGGACCGAACAGGCGCTCGCGCAGCGACAGCAAAAGCGCGTTGCGATGTCCCACGCTCAGCTGCACGAGCTGCTCGGCGGGCTCCTCTGGCGCGGCCGCCGACAACAGCAGCAACGCGCGCACCGCTTGGGTCCGCGCAACGCCATGCTCCCATAAGCGCAGTATCTGACTCGCGTCGCGCCCAGCTATCACAGTCGCACCTCACGAGCGGAACCCAGTGCGCGTAACGCTCACTGTGGTTCGGTGAACGTGATTTCCGCTGGCTCCGGGACCTCGGCATCGCGCTCCCAACCTTCATTCTCCAGCTTGATCGATTGGATCAGCACCGCATTCGCGTTCGCGTCCAGATCCGCTTGCGCCTGGAACTCGGACACCCAACAGCGAAAGACCTTGTACGCCACCACCTTTTGGCCGGACTCGTTGTACAACTCGATGATCACGTCTTTGCGAAAGTCTTTGAGTGAGACTTCCGCGCCGAGCCCGGAGCCGAAGTTCCAGACCTTGTTCGCCCACTGCTCGAACTCCTTGTCGTGCGTCACACCGCGTTCGAGGCTGATTGCCTCGTACTCCGTACGGCCGGGCGATTTGCGCGTGCTGCTCGGGTCGCCGCCTTCGCGATGTTTCACCACCTCGGTCGTGCGCTTGAGCGAGCCGATCTTGCTCACACCCGCCACGTATTTGCCGTCCCATTTCACACGAAACTTGAAGTTCTTGTATGGGTCGAAGCGCTGGGCATTGACGCTGAATTGAGCCACGACACCCTCCTCAGGTCTGAATCTGGCCGGCGATCTGTTGCAGCTTGATCACTACAAATTCGGCCGGTTTGAGCGGCGCGAATCCCACCACGATGTTCACGACTCCCTTGTTGATGTCGTTCTGCGTGGTGGTTTCCTTGTCACACTTTACGAAGTAGGCATCACGCGGTGTCGTCCCCTGAAATGCCCCTTGGCGGAACAGATCGTTCATGAAGGCACCGACGTTCAGCCGGATCTGAGCCCACAAAGGTTCATCGTTAGGCTCGAAGACCACCCACTGCGTGCCGCGGTACAGGCTCTCCTCGATGAACAGCGCGGTGCGGCGTACCGGTACGTATTTGTATTCATCCGCCAGTTGATCGGCGCCGCGTAGCGTTCGTGCTCCCCACACCACGCGACCGTTGACAGGAAACGCCCGCATGCAGTTGATGCCGAGCGGATTGAGCATCCCATTTTCGGGATCATTCAGGTTCACATTGAAGGCACGAATGCCATTCACCGCAGCCTCTAAGCCCGCGGGTGCCTTCCACACACCGCGTGAGGAATCAGTGCGGGCCATGACGCCGGCGACAGCACCACACGGCACGAACGTGTCGATCTGGCCTTCGCGCAGTGGGTCAGCCTCGCGCAATCGCGGGAAGTACAGCGCCGCATTTCGCGCTGCGTTCCCAGAAAGACCCAGGTCGGGAAGGCCCTTTACGGCGTCAGCTGCAGCAGTGTTGGGGTTTCTGCTCCACGCCGCTGGCGAATCGACGATGAGCATGGCACGCCTTTCCACGCAGTATGCCATCGCCGTTTGATACACAGCTGGCGGCACGTCGCCGTTGCGAGTGTCGGGCGGGATGCAGAGGAGGTTGAACAGGTCCGCTCGCTCGAGTGCATAGAGTCCCGTTTTGTCGGCCTTACTCCCCTCGTACGTCGCCTGATCCAGGGCACCACCATCATCTCCTTTCATGGCACCCAGGGCGGCCGTCAATTCCGCTTCAGCGTTTGCTATGTCCCCGGGCACCTGAGGATTGGCCGCGCGCGCAGCCGCGAGCTTCATTTCCGCTTTCGTTACGGCATCGTACAGCGCTTTCTTCGCATCGTCGTATGCTGTCTGCGCCGCCGCGATATTCGCAGGGACAGGCGGATTGGCCTTTTGCGCGGCCACCAAGTTCTTGCGTGCTGTGAGCGCCGCGAGCGTGGCGGGTACCGCATGAGTTGTCGATGCCCAATCCCCTTTCCACCTAACGATGCTCGATTCCGCCTCCAATACGCGATCGATGCGTCGCGCAGTATCGCTTACCGTTAGGTTGTAGAACTTTTCTGTCGTGTCACCTAGACGCACACTCAGGTTGAATTGGGCTTCGTTTGCCGGCAACGCGTCCAACGCCTCCGGGGCGATGTCCACATCAATCTTGGCGCGAACCATCTTGCCCCACGTGCCGGGCGTCCGTGCCTCGAGCGCCATGTCATCTATGGCGATCGTAGACTTCGCGTCCGCAGCCGTTGCGGGCATCCTGTACACCCGGACCACGAGGGCCTGACTTCCGCCATTCAGATAGAAATCCCGAATGGCGTAGCTCATGGGATACGCGACGCCCAGACCACCAAACTGCCGCTCGAAGTCCCCGAAGCTGTTGACGACAACAGGCTCGTTGATTGGGCCCATCATAGCTCTGCCAACGAACGCTGTGATCGAGGTCGCGACGCCGGTGATGGTGCGAACTCCACTCGGGATCTCCTCGATGTAGACGCCCGGATATGTGAGTACAGGTGGCATCAACGCCTCCAATCGACAAATGACTCGTTAGGAAGTCACGCGCACGTACTGGGAGCCAGCGTGCCCCCTGTCCCTCGGGGGCATGCGAGTACAAATGCGTCCCCTACCTAGCACCGAGCACCCGCGGCTGATAGCGAAAAGATTTGACGAAGTCGCTCAGTGTTGTTCTTCGTGGCGCCTCGGGTGCGGAATGCAAATGTCTTGAATTGGCGCTTGACCTGCCGCACCGAGTTCGAGAGCGTCAATACCGGCGAACAAGCACAACGAATTCTCTCGCTGGTACTTCCATGACCCATCCGTTACCCTGACGCCGCGTGCCCGCCGTGACCGTTTGGCAGTGAGGAATTAGACAGAAGGCGCACCTTCCCTGGAGAAGGCTCATCCAATCCCATCATGCGCGGGGAACTGCCGAAGGCATCCCCACCGCACGCAGTGTGGATCATGTCGGGCTCACAGTGCCCGACCTGGATCAGGCTATAGAATTCCTCACCCGCGTGCTCGGCTGTCAGCTCCTGTACAAAACGAGTGCTGCGTTCGACTCAACGGGCGGCGATTGGATGACGCGACATTATGGCGTCAACGCGCGCGCCACGCTGCGAACAGCGATGCTTCGCTGCGGCCCAACCACAAACGTGGAGCTGCTTCAGTGGGAAGTGCCTGGTTCGCCCTCCAGTCCAAATGACCTTGCAGCGGCCAGTGCAGGGCACCTCGCGATCTACGTCGACGATGTGCGGCAGGCCATGGAGTACCTCGCGGCCGAGCCCGGCGTGCGCATACTTGGCGCGCCTACCGTCGTGACCGGAGAGCCGAACGAGGGCACCGAATTCGTGTTCGCACAAACGCCGTGGGGCTTGTACATCGAACTCGTTAGGTGGCCGCGCCTCATGCCCTACTGCACCCTAACGCCGGAACGACTGGTCAATCCAGCGACAAGCTGGCGTTAGGCGGAGTGTGACACGAGCCGCGCGCGCAAAGCGCGGTCCCGCAGCTGCTCGATGAACCACTCCAGGCCTTGTCCCGCACCTGCAGAACGCCACGCCACCGCGAGGCGGAGCTTGGGGGCATCGGCAACAACCTTCGTCACTAACCGACCAGCCTCGACATCATCCTGCACGAGAAACGGCGGTAGGAATCCCACGCCGAGGCCGTGACGAATGGCTTGGACCTGCGAGTCATAGTCGTCGACGGTAACGAGGTCCTCCGGCGACGCCTCCGGGCTACCGGCAAATGGCCAGGCGGCCTGACGGATCAGGCGGAACTGCGAGAATACCGTGCTGGGAAGCGGCTCTGTCGCGAACGCGAGGGGGTGAGTGGCTGGAACGACAAGCGCCAGCTCGACCTCACCGAGCGTCTGCGTCCGAAAGCCTTCCACGTTTGGCGCCGGTTCCGGTGCACCGATGACGAGATCCGACCTTCCCTCGAGAAGCGTGTCCCAGCACGTAGACTGCGCTTCCATCGTGATCTGCAGACGCGTCGTCTTGTGGCTGGGCGTGTCATAAAAGTCCCGCAGGAGGGCGTAAACGGCGCCGCGCGGCACAACATCGCCCACTGCGATCGCGAGGCTTGTCTCCCAGCCCGCCCCCAGGTCTTTTACCTTCCGTTCGACCTGCGCGGCAAGATGGAGGATCTCACGGCCATCCTTTAATAGTTGCGCGCCCGCAGCCGTGAGCTTCGCGCGATACCCCGAGCGATCGAAGATGCTGACGCCGAGATCTTGCTCGAGCTTGTGAATCGTGTACGAGAGCGCGGAAGGCACTCGGTACAGTTGCTCTGCGGCAGCAGCGAAGCTGCCTGCGCGATCGATCGCGTCGAGCACCAATAAGGCGTCCAGCGTTACACGCATAGATACTCTCCCCTCCCAGACACCGCGCACCGAAGCGGCGCGCCCCACAGCGAAGCTACTGCGGGAACTGGCAGAGATAAGAGGTCCCGCGTCGTTTGAGGGTCACTCAAAGTGAAGTGAGCGGTACGTGGTGTAACCTCGCGAGACGGTTCAGCCCCAAGGTTTACCGTGGCGATCACGCGTGCCGCGACGAAATGACCTGTTGTCTCTAGTCGGATTGACATATCCCGCACAGGTGACAATCATTTCCCCGGAACATTTCCGGGGAGAACGATGGCCATGGCGAATCTCGAGCTACTGCAAGGAACGCTCGACGTGCTCGTCCTAAAGACACTCACCTGGGGACCACGACATGGCTACGCGGTCGCTGCGTGGATCAAAGACACCAGCGACGGCACCATCCTGGTCGAAGATCGCGCGCTCTATGTCGCCCTGCACCGCCTCGAGGAACGCGGCTGGCTCGATGCCGAGTGGCGTCTTTCGGAGAACAACCGGAAGGCGAAGTACTACCGCCTCACTGCAGCGGGACGCAAAGCGCTGCGCGTCAAGACCGTGGATTTCGAGCGTTACGCTCGAGCAGCGCTCAAGATCCTGCAGACCGCATAACGAGCCCCGCTATGTCCCCCGACGATCCCCAGCGCCGCCTCATCGCGCTCGATCGAGTGCGAATAAAGAAAGCCACGATTCAACGCTCCGTCGACGACGAGCTGGCCTTCCATATCGCTCACCGCGCCGACGACCTCGTTCGCACTGGTCTTTCTCGCGCGGCCGCCGAGACCGAAGCAAGGCGCCAGTTTGGCGATTTGGAAGCGGCTCGCGCCGAGCTGGTTGAAATCGACGGCCGCCGCGCCAAGAAGCGCGCATGGCTCGCATGGTGGAGCGATCTGCTTCATGACGCGCGCATCGCGCTCCGCACGCTACGCGCCAATCCCGGTTTCACCGTCGTGGTCCTCGTGACTATGGCGTTAGGCATCGGGGCCAACGGCGCCATCTACACCGTCATCGATGCCGCGCTGCTCCGTCCACTCCCCTTTCGTGAGCCGTCGCAGCTTGTCCATCTGTGGGAAACGAAAGAAGGCTTGGACGACCGCTCGGAGGCTTCGTACCCGGACTTCGTCGACTGGCGGGCGCAGACCACCAGCTTCCAGGCGATCGAAGGCTACGATCCCACCAACGTCACTATTGTGGCGGGTGGAGAGCCGACGCGTGCACAGGGGGGCCGGGTGACGTCGGGCTTCTTCACCATGCTTGGCGTCACACCGATCATCGGCCGCACTTTTACCCCCGGCGAAGACACGCCTAACGGCACGACGGTCGTGCTCCTGAGCCATGGGTTCTGGCAGCGGCGCTTTGGCGATGATCGCGACGTCGTCGGCCGGGAACTCGCGATCGATGGAGTCAGCTACACGATCATCGGCGTGCTGCCACGCGAGTTCCAGTTTGCCCCGATCGGCGAAGCAGACATCTGGATCCCACTCGACCGCGCAAGCGGCACACGCGCAGAACGATTCAATCATTGGTTGAATGTGGTCGGGCGCGTCAAAGACGGCGTGTCCATCGAGGGCGCGCGTAGCGATTTGGCAACGGTGATGGGGCGACTCGCTTCGCAGTATCCCGAGACCAATGCGGGACGCGGCATCATTGTCGTGCCGTTACGCGAGGAGATCATCGGGGACGTACGGCCGACCTTGCTGGCTCTCTTTGGCGCAGTGGGATTGGTCCTCCTCATCGCATGCGCCAACGTCGCGAGCCTGCTCCTGGCGCGTGCCATGGCGCGCGGCCGCGAGATGGCCGTGCGCGTGGCGTTAGGCGCCGGGCGCGGACGGCTCGTTCGTCAGCTGTTGACGGAGAGCGTCCTGCTCGCCCTCGGCGGTGCCATGATCGGGATCTGGGTGGCGAACAT
>DATFBW010000451.1:0-19642 GCA_035253645.1 Gemmatimonadaceae bacterium | reverse complement strand
ATAGCGGCCCGTGTACTCGAAGAATCCGAACCGCGGGCTGGAGAACTGGAGTCCGAACGTGCCATCGCGGTAAAGCACATAGCGCGACGGAAGGGCGCCGTGGTGGTAGTCGAATAAGTACCGGTAGAGATCCTCTGCCCCCAGGTAGATATCGCCGTCGCGCGACAGCGCCGGAAAATCCGGCGCACGAATCGGTGGTGTGGTTGGTGGAGTAAACGGCGTGGCCGGTGCATCCGAGTCCGCGTTGTTAGGCGCGAGGGATCCCCCGCAGGCCCCCAGAAGCGAAACACCAACTGCGAGTAATATGAGCGATCGCATCCGCGCCACAGCCAGCGCAGCGGCAACAGCCTCACCAACCGGGCTACGTGGTGGCACGGTTAGCTATCAGGGCTGACGCACGCGCGTCGTGAAATAGATGTCGTTCGAGCCGGCCCGGGTAGACCCGAAGTACAGAGTGTGCCCATCCCAGGACAGCGATGGCCGCGTTTCACCCGCGTTGCTGTTGACGTTCGCGCCCAGGTTGGCGACGCCCGACCACGGTTGGGAGTTGCTTTCCCGTGTCGCGGAGTACAAATCAGCCGCGCCTAACGACACTCCCGGGATGACGCGTGTGCTATAGAAGAAAATCTCCTGGCCGTCGGCGCGCACGTTAGGCTGACCGTCATCCACGTCGGAATTGACACCCGCCACAAGCTGTGCCTGACCGAAGATCCCGCCATGCGATTCGCTCATGTAGATATCGCTGTCGGCAGTAGCTCCGTCTGCCGCGAAGCCTGCCGGCCGGAAGCTCGAAAAATACAAAACGGGGCCGGTCCATGCCTGCGGTAGAGGAAATGGACTGAATTCGTCGAACGGACTGTTCACCGCGTCGTAAGGCGCAGACGCGTCGCATGGGAGCAATTCGGGCTGCTCGAAGTCGCTGTCACTCCGTCGACGCGAAACGTAGATGTCACCTTGCCCGCATCCTCCCGAGCGGCGGCTCACAAAGTAGAACAGATGGCCATCGCGCGAGATCGTGGGACAGAAATCGTCTGCTGTCGAATTGATCGACTCGACGTTGACCGGCTCGCTCCACCCTGCACTCTCGTTCTCCCGTGTCGATACCCAGATGTCGAGACCACCCATCGTACCGGTGCGATTCGAAGCCATGTAGAAGGTCTTGCCGTCACGTGAGACGAAGGGGCAACCATCGTTGGATGGCGTGTTGAAGTTGGGATGCGTTCCCGGAACTGTTTCGATACTCGCGGCGACCGACCATGCTGAGAATTGCGCCTGGGTCAGGGCTACGCCGTCCGTGACCACCCGTGCGGGTGATACGGTATCATTGCAGCCCAGGGTTATTGCCATTACAACGATGACTGACGTTAGGCGCGTTCGTGCGCTCCGCGTGATCTTCCTCATTGCCTCTCCCGTGTCGTGGAGCGGCAAGTTGCGCGATACGGCTCACGCCGAGCTCAGAGTTAGCTCAGCGATACCTCAGAGATTCTGATTTTCTTGCTGCGTCTCTCCTCGGAGCGTACGTTCGCGGCGTGAGTGACATCGGTCTGCCGTCCGAAATGCGGCCGAAATACCGGCTCGTGACCTTCGGTACGCTGGCTCTCCAGGGACCTGACGGCGTTCCAGTTCTGGGGACACACGGGCACCACCGGAAGCGCCTGGCGCTTCTCGCCGTGCTAGCTGCCGCAGGGGACCGTGGCAAGACGCGCGATCAGCTGCTCCTTCTCTTCTGGCCGGAAGCCACTCAGTCACGCGCACGTCACTCGCTCGAGCAATTGCTGTATGCCCTGCGAGGCTCGATCGACGATGCCGTCTTTGCCGGCGCCAATCCTGTCCGACTCAACCCCGCGGTCGTTGCCACAGATGTGGGTCAGTTCGCGGCGGCTATAGAAAAGGGCGATCTCGAGACGGCCGTCGCCAGCTATCAAGGAGGATTTCTCGACGGCTTCTACGCCGACGACGCGCCCGAGTTTGAACAGTGGGCGGAGTCCGAGCGCGCTCGCCTAAGGGCGGCCTGCGCGCAATCCCTCGAGCGATTGGCGGAGCGCGCCGAAGCGCGAGATGACCACCCCAACGCGGTCCGATTGTGGCGCAGGCTCACGGAGCTGGACGCCGTGAGTAGCAAGAATGCCATAGGCCTCATACGTGCGCTGATGCATGCCGGCGATCACGCCGCCGCTCTCCAGCACGCAGAGCGTTACGAAGCGCTCATCGCCACGGAGCTCGGCGCCAGGGTCGGGCCCGCAGTGGCGAGCCTGGTTGCAGAGGTTCGGGCGACGGCGAAGACCGAACCGCTGGCCATGCCGAGGGGGCAGCCAACAACCCCCTTGACGCCTAACGTGGATATATCGGCAGACAGCACGTATTTCGCGAGTACCCCGACGCGCGCGCGCCGAAGGGTCGTACCGTACGTCCTGGCATCGCTGGCCATTGCGGCAGTGGCAATCGCCACCGCGGCATGGCCGCATGGCAAGGCCGGCGATGGAACTACGCGCGAGGGAACGTCGATCGCCGTGCTCCCGTCGGCGAATGTCAGCGCCGATCCGCGCGACGCGACGATCATCGACGGGCTGAACGAAGAGCTCATCACCGCGCTATGGAAGATCGGGAATCTCCGCGTCGTCGCCCGCACGTCGGCGTTCGCGTTTCGCAATAGCCCGTTAGGCGTTAGGCAGATCGGTGACAGTCTCGGCGTGGCGCACGTGCTCGAGAGCAGCTTCCAGAAGGACTCGGCCCGCGTTCGGGTGCAGGTCCGGCTCGTCGACACACGCAGCGGTATCACCCGTTGGTCCGAGACCTACCAGCGCAGCCTCGGCGACATCTTCGCGGCCCAGAGTGAGATCGCCGCTGCTGTGGCACGTCAGTTGGATCTGCGGCTTGTGGCTGGCGCGCAGCAAAGGCTGCAGCGTGGCCCCACACGAAACATCGCCGCATATGAGCTGTACGTCGCGGGCCGCGATCTTGTGTACATGCGCACGGACAGCGGTCCGGCGGTCGGCCTCAAACTCCTTCAGCAGGCGGTCGCCCTGGACACGGGCTTCGCAGCCGCCTTCGCGACCATGCCCTACATGTATTTCACCCTGTCCGGGCGTGCGCTGGATGAGGACAGCGCGCGTGTTATCAAGAGACTCGCGGTTGCCGCTGCGCAACGCGCCTTGACCCTGGATCCATCGCTGCCAGAAGCTTACAGAGGACTGAGTGTGGCGCTGGCAATGGCGCCGTCTGATTTCCGAGGGACCGAGGCTGCGCTTCGCCGCGCGCTCGAGCTCGGAGGTGCACCTCGTGTTCGCGAACACCTCTCCAGGGTGCTCATGTGGTCTGGGCGACACGCAGAGAGTCTCATAGAAGCCATGCGCGCCGAGCAGGAGGATCCGCTTTCAGCGACGGCCGCTGCGGACGTTGGCGAGGCACTTTGTGTGAATGGCCGCATCGACGAGGGAATGGCGCAGCTGAGGCGCCTAGATTCAGTAGAGCCACCTGTTAGGCGAGTGCGTGGATTCACAGCGCTGTGCTACGCAATGAAGGGGATGTGGCTACAGGCAGTCGAGGTGCTTCGCGGTGTTGAAGTCGCCAACGCAGATCCGTATTCACCGTTGTTCGGATATGCCCTGGGCCGTGCCGGTGGCACGCCCGAAGCAGAGCAGTTGCGAGCCAAAGCGATTGCGCACTGGCAAAAGACAAAGAGAGGAGCGTATTGGGTCGCCCTCATTGCCGCGGGACTGGGCGATCATGACCAGGCGTTCGAATGGCTCGATCGCGTCGGGGACGATTTGGTGGGTTCGTCCTCGATCATGTATCCCATTTTTGGTGCCCTCCATGCTGATGCCCGTTTCGAGCGGCATCGCGCGCGCCGCGGACTCAGGTCCCAGTAGCTATGGCCGGCTCTGCTAAGTCGCGAGGCTCAGTCTCCGCCTAGCGAGTGCTCAATTATTTTGCGGCATGACATACAGACGATCCGCACTAGCCGCAGCGGCTCTATTGGGAGTTGCGTGCGGCGATGCTCGCGTGAAGAAGCTTGCCGAAGGGATCGATCGTGACTCTGTGCTCACGATCCTGCGGGATGGGCAGCAGGCCGGCGCCGATTCACTCCCGCACGTTTATGAGAACGCGGCCTACCTGGTCAACGGCGTGCGGTACGAAGTCTTCTACTATACGAAGGGAGACGAAGTCGCCGGGGTCGATTCCCTGCCCGCTGATCGCCTCACTCCCATCGTGCTGCAGAACGACACGGTGAGCGGTTGGGGTTGGGCCCACTGGGATAGCGTGGCCAAGACGATCAACTTGACGACGCCTAACCGGAAGTAAGGGAACGACTGCTAACTCGAGGCCTCGCGCGACGCGAGGCCCTTTTTTTTGCGTGGAACGTTAGGCGCAAAATGAAAGGGCCCCGCCGTTAGGCGGAGCCCCTTCGACTTGCTGACCGTTAACTCGATGCTCCGAGCTTACGGAACCGTCGTGACGACCTGAGTGCCGCTGAGTACTGCGTCACCCTGAGCGTCAACACCAATCGCCTGCACGGTCACAGCACCCACTGGAACAGCTGCATCCGGATCCCAGCTGAACGAATACGTATACGTACGCTGAGTCTGGGTCTGCGCCAGCACGGCCGTAGCCGTCCCGATCTTGATCCACACACCACCGTTCTGGTAGTAGAAGTCCACGCGGGTGAACGGATCGGCGGACGAGTTGAGTGCCACGTCCGCGATTGCCGACAACGTCACCGACGTCGACGAGGCGGTAGCGAGGCTTGCGCCATCGATATCGACCTGCGTCTTGCCTGTGCCGTAGCTCGGCGCGCTCTGCGTGAAGCTCAGAATGTCCGCAGCGGCGATGTTGCCGACGCTGCCAGTACAAGTCTGCGCGTTCGCACCGAAGGCGCCGGAGGTCAACGAGGCCGTGTTCTGCGCGACCGTCGTCTGATCCGTAACCGTCATCGTGATTGTCGTCGGCTGACCGCTTGCCGTCGCGAAGCTGCCGGCCGCGTTGATGCAGCGGATCCAGTTCGCAATCGCGTAGTTCACGTTGTTCGCGGCCTGCTCGAGCGGCGGACCGAAGCTGCCAATCGCCTGCGACGGATAACGCAGTGTCGCGAGCGGATAAGCAACATCACCGAAGATCGAACCGAGATCCAGGTTGTCCGCAACCGACGTCGTGAAGGTGTTCGTCGCGGCGCCAGCGATCAGAGCCGGAAGCGAAATACCGCCAGCGAACGTCGGGACTTCATCATCGAAGCCATACAGTCTGGCGGTGACGAGAGACGTCACGTTTCCAGCCTGGTCCTGGATGGACACAGACGTGGTGTAGTAACCGTCAGTCGTGGAACCGTCAGTCGCGCTGAACGTCAAGGGACGTTGCGCCGGTGTGGTGCAACCGGTGCCCGAGCCCACAACGCAGGTCGTGGTGTTGGTGACGTTCAAGCGGCTCATGGTGACGAGCAGCGGCGTCGCGCTGAAGCCGGAAGCGTTGTCGGACGCTGTCACCGCAAACGCAGGCGGCGCAGCATTGTATCCGGTGTTCGCAGCCGGACCAGTGATCGTCGCCGTCGGCGCCGTGAAGTCGGCACCAAACGTCGTCGCCAGATCCAAACACGTCTGGTTACCAAGCGCATCGCGGAACACGATACGCGCGGCGAACGCGGTGCTCACCGTTGTTTCTGTGAGCTGCGAGCCGACGGTGACCAGGTTCAAGCCAGTGACGTTGCACGCGCCACCAGTCGCCGGCAGTGCGCCGGCGGCAGGAGTCGTGTACACCGAAACCGTGATCGCATCAACGCCTTCCTCGACGTCCGTACCGGTCGTCGAAGCATTCAAGACGCTGAGTGCGGGGATACCAAGAGCGTTCGTCGTCGTGGCAGCTACTGCCAGTGACGTGCTCGCATTAACCCAGATAACCGCTGCTCCAAGCGTGATCGGAGCCTGAGCAACGCCGTTCGCCGAGGCTACGCCAGGCGACGTGTTGTCTATGCGGACGATCGGAACGATCGGGAGCGTCGCGTTCCCAAGCGCACCCGCCGGGAAGTTGAGCGTGTTGGCCGGACCGTTCTGTCCATTGCTGAGAAGTGTGGCAACTGCGACAGGGGCTTCACCGAGGACCAGCGGAGCCGGTGGAACCGTAATCGTCGCAGCCGTCAAGTAACCACCGAGGTCCGTATCGGTCGCGGACCACGTGCCCGATTCATTGTACGTGATCGAACCGGTGCTTCCGCCCGCCGTTGTCGGCGTCAACGTGATGACGTTGCTGCCCGTCTTCCCGAGGAAGGGGCCGCCGCCAAAGTTGCCGATCGTGACGCTGGTGATCGAGACGCCCTGCTGATAGCTGACGCCAACAGCATTGACCGTTAGGCTACCACCCATCCAGCTGAGACCCTGGCCCGGGTTGACCGCAGTGGCCGGATCGCTGCCGTTGTTGTTCGAAACAGTGAAAACCACACCGCTGACGTTGTTGAACGTCAGGGTCTGGCTTGGCGTCGATACCTGTGTGCCGGTTGTAGTGATGGCGCGAGCGCTGAGCTGCCGCGCGCCGTTGAAGTAACTCACCGCACCAGTCGTCGCGTTAAAGGCCGCGGTGTTGATGCTGCAGGTTACTGGAGCGGCCTGCACGTTCTCAAACACGTGCGAGAGCGACAGCTCCTGGCTGCGCTGCGTGGAGAAGGTCTGGCTGCACGCGACGTTGCCGTCGAGCAACACTTCGACGCGGGAGATCACTGCGTCGCCTGGATCCACGTTCAGGGTGACTTCGATCTGGCCCGCGACGTTGTTCACGTTGACCGGGGTATTGAGCGTCCCCGTCGTGATTGTCGCGATCGAGATCTGCGGCGGCACCGGGTTACGGACCGTGATCGCCGATGCGCCGAACTTGGACGTGTCGACGGTCGAACGAGCGGTGATCGTTGCCGTTCCAGCGGCGACGCCGGTGACAACACCCGCCGTACTGACTGTGGCTACCGCGGTGTTGCTGGAAGCCCAGGTCACGGCAGTGGAGACACCCGAGTTGGCGTCGACGTTCGCGACTAGCTGTAGCGTTGATCCCGTCGTGACGATTGCATTGTCCGGCGAGACTCTGACGCTACGGATGCCAAGATCCCGAGGCGTGACTGTGATCTGCGCGGCCGCCCGGAAATTCGCATTCGCGGTCGACGTTGCGGTGATCGTCGCGGAGCCGGCCGTCACTGCGGTCACAAGACCGGTAGCGCTAACCGTAGCGACTGCGGTGTTCGAGCTTGCCCATGTCACTGTCGTAGCGACGGACGGGTCGTTCGTCGTTACCACCGCGGAGAGCTGCGCCGTCGAGCCTACTGCCAACGTCGCGGCATCTGGCGTCACCGAAATGCCCGTAACTGCGGGCGTCGGTGGCGGCGGTTCGGTAACTGAGACGTCGTCACCGCAGGCGGCGAGCCCCGCAAGCACGCCGAGCGCGAATAACGACCTGGTGAGCTTCTGCATTCCTTTTCCCCCTTTGTGCAGAATGAAGTTTGTCTTGCTGCGGATACGTTTCCTTACCACTGAGCCGTACCCGCTTTTTTTCGCTGCGGGACCGGCCAAAGACGACGGACGCCGCTGACGCGGCCTCCGCTTCAAGACAGGAGACCCTGCGTCAAATAGCGCCGTCACATTGTGCTGAAGACGATGTGAGCTACCGCACCAGCGGGCTGCGCGATGTCCAGCGCACGACCCCTTCACCCGCACCGCCGTCCAGCGTCACATCAACCCGGCGCCTCATTTGGACGGCCATTCCCGTTAGGGTAGACCGTCACAAAAAGGCCCTACACCGAGCGTTAAGCCGCGCGAATGTAAGTCAACCGGGAATTCCCCGCCAGAGCGGCCCGTCGACCTAGGTTAGCGAAGCCTCACTATGTGACGATGTCTTGGACGAATGACCCCCAACTCCGTCACGCCCCTTACCACTCGCGTTATGCGGCCTAACGCACGTTTCGGGGTCGGCCAGCTGTCACTTTCTGACAAGGAGGGGTTGGGGGTTGGGGGTTAGGGGTTAGCCAAGTACCACCTAACGTCGGGCGGCTAACCCCTAACCCCCAACCCCTAACCCCTAGGTATGTCTCACAATTTCGGTATGCATTCGGGTGAAGAGACCATACATTGGGGTCGTGAATCCAACCCACGTTGTTTATCCACAACGCCCCCGCGTTAGGGAGCCTTCCACCAGGGATATCGCCGCCGAGCTCAATCCCGAGCAGGGTGCGGCAGCAACGGCCGGTGACGGACCGCTACTAATAGTTGCAGGCGCCGGGACGGGTAAAACGCGGACGCTGGTTTATCGGGTAGCGCATCTAATAGATCGGGGGGTCCCGGCGGAGCGCATCCTCCTCCTCACGTTCACGCGGCGAGCCGCAGAGGAGATGTTGACCCGCGCCGAACGGATCGTGGGCAGCCGGTCGCGCCAGGTGCATGGCGGGACCTTCCACGCTACGGCGCACCGCCTGCTTCGCCGGTACGGCCCTCAGGCGGGAGTCGCCCGCGACTTCAGTATCATGGATCAGGGGGACGCCGAAGACCTGATGCAGCTATCGCGAGCCTCGTTAGGCTACGCCGACACCAAGCGCCGTTTCCCCAAAAAGGAGACGCTCCATTACGTCTACTCCACGCACATCAACACCGCTCGGCCCGTCGCCGACATATTGAGCGAGCAGCTGCCACGCTTCGTGGATGAGCGGCCGCATATGGAGCGCATCTTCGCGGACTACGTCCAGCGCAAGAGCGCGCGCAACCTCGTCGATTACGACGACCTCCTGCTCTTCTGGGCGCTCATGCTCGAAGCCCCTGGCTCGTTAGGCGAGCGTCTGAGCGGCCTGTACGACCATGTGCTGGTGGACGAATATCAGGACACCAATCTGCTGCAGGCTCGCATCCTCCGCGGCATGTGCCGCACCAACCGCAACGTGACCGTCGTGGGCGACGATGCGCAGAGTATCTACTCGTTTCGCGGGGCGAGCTTCCGCAACATCCTCGAGTTCCCCCAGCAGTTCCCCGGCACCACGCTCATCGCGCTCGAACAGAACTACAGGTCCACGCAACCTATTCTAGACGCAACCAACACGCTGATCTCGCGTGCGTCTGAGCGGTACACAAAGAATCTGTGGACGAAACGGTTAGGCGGTGACAAGCCGTGGCTCGTCTCCGTGCGCGACGAGCAGGAGCAAACGCGCTTTGTCTGCGATAGGGTGCTCGAATTACACGAAGCAGGGACGCCACTGCGTGAGATGGCCGTCTTGTTCCGCGCGGGATATCAATCGGCCGATCTCGAAATCGAGCTCACGAACCGCCGTATCCCCTTCGAAAAGTGGGGCGGCCTCAAGTTCCTCGAAGCGGCACACGTGAAAGACGTGCTGGCGTTCCTGCGCATCCTCGACAACCCGCGCGACGAAGTCAGTTGGTATCGTGTGCTCATGCTGCTGCCGGGCATCGGCGACGTGACAGCGCGGGCGGCGATAGAAAAGATGGCGGCATCTCATTGGGTCGCGGACGCTTTCGCCGAATATGTGCCGCCGCCGAGGGCGCGCGAGGCACATCGTCAGCTCGCCGCGCTCATCGCAAGCCTGCGCACCGAAAATGAAGACGAGGGGGCGGTAGCGCTGGAGATTTCGCGCGTTAGGCAGCTCTACGACGACATCCTGCGGGAGCGCTACGACCGTGTCGACCCGCGTCTGGCCGATCTCGATCAGTTGCAGACCATCGCTGGTGGGTACCCATCCCGCGCGGCATTCCTCGCCACGCTCGCCCTCGAGCCTCCTCAAGCGACGCAGGACCTCGTGGCCGGAGCGAGCGACGAAGAGGACGCGCTCATTCTGAGTACGGTGCACAGCGCCAAAGGCAAAGAGTGGGATGCAGTGTTCGTGATTTGGGCTGTGGATGGATTCTTTCCACTCGCGCGCGCAATCAATAGCGATGACGAACTGGAAGAGGAGCGGCGGTTGATGTACGTCGCGCTCACACGCGCGCGAAATCATCTGATGGTCACGTACCCACTCAACCAATACTCCACGCGGCGCGGCGCGGATTATTCGTTGGATCAGTTATCGCGTTTCATCGATCGCGGTGTGATGGAGCACATGCAGCGTGTGGTACCGCAATTCGACGACGCGCAACCGGATGTGATTGCGGCGACCGTGGAGGCCGCGCTCGACTTGCGCGCCATGCTTCGCAGTCGATTCGGCGTCTAAAACTGCTCCACCACGGACCAACGCGGACGCGAGCGCGAACAACTCCAGCCTCAATAGCGTTGTCGCTTCTAAGAAATCCGTGTTAGTGAGTTTTCTTGTCCGTGTTGGTCCGCGGTGAATGCTCTTTCGAGCGAGCGCGTTTGAGAAGGCTTCGCAAAGCCGCAAACGGGTCTGAAGAACCGGTCGCCACGTTCGAAATACTGTCGATGGTGGCGCGAAGATCACCGAGTGCCGCGTGCACTGAATCGAAGACCGGCAAATCACGGCCATACACGCGACGTGCCAGCAGTGACGCGTTATTCAACCTCAGATTCAACTGCACGCGGCGCGCGACCGAATCGCCGCGAAGCTTCGTTAGGCTGTCCACCAGCTGATCGATATACCGGCGATAAACGACGTCGCGCGCCTCTACGCGAGCCATCCGATCCCCGGGATGCGCGGCATAGGCGCTATCCAGCGAAGCGAGCAAACGGCCGAAGTATGCTACCCGTGCCTGATCGTCCAGCCAGCGCCGTTCGCTGCGTTGCAAGGCAGTGGTATCGCCCCGCGCGCGAAAGAATGCCGACGCCCCACGTGAGCCAACAAACGACGCAAAGGATTCGTTGAACTCGACCTGCCCCTTCACGAACAGGCGGTTGTGCGTCAGCTCGTGCACAACGGTATTCACAAGCGACAGCGAATCCTGTCGCAGCGTAGTGGAGAGGAGTGGATCGTCGAACCAGCCCAGCGTCGAAAAGGCAGCGGCAGGACGCAAGTCAGTGTCATAACCGCGCCTCTGGAAGGAGCCCTCCTCGTCACGCGCTGATTTGAAATCAAAGAAGCCCTTGTAGGGTGCGTAGCCGATAATCGGGAACCACCATCTATGGAGAGCCAGTGTGTCCTGCCGGGCCGCTGAAAGGAGCAGGAGCAGAGTGTCGCGATCGACGCGGCTGTAGGCGGTAAAGAGCTTGCCGGCGGGAAGTCCCAGCGAATCTCCGGCGAAATCACGCGCGGCGAGCACCAGGGTGAGCTTCGCACGCTCGTTAGGCGGCACGGAGCTGTCTGTCACGCCGGCTGCGATCGGCGTCCGGCGCCACAGAATCTTCGCCTCTTCCAATGCGGCCCGCGCCAAAAAACGCGGAAATGGAAAAAGAAACAGGGAAGCTTTCAGTACAGCGCCCAGCGCAATAATGACGACCCCAATCCGCCTGCGAACATTCCCGCGAATTTTCAAGACCCCAGAAGGTTTTGTGAGAACGGATGTGTGCGCGCCATGCCAAACTCAAGTGCGTAGCGTGACCCTGCGGCTCGGCATATCTTGAGCCCAGTATGTCGTTCGCGCATCTCCACTGTCACTCGGAATTCTCTCTCCTCGACGGCGCCAATCGACTCGACGACCTGATAACCCGGGCGCGCGACTATGAACAACCGGCGCTGGCGATCACCGACCATGGAAACCTGTTCGGCGCGTGGGAGTTCCAGGAAAAAGCCAAACGAGCTGGCATCAAGCCGATCATCGGCATGGAAGCGTATGTCGCTCCAGGCGATCGGCGCACGCGCGGACGCTCCGGTCCATGGGATAAACCGTATTTCCACCTGGTGCTGCTGGCCCGCGACAACGTCGGCTATCGCAACCTCGTCAAACTCTCCTCGTTAGGCTATACCGAGGGCTTCTATACGAGGCCACGGATCGACCGCGCGCTCCTGGAACAGTACGGCGAAGGGTTGATAGTCTCCTCTGCCTGCATGGCGGGCGAGATCGCCCAGCACCTGATGACGGGTGACACGGCGGGCGCCGCAGCCGTCGCAAAATGGTACGCCGAGCGGTTTCCGGATCGGTATTACCTGGAGGTCCAGGCTCACCAGAGTGAAGGACAGGCATTGCTCAACGAGCGAGTCTTCGCGCTCGCGCGCGAGCTGAACCTCCCGGTCATCGCGACAAACGATTCACACTTCCTGACGGCCGAGTCGCACGACGCGCACGACGTGTTGCTGTGCATAGGGCTGGGAAAGGATCGCGCCGACCCGGACAGGATGCGTTACGACCGCGGGTTGTATTTCAAGAACGCGGACGAGATCGCGGCAGCGTTCCCGAGCCGCCCGGATGTCCTGGAGAACACGGTCCGCATCGCCGACGAGTGCAACATCGAGCTGACGAAGCAGTTTTGTGTCCCGTCTTTTCCGCTCCCGCCCGACGTTGCGTCCGAGAACGACCTACTCGTTAGGCTCGCCAATGCGGGCGCGCGTGAACGTTACGGCGATCCCCTTCCCGATGAAGTTCGCGAGCGCCTGAACTACGAGCTCGGCGTCATCACGACCACGGGCTATTCCGGCTACTTTCTGATCGTCGCCGATTTCATCAAGGCAGCGCGCGACCGCGGGATCCCTGTGGGACCGGGCCGCGGTTCCTCAGCCGGCTCGCTGGTCGCATACTCGCTGCGCATCACCGATCTCGATCCGCTCAAGTACGACCTCGTCTTCGAGCGCTTCCTGAATCCGGAGCGCGTGGCGATGCCGGACATCGACGTCGATTTCTGCTTCGAGCGGCGTGGCGAAGTGATCGAATACGTGCGCGAGAAGTACGGCAAGAATGCCGTTGGGCAGATCGTCACTTTCGGGACCTTGAAATCGCGCGCGGCAATCAAGGACGTCGGCCGCGTCCTCGGTTTCACACCCGCGGAGACCGACGCGCTGGCGAAGCTGATCCCGAATCAGCCGAACTACAGCCTAACGGTCAGAGAAGCCGTAGCCCAGATCGCGGACGTGAAACGCCTCTATCGCGACGACGAGCGGTATCGGCAGCTCCTGGACTACGCCATCGCGCTGGAGGGCCTCTCGCGCCACACCGGCGTACACGCGGCCGGAGTCGTGATCGCTCCCGGTCCGCTGGACGATTACGTCCCCATCTGCACGCAGACAACCAAGGGAGCAGGGAGCACGGGAACGGGGAGCGAGGAGGAGATCGTCGTCGTCACACAGTACGACATGAACGCGCTCGAAAAGGCGGGGATGCTGAAAATCGATTTCCTCGGCCTAACGACGCTGACTGTCATCCACGACACGCTCGAAGCGATAGGCAAACGTGGCCATAAGGTCCCGGATTTCGCGACCATGGCGTACGATGACGACGCCACGTTCCACATGCTGCGCACGGGGCGCACGGTCGGCGTGTTCCAGTTCGAATCGCCGCTCGCCACGGACCTACTGCGCGGGATGCGGTGCGACCGGTTCGATGACCTCGTCGTCTCCAATGGCTTGATGCGACCCGGTCCGCTCGATGCCGGGATGCACAAGGTGTACATGCGGCGCAAGCGCGGTGAAGAGCCCGTCAGCTATCCGCTGCCCGAACTGAGGCCCATCCTGGAACCGACCTTTGGTGTCATCACCTATCAGGAGCAGGTGATGCGCGTGGCTCAGGTTCTCGCCGGCATCTCGTTAGGCGAAGCGGACGTCCTCCGCAAGGCAGTTGGAAAAAAGGACGCGGAGCTGATCAAGCAGGAGCTCGGGAAGTTCACCGAGAAAGCCGTCGCGCGCGGCTACGACCGGCGGGTCATCGACGATATCGCGGCGCAGATCGAGACCTTCGGCCGATACGGTTTCCCGAAAGCGCACTCGGTAGCGTATTCGGTCATCGGGTACCAGACCGCGTACCTCAAATGTCACCACCCCGCCGAATTCATGGCGGCGATGTTGTCGTCGTCGATAGGCAACACTGACAACGTGGTGAAATACATCAACGAGGGGCGCGACCTCGACCTGCAGATCCTGCCACCGGATGTCAACGAGTCCGGATACAAGTTCACGGTCGTCGGCGACAAGAGGGTGCGCTTCGGCCTGGGCGCCATCCGCAATGTTGGCCGTGCCGCGATCGACTCGATCCTGGCGGCGCGCGCCGAACGTCCATTCACGTCGCTGTACGACCTGTGCGAGCGCGTCGACCTGCGCCTTTGCAACAAACGTGTGTTCGAGGCGTTGATTCACTCCGGTGCGGTTGACGCGTTAGGTGGTCATCGCGCGCAATACGCCGCGGCGCTGGACACCGCGCTGCACGAGGCGTCGCTCAAACAGGCAGAACGGGAGAGTGGACAAGGTTCCCTCTTTGGTGACGTTACCCATGGAGCCGACGCCTCCACGAACGGCCAAACCGGCGGCGCGCTGCCTAACGTGGCTCCCTACACCGAATCCGAGCGGCTTGCACGCGAGAAAGAGATCCTCGGCTTCTACACGAGCGGCCACCCCCTCGAGCCCTTCACCGCTGAATGCGCGCTTTTCGCTACCCACACGGTTTCCCAGCTGGGGACCTGGACCGAAGGCCAGATGAAGCTCGGTGTGGTCATTACCGCCATCAAACGCCAGGTGAGCAAGAGCTCCGGAGCCGAGTTCGCGAGGTTGACAGTAGAGGATTTCTCGGGATCTTCGGAGGTACTGGTCTTCGCGGACCGGTGGGCTGTCCTGACTGACAAGATCCGCACCGACATTCCGGTCCTCCTGACGGGAGGTTACTCCCGGCGTGACCGGGGACAGGAGAACGCGACGTTCATAATCGAATCCGTCCAGCGTTTCGAGGAGCTGCGGTTGGACGGGAAAGTGAAGGTTGCAATTCAGCTGCGTACCGCAGGAGCGAGGAGCGGTGGGAGCGGGGAGCGCGGTGTTGAGAGTACCGATGCAAGCTCGGACCCATACACCACATTGATGCGCGACATTAGGCAGGTCATCGACGCTCACCCGGGCTCGGCCAGCATCGAAGTATGCTGGTCCGATTCGGAAGGCCACACCGGGGACCCGCCTGTTCGTTTCCGTTCGCGATCTTTGAGCATGGCCGCTTCACCTGCAGCGCTGAATGAGCTTCGCGCCTTGCTAGGTCACGACCAGGTGAAGCTCGAGCGCTCGAATGGGGGGAGCCTCGCAGGGAATGGCTCCGGCGGAGGCGGTCGCTAGGCAGTGGCCAGCACCCCGATATTGGATTTCGAGAAGCCTCTTCAGGAGCTCGAGAAACAGATCGATGAGCTGAAGAAGCTGGCCGGCGGGCAGCAAATCTCGGTTGAAGACGAAATCGGTCCGCTCTCGAAGAAGCTCGAGGATCTCAGGAAGCAGGTCTATCGCAATCTGACCCCGTTGCAGCGGCTGCAGGTCGCGCGCAGTAACAAACGACCTTTTACCGCTGACTATATCCGCCTCTGTTTCACTGACTTTGTGGAGCTGCACGGCGATCGGCTCTATCGCGAGGATGCGGCAATCATCGGCGGGTGGGCGCGTCTGGATGGCGAGACGGTGATGGTCATCGGCCATCAGCGTGGGCGCGACACCAAGGAGAATTTGCGGCGCAACTTCGGGATGCCCCATCCCGAGGGGTATCGCAAGGCGCTACGGCTCATGAAGCTCGCCGAGAAATTTCACGTGCCTGTGTTCACGTTCATCGATACACCTGGTGCGTGGGCGGGCCTCGGCGCAGAGGAGCGCGGCCAGGCAGAGGCGATCGCGCGCAACCTGTTCGAGATGAGCCGGCTCGAGGTCCCGATCATTGCGACGGTGATTGGCGAGGGAGGTTCCGGGGGAGCGCTCGCGTTAGGCGTGGCCGACCGCGTTCTCATGCTGGAGAACGCCGTTTATTCGGTGATCACTGTGGAAGGCTGCGCCGCAATCCTGTGGAAGGATGGGAAGAGTCCCGAAATGCGGGAGAAGGCCGCCACCGCACTGCGAATCACAGCCCCGGATCTGGCGGAGCTGCGCGTGATCGACGAGATCGTGCCCGAGCCGCTCGGGGGAGCGCACGCGAATTATGAGGAATCGGCGAAGAATCTCTCCGACGCCCTCATCAAGCATTATGAAGAGCTGCGCAAACTGAAGCCCGAGCGCCTCGTTCGCCGCCGTCGCGAGAAATTCTTGAAGATGGGCCAGGTTATTGATCGGGGATAGGGAATCGGG
This sequence comes from Gemmatimonadaceae bacterium, assembly GCA_035253645.1. Lineage (GTDB taxonomy): Bacteria > Gemmatimonadota > Gemmatimonadetes > Gemmatimonadales > Gemmatimonadaceae > DASYRX01. The sequence continues at coordinate 3,564 of DATFBW010000451.1, read as the reverse complement.
AATCGGGAATCGGGGATCGGGGGATTAGGGGACGGGCCTCGCGTGACGTCTTAGCAAGCCGGTAAGCATTTTGCCAACATCGGATGCGAGCGCTAACGCTTCAGATGTTTGGTTGCCCGGCGCAAAGTCGAGTTGGCGGATGATTTCCAGATAGGTCTCAACCTCGGAGAGAGATCCACGCGCAATCGCCAAGAATCGGGCGTAGTCAGCCTTGTGTCTGCGTCCCGATCCTTCAGCGATGTTCGCTGCGATCGAAATGCTTGCGCGACGAAGCTGCCTTGCCAGATCGAAGCGTTCATCGGGCGGTAGGGAGCGCGCGACCGCGTAGCAGCGCGCGATCAGAGTCATAGATTTATTCCAGGCGTCGAGGTCGCGATATCCACGCACCCGCGCAGCGTTTGCGCTTCGATCTGGCATGAGCCGACACTGCACGTCGCGGCCCACTTCGCCTCATCCTTCCGATGCGCAAAGGATCACTCAATCCCCAATCCCCGATCCCCGATCCCCGATCCCCCATGCCCGATCCCCTGGACAGGTTCTAGAATTGGGTCATGGTGATTGAAGTCGCATTCAAGGGTAATCGGAAGGAATTCTTCATATGGGAGGGGGAGGAAGCCCCTCCTGTAAAGTCGCCGATCATCGTGGACGCGGATCGCGGCGAGGATCTCGGCCACGTTCACGCTATCGGTGACCTGGCGGAGCTGAGGGCTAAAGGCACTTCGCACGGCCCTGGTACCGAGCCCGTCATCCAGAAGGCCAAACGGCTGGCGAACGACGAAGACGTCGGCCGCCTCAAGCAGGTGCGCGGCCAGGACGAAGATGCCCGCCGGAAGGCGATGGAGCGCGTCCGCGCCAATAACCTCGTTATGAAACTCTCGGACGCCGAATGGCGCTGGGATCGCCGAAAGCTCACCATCTACTTCACGGCGGAAAAGCGCGTCGATTTTCGCAACCTGGTGCGCGAACTGGCCGCCATGTTCCGCACGCGCATCGAGCTCAAACAGATCGGCGTTCGCGACGAAGCCAAACGATTGAGCGGCGTCGGCCGGTGCGGCCGGGAGTACTGCTCGGCGTCATGGCTTCCCGAGCTACGCCCGGTCAACCTCGGCGTCGCAAAAGACCAGCGCCTCTCGCTCAACCCCTCGCAGATCTCCGGTGCGTGCGGCCGGCTCATGTGCTGCCTGCGGTATGAGCATGAGTTCTATGTGCAGCAACGCAAACGCTTCCCCAAGGAGAATCGGATCGTCACCACGTCGCGCGGCGAAGAGAAGGTCGTGGCGAACGACATCTTCCGCGAGCGCGTTACGCTGCGCAACGGCGAAGGCGAAACGCGCGTCATCCCGCTCGCCGAATTGCGGCGCGAGATGGGGGCAAGCGGTAACGCCGCCGCGTTAGGCGCCGACGATAGCGCGACCGACGACGACAGCCCCGCGCTGGGAACGACGGCCACGCTGGAAGTACTTGACGAAGAAGTGATCCGCCTGCAGGACACCGCCGAACGTCCCGCCTTCAAGTTTCCGTGGGAGATCGCGGAAGAGCAGGCAGCGCGTCAGGCACAGTCGACTGGCCAAACGGATGCACAAGCAGCGAGCGTCAGTTCCTTAGGCGCCGGGCAGCAGCCGGCGCAGGCCGGCCAAGAGGGTGATCCACAGCAGCGCCGCGCGCGACGGCGGCGCGGTCGTCGCGGGGGCAGGCGGCATCCGCGGGACGATCGCGGTGACACTCCGCGCGGCGGAGGGACCGGGGATACCGGAGGAGCGCCGCCGGAGTGAGCCGGTTCTACCTAACGACAGCGATCGACTACGCCAACGGCGATCCCCACATCGGCCACGCCATCGAGAAGATCGGCGCCGATGTCATCGCGCGGTACCAGCGGCTCGCGGGCAACGACGTCGATTTTCTCATGGGGATGGACGAGCACGGGCAGAAGGTCGCGCAGGCGGCCGCCGCGCAGGACATCCCGCCGCAGGCATTTGTCGATGACATCGCCCAACGCTTCGAGACGATGTGGCGCCGCCTCGGCATTTCTTACGATCGCTTCATTCGAACGACGGAACCGGGGCACAAGGCCGGTGTGCACGCGCTGATCAGGGCCATTCATGCACGCAACCCGGATGACTTCTACGAGCGCACGTACGAAGGCTGGTACTGCGTGGGCTGCGAACTGTTCAAGCGTGAGAACGAAATCGTGGATGGCAAATGCGTCATCCACCCCACGCGCACGCTGGAGTGGACCACCGAGACTAACTGGTTCTTCCGCCTAACGAAATATCAGCCGTTTTTGCAGCGGCTCTTCGACGAACGGCCGGATTTCCTGCGGCCCGAGAGCCGGCGCAATGAAATCCTGGGTCTTCTCGCGCAGGGGCTGGAAGACATTTCAATCACGCGCTCGCGCCTCACGTGGGCCATCCCCTTCCCTATTCCTTCGTCCGATGGAGAGCACCAGGGCACGTGGGTCTGGTTCGACGCCCTGCCTAACTACCTGACCGCGACCGGCTACCCGGCTCCGGGATACGAGCAACGCTGGCCTGCGCAGCTGCACGTCGTCGGCAAGGACATCACGCGTCTGCACTGCGTCGTCTGGCCTGCGATGCTCGAGTCGGCCGGCGTGGCCCTCCCGGAGCGCGTGTGGGCACACGGCTTCGTGTCTTTCGGTGGCGAGCGGTTGAGTAAATCAGCCGGCGTGCGCGTCGACCTGGACGAAGCGATCAGCCGCTTTGGCCCTGATGCACTCCGCTACTTCCTCATGCGCGAAGTGCCGTTCGATGCTGATGGCGGCTTCACGTGGGAGCGCTTCGAGGAACGCTACAACGCCGATCTCGCCAATGCCTGGGGCAACCTGGCGAGCCGCACCATTGCGATGGTGCAGCGCTATTTCGACGGCGGCGTGCCTAACGCTCCGACGACGCCTCTCGACATCGCCGATGAGACGCGCATCCAGGCGTATCACGAAGCTGTCAGCGGCCGCCGCGGGTATCTGCTGCACGAGGGGCTACAGCACGTATGGCAGAGCGTTGCGGCGGGTAACGAATACGTCGACAGGCAAGCGCCGTGGAAGCTCGCCAAAGATCCGGCGCAGCGGCCGGCCCTGGAAGCGACGTTGGGGTCGCTCGTTAGGCATCTCGCGCGCCATTGCGTACTTCTGGCTCCGTACATGCCCTCCAAGGCCGCGGAGCTGTGGAGTCAGCTTGGCGGACCCGGTGACTTGCACGCTCAACGTTTCGCGAGCCTCGCGTCGCTCGATCCCGCGGGCTGGAGTGTCACCAAGGGCGATCCGCTCTTTCCCAAGGAAGCGCCGGCCGCCGCTTGACCACAAAACCTAGAAATAAGACTTTCTCGGCCCCCACTCCCCGAGAGAGCTCACATGCGACGCATACTCGCGATCGGATCGGCCGTCTCGCTCGTACTTGCCCTGGGCTGCGCTCGGCAGCCCGGCGCCGACGCGACGCCTGATAGCGCTGCTGCTGCGACTGCGGATCCTGCGGCCGTTCGCCAAGCCATAGAAGCTGCGAATGCAAAGGCGGCCGATGCATTGAACAAGGGTGACGTCGAAACTTGGCTCAC
>DATFBW010000450.1:0-16258 GCA_035253645.1 Gemmatimonadaceae bacterium | reverse complement strand
GTGATTCTACTCGGCACAGTGGCGGCCGCGTGTTCTGGAGAGTCGACAGGAACCGAGACGCTGTCGCCCGGCCCGCCGAGCGCCGGGGTGGAGTTGCTCGAAGATTTTTCGCAGCGACAGGTATTTCCAGCAAACAATTGGTGGAACGTCGACATCTCGCGCGCACCTGTCGACGCGAATTCGCAGGCGATCATCAACTGGATCAGCGGGAGGACGGCTCAAAATCCAACGGCGACACGACGCGTCCATCCTGATTTTGGACCGCCGCCGTACGGGATCCCGTACATCGGCGTAGCGGGGGATGAACCGCTCATGCCAATCACCTTCGTTCTCTATGGGAATGAGAGCGATGCTGGCGCTCCCGGTCGCCCCGCGGGTTATCCCGTTCCCGACGAGGCCCGGACGCAACCGAATTACATCGAAGGCGCTGCTCCCGGAGGCGGGACGAGCGGCGATCGCCATCTCATCATCATCGATCGCGACCGTTGGCTTCTGTATGAAACGTGGGCGACGCGCTGGAACGCCACGGCATCTCGCTGGGAAGCAGGTTCTGGTGCGACGTTCGATCTGTCCACCAACGCACGGCGTAATGATGGATGGACGTCAGCCGATGCGGCGGGTCTCGCGATCTTTCCCGGTCTCGTTCGGCGCGATGAAGTCGTCGCGACCGCTCCGATCAGGCACGCATTCCGTGTGACCACGCGTGCGACGAATGGTTACGTGTGGCCGGCGTCGCATCGTGCGGGGAACACAGCCGGCGCTCCGCCGTTAGGCGCGCGTCTCAGGCTCAAGGCATCGAAGGACATCAGCGGCTATCCGGCGGAAGTCCAGAAGATTTTTCAGGCAATGAAAACCTTCGGTCTCATCGTCGCCGACAACGGCAGTGATATGTATGTCACCGGCACGATGGACCCCGGCTGGGACAACGGCGTGCTGAACCCAGCCTTTCACAGCCTGACGGCGGACGACTTCGAGGTCATCGTTTTGGGCTGGGGAGCCCCTTCCGGAGTTGAACGCAACTTGGGCCGAGCGCCGTCACGGCTGGAGTCGTCGGCGGGACGCAACGTCAGCGTCGTTAGGCGCTGATCGTCTGCGGCACGTCGAACGCGCGGAATAACTCCTTGCCCGGGAAAGCGGTAACGTGCGTGATCTTGCCGTCGACGATCGTAAGGACGTCGATTGCAAACACATGGTATTCCGAATCGCCCGGACGCCGCAGATAACCAACCACGGCGGGCTGTTTGTTCGCCGAAGTGGCGATGCAGCGCCATGTACCGAACGATTCCGAGCCGAAGCCACCCTGCACCCACCCTTGCACGATGTTCTCCCGCCCGACGAACACCTCAGGTGTGGGCGGCATGGAGAACCGTGCTTCTTCATGCAGCATGTGGACAAGCGCCGCGGCATCGCCGCGTTCTGTCGCCGCCATGTAGCTCCGAACGAGAGCTTGTTCGTCCGCATTTGCGGTCGCTGACCGTTCCCGTTCAGCCGGAACGTGCTTTTTGAGCGTGGCTCGCGCTCGCTGCAACGTGCTGTTCACAGACGCGACAGTCGTCTCCAGCAGCTCCGCGGTTTCCTTGGCGGACCAGGCAAGCACATCGCGCAGGATAAGCACCGCGCGCGCGTTAGGCGGGAGCAACTGAACGGCCACCAGAAACGCCAGCTCGACGTGCTCCTTCCTAACGAGTGCCGCGTCCGCCGGTGGGATGTTGGACTCGACCTCCGCGATCATGCGGTCCGGGTACGGCTGCAGCCAGGTGACTTCCGAAGTGTTATCGGTCGGTTCGTCAACGTGTGCCCGTTTGGCGTTCTGCGACAGAAAATCGAGGCAGGCATTTGTCGCGATGCGATACAACCACGCGCGCCCGGCGGATTGGTCGCGCAGACTCTCGCGGTTTTTCCATGCGCGTAAGAACGTCTCCTGCACGAGATCCTGCGCGTCTTCGTAAGAAGCGAGCATGCGATAGCAGTGCAGTTGCAGCTCCGATCGATACTTCTCGACAGCGCTTGTGAAGGCGGCTTGCTCTGTGTTCTCGTCAGTCATCGGAGGCAAATCGCGCATAACGTCCGTCATGCTCAAGCTCGGCAGTATGTGGTCTGTTGTGGTTCGTGAGCACTCTTGAGACGGTGGGAGGGCGAAAAACTAATCGCGGCCGGCCCGCGTCCTGGTAGCTGAGCGAGCTCATCATATCCTGACATTCCCTCCTCTTGCGGCGCGAGGCTGGTAAGTCCTCCTTCTAAGGGGATGGGTGGGCCTCAAAAGGGCTGATTGGCGGGGGAAACCTGGACTCGCGCGATGGCGCTGAGACGAGTTGTAAACTCAAGCGCGCAACCGTGGTACTATCTGAATTGTCCAAATAGCGCTTCCGAGCGGCCCTGTCTTGGCCGCCGTCGAGATCGAGCAACGGAATGACGTTTCCACATATCAGGAGAAGTTTTTCGGCCGCGTTTGCTGCCGTCATAATCGCTTGCGGCGGCTCTACTGGCCGGACTGGCGTGGGCGAGCCAGTGCCCGCACAAAGCGCTCGCTCTGAGAGCTCGAGCTTGCCGCACACGAAGGCCGACGTCGACTTCATGTCGGGCATGATCCACCACCACGCGCAAGCGATCGCGATGGCTCAATTGGCTCCGACGAATGGGGCGAGCGCTGCTGTTCAAACGCTCTCGGCGCGCATCATCAACGCGCAGACCGACGAGATCGCGATCATGCAGCAATGGCTGCGCGAACGGAATCTGACGGTGCCCGTGCCTAACCCGAAGGGGATGCGCATGGTGATGAACGGCGTCGAACACGATATGCTCATGCCGGGCATGCTGTCGGAAGCGCAAATGAAGGAGTTGACCGCGGCGCGGGGACAGGAGTTCGACCGGCTCATGCTGACTTACATGATCCAACACCACGAAGGGGCGATCAAAATGGTGAAGGACCTGATTTCAGCAGCGGGCGCCGCGCAGGATGAAACTGTTTTCAAGATCGCATCGGATATTAGCGCCGATCAGGAAATCGAGATCGCGCGCATGCGAACGATTCTGTTCAACATGGCGAATAAGCCGTAGCACTGAACCTTTAGAGGAACCGCACATGGCACTTATGCATCGAACACGTTCACTATCGCTCGGCTTCGGGCTGCTCGCTCTTGCCGGGTGTGCGCAATCGTCGCGCACAACGACAACACCGCCGACCCCGCAAAGTGATCCGCGCGTAGGACTCAAGGCGGGAAGGTGGGATGCGGCCGAAGCTGTATCCAACCTCAAAGTCGTTTCCACGACGCGCGCCCCCGAGCGACACGTGAATGCGACGAATTCAGATCTCGCCTTCACTGGCAACTACGCGATTCAGGGGAACTACAACGGGCCGCTCATCTGGGACATCTCCAATCCCTCCAAGCCGGTTCTGAAGGCTGCGATCACCTGTCCGGCGTCGCAGAATGACGTGTCGGTTTACCGCAATCTGCTGTTCGTTTCGACGGAGGGATTCAACGGCCGCGTCGATTGCGGCACGCAGGGCGTGCCGGACAGTGTCAGCAAAGATCGGCATCGCGGCGTGCGCATCTTCGACATCAGCGACATCGGCAATCCAAAGCTGATCGCCAACGTGCAAACCTGTCGCGGCTCGCACACGCATACGGTAGTGGAAGATCCCAAGGACAAGGAGAACGTCTACATTTACGTTTCCGGCTCGTTCGTGGTACGATCGCCTAACGAGCTTGCGGGCTGCGTGCGCGAAACGCCGGACAAAAATCCGGAGTCCTCGCTGTTCCGCATCGAGGTGATCAAGGTACCGCTGGCGAATCCGGCCGCGGCAGCCATTGTCGCCTCACCACGGATCTTCAACGACCTCGTTGCTCCACCGCGTCACGGCGAAGCGCAGGAAGACATCCTGGCCAACCGTCGCCGTGTTGATTCCGCGCGCGCAGCCGGTGGATTCATCGCCTCGGTCAACGGTGTGGATCAGATCATTGGCGGCGGATTCTTGCGAAGTCTGCTCGATAGCCTCGTAAAGGTCCGCGGCGGCACAGGAGCTCCCACAGGGGCTGACAGCGCCACCCTGCGTACCAACCTGCAGTCGATCGTCGACAAGATCGTCGGCGCACAGGGTCCGCAGCAGCGCACGGGGCCGACGCAGTGCCACGACATCACGGTGTACCCCGCGTTAGGCCTGGCCGGCGGTGCGTGTGAAGGGTACGGCTTCCTGCTGGACATCAGCGATCCCGTGAACCCTCGGCGCATTGGCGCTGTCGCCGATTCCAACTTTGCGTATTGGCATTCGGCGACATTCAACAATGACGGGACCAAGATCCTCTTCTCCGACGAGTGGGGTGGCGGCGGTGGACCAAAGTGCCGTGCGAACGACCCGAAGGCTTGGGGCGCGAACGCGATCTTCTCGATCGAGAACCGGCGCATGGTCTTCAAGAGCTACTACAAGCTTCCGGCCGTGCAGACCCCGTTCGAGAACTGCGTCGCGCATAACGGCTCGCTGATCCCGATTCCGGGACGCGATGTGATGGTGCAGTCATGGTATCAGGGCGGCATCTCCGTGTTCGACTGGACCGATCCCGCCAACCCGAAAGAGATCGCCTTCCACGATCGTGGTCCGACCGATTCAACGCGGTTAGGCGGCGGTGGCTCGTGGTCGGTGTACTGGTACAACGGAGCTATGTACAGCTCGGAGATCGCACGGGGCTTCGATGTGTTCGAGCTCACGCCAAGTGAACACATTTCGCAGAATGAGCTCGACGCGGCGAAGACGGTGCACTTCGACTACTTCAACGCGCAGGGTCAGCCGAAGTTCGTCTGGCCGCCGAGCTTTGCGCTCGCGCGCGCGTATGTCGATCAGCTGGAGCGCAACAAGTGCCTCAGCGCGTCACGCATCGCCGAGGTCCGTCAGGGCCTAACGAATGCCGAGCGTGCGTCAGGCTCGGCGCGCCAGACGGCGCTTTCGCAGATGACGGGGCAGTTGGAAACCGACGCTCGTGCGTCGTGCGACGGGGCGAAGGTTCAAAAGCTCGTCGCGGCCATCAGAGATTTGTCGAACGTACTACCGTAGTTCGAAGGTCGGACGTCGGACGTCTGAGGCCAGAGGGGCGTAGCTCCTCTGGCCTTATCGTTTGCGTCTACCTATCTCAGACCTCAGACCTCAGACCTATTTCATGCATCTGGCCCATCGTTGGCTCACTTACGCTGGCAGTGCGGCCTTACTGATCACGATTGCCGCGGCTGGCTGTGGTGATGACTCCGGTAGCAGAGTCACCGGACTCTCCGGCCGTGCGACGAGCCTGAACGAGTTCGAACGACGGCTCGATACGCTGCGCATGATGCTCAAGATCCCGGGCATGTCGGCGACGATCGCGGCCAATGGACGTATCGCCTGGCAAAAGGCTTATGGCCTGGCTGATGTAGGCGGGGCGGTGGCTGTCGCCGATACGACGTCGTTTCATCTGGCGTCGCTCACCAAGATGATGGCCGCTGTGGTGCTGCTGCGGCTCGTCGATTCCGGGCTCGTGTCGCTGGATGACCCGGTATCGAAGTACGGAGTGACCGTCACGAGCGGTGGAACGGTACGCGTTAGGCACCTCTTGACGATGACGTCGGGTGGTGCGACGCCTGGCGAGTCCTTCTCGTACAATGGAGACGCCTTCGGGTTGCTCGATGAGGTGATCAGGCGGAGCGCCGGGCGTCCATTCGCCGACTTGGCGAATGCATGGATCATCGAGCCGCTGGGCCTGGAGCATACTGCGCCTAACGTGGACGACCAGACGGCGTTCGCGTTCACGAGGCGGGACGCGGGTGTGTTCCGCGCGAACATGGCCAAACCCTATACGCTCAGCGGCGGTTCTGTCGTTCCGTCGCGATATCCCGGCTATTTTGGCACCGCCGCGGGGATGATCGCGTCGGCGACTGATGTCGCGCGTTTCTCGCTGGCACTCGATGCAGGTACTCTGCTGCGTGCAGCGATGCGTGACTCGATGTACACGCCGCCCCGAACTTCGAATGGCACGGCGCTCCCGTACGCCCTGGGTTGCTTCTCGCAGATGTACAACGGCGTGCGGATCGTGTGGGGTTACGGCTTGTGGACGGCGATCTCGTCTCTCTTGGTAAAGGTGCCCGATCGCGGGATCACATTCGTCGTTCTCGCCAACACCGAGGAGCTGAGCCGGAACTACGGACTCGGCGCCGGTAAGCTGCTCGACTCTCCTGTGGCGCGCGAGTTTCTCAACGCGTTTGTGTTCGGCGACGCGAGGTTGCCCTAAGGTCAAAGGTCAAAGCAAGCTACAGCGTCAGCTCGCCGCTTATGCCCGCTTTGACCTTTGACCCTTGACCTTTGACCCATTTTAAACCCTTTCTCGACTCATGACATCGAACTACTAGTCCGACCATCGTACTAGCTCCGTCCTGAGTCCATGACGCCTGCCACATACCACATCCTCCTCGCACTCGCTGGGAAGGACCGGCACGGATACCTGATCCGCAAGGCCGTCGAGCAGCAAACTGGAGGCGCCCTCCGACTCGGCCCCGGCACACTGTACGCGGCGATCAGGCGCCTCGAGGATCAAGGGCTAATCGAAGAATCGCCCTGGCGGCCCGAGGCCGACCTCGACGACCAGCGGCGCCGCTACTACCGCCTAACGAATACCGGCCGCGCGGCCCTGCGCACCGAAACAGTGCGTATGCGCGACACCGTAACCTTCGCGCTCAAGCAACTCAAACCAAAACTCGCGCGGTGAGCTGATGATCGCGTCTCCCGATCCGCTTCGATCGCTGCCGCTGCGATACCGCATCTGGTTGAAGCTGCTTCCAGCGCATGTTCGCGATCAGCACGGGCGCGAGCTTCGTGATGAACTGCGCAGCGCACCGGTATCGGCATTCGATGTGGCCATCGACATGTTGCGCGCTTCACCACGTGCGCATTGGGATGTGTTGCGCCAGGACCTCCACCTCGCGCTGCGGCAGCTTCGTCGCGATACCGCGTTCGCGATCATCGCATGTCTCACACTGGCGACGGGTATCGGCGGGAACGTTGCGTTCTTTTCACTCGTGGACGGCGTCCTCCTGCGACAACTGCCAATCCTTGGCGCTGACAGGGTCGTCGACATCACCGAGGAGAACGTCGCGCGCAACATGCGCAACTTCGGCATCTCGCCGGCGAACTTCCGTGACCTCACGCGCGACAGCCTTTTCTACGCGGCCGCAATCTTCAATACACGATCCGGCACTCTCGCGATCGGCGAAACCCGTGAGCGCGTGTCGTTCACAGCCGTGAGCGGAGACTTCTTCAGAGTATTCGTGGAATCGCCGGTGCTGGGACGCACGCTTCGTCCCGAAGATGATGTCGCGGGAAATAACAGCATCGTTGTGAGTCATGCGTTCTGGCAGCGCGTGTTAGGCAGCGACGCTCAAACGATAGGACGCGAGATCGAGCTCGACGGCAAGCCGCTGCGCGTCGTGGGCGTGATGCCGGCGCAATTCGACTTTCCGTCTTCGAGCACCGACTTCTGGCAACCACTCGCATTGTCCGAACAAGAGTGGCAACGTCGCGGCGCGCGCTTCGTTGCGGCCGTTGCGCGGCTGAAATCGGGAGCCACCGTGGCAGACGCTGCCCGCAGCACAGACCGCATGGCGCGCGGGCTCGCCGAGCAGTATCCGCGAACGAATGGTGGTTGGTCCGTGGTCGTGCGTGAGTTGCGGGCGGCAACCGTGAGTAGTGTGCGCACACCGCTGCTGCTCATCTGGGGGGCGGGAGCGCTCGTCCTCGTAATCGCCGTAGCCAACGTCGCGAGCCTCTTTGCGGCACGCGCGATAACGCGCGAGCGCGAATTGGCCCTGCGGGCGGCACTGGGCGCGCGGCTCCCTCGCCTCGTTAGGCAGCTCGGAACCGAAGCGACGGTCCTGGTCACGCTGAGCGCCGTTGCGGGTATTGGCGTCGCTTATGGCATTCTCAAGGCCATCCGCCCGCTCGCGCTCAACTTCATTCCACGTATGCAGGAAGTGGCTATTGGCGTGCGGACCTTTGGATATACCGCTCTCCTCCTGCTGCTCACAACGGTGTTGCTCGCCGCGCTGGCGACGGGGCCTCTGCGTACCAAAGCGCTGTGGACGTCGTTAGGCTCGTTGCGCGCGAGCGCTTCTCCCAGATTGCGGCGCCGACAGCGTCGTGTGGTGATCGCTGAAGTCGCGCTGGCGGTTTTCGCGCTTGTCGGTTCAGCGTTGGTGGTCCGCACGCTCGCGCAGCTGCTCGCCCAGCCACGAGGGTTCGATCCGCACGAGCTGCTCACGTTCCGCGTCGAGCCGCCTTGGCACTTCTCCTCTGATGGGCCGCTTGAAACAGTTATCCCTGCGATGGCCGCTGATCGGCGGAGAGTCAGTGAGGCGTACGAGCAACTGACCGACCGCCTCATGGCTTTGCCCGGCGTGCGGAGCGCGGGTGCGATAAATCGATTGCCGCTGACGGGGAACTGGTGGACGACCGGCGTGCGACTGCCCGAGCGTGTTGCGACAGGCGACAGCGGACGAGTGCCCGCCTACGTGCGTCCAGTGACGGCGAGCTACCTACAGGCAATGGGGACGCGACTGATCCGTGGCCGTGCGTTCACATCCGGTGATAACGGGCAGGCCGAGCCCGTGCTCATCGTCGATGCCGAGTTCGCGCAACGGATCTGGGGTGACATGGACCCGCTCGGCCGCGAAGTCATGCTCGATGGAGCGCCTAACGCGCCGCCTCCGCGCGCGCGGGTCGTGGGCGTTGTCGAAGCTATTCATATGAACAGGCTCGACGATCAATTGCGCCCCACGATGTATGTGCCCCTGAGTCAGGCGCACGAAGGGCACTACTTGAACTGGGGGATGGACGTCGTTGTGCGCGGGGCGACAATCCCGATGCAGGAAGAGATCCGTCGCGCGGCCCGCGCTGTGTTCCCTGATGCCGCAGTGTTTCGCATCCAGACGATGGAGTCGATCGTCGACCTCTCGACGGCGCAGCGGCGCTTTCAGCTGGTCGTGCTCACCTTCTTTGGTTTGCTCGCCGTGCTTCTGGCAACCATTGGGATTGGCGGCGCGCTCATGCTCTCTGTCCGCGAGCGCCGCGGCGAGCTTGCGGTGAAGCTGGCGTTAGGCGCCGTCCCGCGACGCCTATGGTGGAATGTGCAACGCGAAGGGCTGATTCTGGCGGGGATCGGGTGCGCGATCGGCGTGGTCGCTGCACTCGCGGGCGCCAGACTGTTCTCAGCTCTCGTCTACGGAGTCTCGGTGCGCGACCCGGTCGCGTTTGTCGCGGCGCCGACGCTGATGCTCATGGCATCGTTTCTCGCGCTGGCAGTGCCGGCGTCGCGCGCGGCGCAGGCGAGCCCACTCGCGGCACTTCGCGAATAGGTCTCAGACCTACTGTCGCCGAATCGCGACTGCTGGATCGATCTTGGAAGCTCGTAAAGCTGGCAGCCAACAAGCACCGATTCCGACGGCGGCCATCAACAGCGCTACTCCCGCCAACGTGATGGGATCGTTAGGTGTCACACCGAACAGGAAGCCGCGGATCAGGCGGCTCCCGATGACGGCCCCGCCCACGCCTAACGCCAAGCCGATACCCAATAACACGCCCCCTTCGCCGAGCACCATCCGTTGCACCTTCCCTTTGTCGGCGCCAAGGCTCATGCGGATACCGATCTCATTGGTGCGCGCGCTGACCGAGAAGGCCAACACGCCCGCGATGCCAACCGCGGCGATTATCAACGCCAGGACGCTGAAGGATGAAATCAACACGGCATTCAACCGCCTCGGCGCCACGCTCTGATCCTTGATCTGATCGAGCGTGAGGATGTTCTCGATCGGTGCATCGGGAGCAATCCCCCTAACGAGCCGAGTGCTCCCCGGAATCAGGGACGGAGCATCCTGTGCCGCACGGATCACAATGCCCGACTGCCCGAAGTTGAATTCTTGCGCGAACGGCATGTACACAACGGGGAGTGGCTCGGCGTCCAGTCCGTTGTCTTTTGTGTTCCCCACAACACCGACGATCGTGCGCCAGTCGCCGCTCACGGGAATGAACCGCAACACATCTCCGGTCCAGGCGACGCGCTGGCCAATCGGATCTCTGTCGCCAAAGAGCTTCTCCGCCAGCATCTGATTGATCACGACGACGCGGGCAGCGCTGTCGCGGTCCGTACTCGTGAATTCGCGCCCCTTGAGCAACGGGATTCCGGCGGCGCGGAAGAATTCGGGACTCGCCGTGCGATACTCTGCGCGTGGAATCGCTTCACCCGCCGCCAGCGGTCGCCCGTCGGCTTTGATCTCGAGCTGAAACTGCGTAGTGCGCAGCGGCATCGTCGAGCCGATGCCCACTTCACGCACGCCCGGGAGACCGCCGATCTCCTGGCGCATGCGGTCGTACAGCGCCTTGGCATCCGCGTCGCCGCGCGCGCTCCCGACAGGAACTTCCATCGTTAGGACTTCCTGCGCCGTGAGGCCGGTGTCCACTTCAGAAAGCTCCATGATCGTCCGCGTGAGCAGGCCCGCTCCGGCCAGCAACATCACCGAGACGGCGATCTGCGCCACCACCAGTCCTCGCTGCAGCCGCTGGCGCCGTAAGCTGCCACTGACTCGCGCAGCGCCCGCGGCGATATAGGAGCCTAACGTTCCTTCCTTGGCGAGCTTCGGTGCGAAGGCAAGCAACACGGCGACAACAACCGTCAAGATCGTCGTGAACAAGAGCACCATGCCGTCGAGCTGAATCTCATTAGCGCGCGGCGAATATCGTTCCGCCAGCGATATGAGCAGGCCGACGCCGATACGGGCAATCACCAGGCCGAGCACCGCTCCGGCTGCCGCAAGCACGAGGTTTTCGGCCAGCAACAGACGGCGTAAGCGCGCCGTCCCGGCGCCTAACGCGGACCTGACTACGAGCTCCTGTTCTCGCCGCACGCCGCGCATCAACGTGAGGTTGGCGACGTTGGCGCAGGCGATGATCAGCACGAACGCCGCGGCACCCATGAGCAGCCACAACGTGAGCTTCGCCCGTTCTCCCATGACCTGCTGGAAAGGGATCAACGTCACGCGGTAGCCGGAGCCCGGATCGTACGCGTCCTTGAATTGCGCTTGAACGCGCTGCCGCACAGCCGCTACTTCAGTTTTCGCCTGCTCGATCGTCGCGCCAGGCGCCAACCGCGCGATCATCTGCGTCATGCGGTGCGTGCGACCATGCACCATCATCGCGCTCGTGTGGTGCTCGCTGATGACCATGTTCATGAGCGCGTCATTGCGCGCCGGGAAATGTGGCGCCGGCTGCACAACGCCAACCACTTCGACGGCTCGACCATCGAGGCGCACCATCTTTCCGATGATGCTGCTGTCACCGCCGAAGCGGTTCATCCAGAATTCGTGCGACAGCACCATGACAGGCGGCACTCCGGTGCCGTCATCGCCGGACGTGAGGGCGCGGCCAAGGATCGGCGAGAGTCCCATGATCTGGAAGAAATTCCCCGTCACGAGCCCGATGTTAATCCGCTGGGCGACACCACCGTCGTTCTGAATGGTGTAGGTAACGCCCGAATACTCGGCGATCCCGCCTAGGCTTTTGGCGCCTTCCCGGAAGTCGAGGATCTCCGGCACTGAGAAGTTGATATCTTCGCCGCCGGGGCCGTTTATCGACTGGCGGATATAGACAAGCCGTTCCCCCTCGCGATGCGGCAGCGGTTTGAGAAGCACGCCGCGCACAACGCTGAAGATTGCGGTGTTGGCGCCTATCCCGAGACCCAAGGTTACAATCACCGCGATTGCAAAGCCCGGGACACGCGAAAGGGTGCGGAAAGCGTAGCGGATGTCGCGAAGTAACATGGCGGTTAAAGTGCTGAGGGCTCCGTAATTGATTACGCGAATGTCTCGATTTTGCCTATGACGGCGTTTACCCGAGAGAATGAATGGCCAGAGGCGGTGAACCTACCCTCTCGTCACACGTCGAACGAGGGCGGCCAACATCGACACAGCAACTTCAACGCAGCTTAAGGCATGAAGCTGATTGAGCTGGTCTCCACATCTGCTGATGTCGCAGGCACTTCAGGCCGTCTGGAGAAAATCGCCAAGCTCGCCGCCCTGCTGAAGCGGCTCGACCCCGACGAAATCCCGGTCGCGATCGGATTTCTCATTGGTTGGCCTCGACAGGGGAGGATCGGAATCGGCTGGAGCACCATCTCGTCCGCGCGAGGTCAGGCGGCAAAAGACGCACAACTCGAGCTTCGCGACGTGGACCAGGCCTTCACAGCGCTCAAGGAGGTGAAGGGGAAGCGGTCAGCTGCTGAGCGCATGCGGCTTCTCAACGAGTTGCTCGAGCGCGCGACGGCCACGGAACAGGATTTTCTCTCGGCGCTCGCCATCGGTGAGGTGCGGCAGGGCGCGCTCGAGGGCGTGCTCCTCGAAGCCGTCGCCCGCGCCGCGGACTTGCCGAGTGATCGCGTTCGGCGCGCGGTGATGCTGGCGGGAGATTTGGCGGCGGTGGCGAGTGCCGTGTTAGGCGGGGCAGGGGAAGCTGCCCTCAGCCAATACCGCCTCGAGCTTTTCCGGCCGGTCCAGCCCATGCTCGCAGACTCGGCGCCTAACGTTGGGGAAGCGTTAGGTCAGATGGGGTCGGCGTCCATCGAATGGAAGCTCGACGGTGCGCGTATTCAGGTGCACAAGAGTGGCGATCGCGTCGCGGTCTATACGCGCAGCCTCAACGAAGTGACGGCGGCGGTACCTGAAGTCGTCGAAGCCTTGCGGGCATTACCGGCGCGCGAGCTGATCCTGGACGGCGAAGTGATCGCGCTGGCGACCGATGGAAGACCATATCCATTTCAGGTCACGATGCGGCGTTTTGGCCGCCGGCTCGACGTCGCGGCGCTGCGTTCCGAATTGCCGGTGACGCCTTTTTTCTTCGACCTGTTGTGGTGCGATGGGGCGGATTACCTCGACAAGCCGTTGGCGGACCGGCTCGCAGGGCTCGACGCGGTGCTGCCTAACGCGATGCGCGTGCCGCGGATCGTCACGTCCGATGTCGCCGAAGCGACGCAATTCGAAGGCGACGCATTGGACAGGGGACATGAAGGTGTCATGGTAAAAGCTCTGAGCGCGCCCTACGCGGCGGGAAGGCGCGGCTCGGCCTGGATCAAGGTCAAGACAGCGCGCACGCTGGATCTTGTGGTGTTGGGCGTCGAATGGGGATCGGGTCGCAGACAAGGCTGGCTGAGCAACCTGCACCTCGGCGCCCGCGACCCCGTGAATGGTGGATTCGTCATGCTCGGCAAGACGTTCAAAGGGATGACTGATGAACTGCTCGAGTGGCAGACGAAAGAGCTGCTCGCGCGTGAGACGCACCGGGACGGCCACATCGTGTTCGTGCGTCCGGAGCTGGTCGTGGAGATCGCGTTCAACGATGTGCAGCGGAGTCCGCACTATCCGGGTGGTGTGGCGCTACGCTTTGCGCGAGTGAAAGGCTATCGGCCGGATAAACGGCCCGAGGAGGCGGATACCATCGATGCGGTACGCGCGTATCTCCCCGTCTGAGCCAACCACCTTTACCGCAGAGGACGCCGAGAAGATCTCTGCGCAGAGTACGCAGAAATGGCAAAAAAGAACAAGAAACATTTTGTTTGTTCTTTCAAACGTCCTCTGCGAACCTCTGCGTTCTTCGCGTTCTCTGCGGTGAAAGGCTCTTAAGAAGTCCGCGAAACACAAGTGTTTATGAAGCCCTGCGTCCGCCGCGCTTGGCTCTTCTTTGCGTCCGCTGCGGTAAAAAAATGCAGTTACCCAACCCGCCTAACGATTCGCCAACCAATCCAGTAGCTGCTCTAATGGCCAGCAGTTGATAACGCGCTCCCGCGGAACGCCGGCGATGCGAGCGTGGGCGATGGCGGTCTCGGAATACTGCAGCTCATCAGTCGCATGGGCGTCGCTATCGAGCGCGAAGAGACAGCCCGCCCTGACCGCGCGCGGTGCCAAGTCGTAATCGATGTCCTGCCGCGCCGGATCGCCATCGATCTCGATCGCCACGTTGGCACGGACCGCGGTGGCGAAGACTTCGTCCCAGTCCGCACTCACACCGGGACGGGATCCATACATGCGCCCGCGCGGATGCCCGAGGATGTGCACATGCGGCGTGAGGATCGCCGCCTTCATGCGCTGCGTTTGATCCGCCGTCGAGCGCAGGACGGAATGCGCGGCTACGACGACGAGCTCGAACCGGAGCAACTCGTCAGGCAGCATATCGACGGACCCGTCCGCGCGGATGTTTGCCTCCACACCCTTGATCAAACGAAACCGGCCGCGTTGCGCGTCGTTGATGCGATCGATGTCCCGCTGCTGCTCGGCAACGTCGGCCATCGACACGCCACGCGCGATCTTCAAGCCGTACGAGTGGTCCGTGATCGCGCAAAAATCATAGCCGCGCCTAACGCCCGTATCGACGACGTCTTCGAGCGACTGCGCGCCGTCGCTCCACACCGAGTGCATCTGCAAGTCGCCGCGGTAGTCGGCCAGCGCGGGCCCGCTCAGGCGATTGTCATTCAGCGCGGTGACAACCTGCGCCCGGCTGAGGAAGTGTTCTCGTAAGGCACGACGCCGTTCGATTTCGTCGGCCTTGCCGCTCTCGCGTACGGCGCGCTCGACTGTTTCCGATGCGCCCGTCTGGAGCACCTCCTGGATTACGAGCGCCGACTTCGGGCCGACGTTAGGGATTCGCGGCAGCGACCCATCTGGTTCGAGCAGCGATTCGACGGAAGCTTCGAGACCGAAGATCGTGGCAGCCGCGCGCTTATATCCCCATTCGCTGTGCTTGGACCGCTGGATCAGCGCGAGGTCGCGTAACAAGGCGGCGATGATGCCGTTTGTATCTGCTGTAGACCGGGCCATCGTGTAATGCACGATGGATAAGAAGGCAAAGAACTGACCACTTTGGCGAGCGCGGCAGGCTCACCGGCGCCGCGTTTAGAACTGACCTCGCTCGACCCAGCCAGTAATGCCTTTCGTGCGGATGCGCATCCAGGTCCCACGAGCTTCGCCCAATTGGACTCGTGTGTCGGGGCCGATGGACGCGACGATTCGCGATTTTCGCGTGGCGCTCGCACGAACCGTTATCCATTTGCGGGCGGTCGCCCGCGTCCAGCGCGCGCTGGTCCGCGCACGACTCGTCACGCGGGGTGCAACGGTCGCCCGAGGTGGCGTGGTCATCCCGAGCTCCGGAACCGGTCCCGATTCTGCCGGCGGAGGGAAAGGCATCCCTCCCGCAACTTCGAGGGGTGCCGTGTTGTCGACGGCGATCACCTGGGGCGTCTGCGGCTCGAGCGTATCGATCACCGGAACTTGCACCGGTGGGGCGACAGCGACACCGGAATCGACGACAGTTGTGACTGATGTCTTTGGTGCGTTGACAAGTTCTGCTGGCGGAAGAGGTTCGGTCCCGCGACTCGCGAGCCAAACGCCCCATGCTGCGCCGACGAGAGCAACTCCGCCCACTCCTTTCCAAACATACGGCGCGAACTGCCGCGGTTCCGGCCGCGTGCCGCACCAGCGACATTCTCCCTGACGCGACGGGTAGTACGAATCGCACGTCGTACAATGCACCATGGGGAGTAACTCACCGAAACCATCCCGGATGTCCAGCAAATGGCTGCAATGCGGGCACTGGGAAGCGGCGACTAGGGCTTTCGTACCACAGACATCACAACGCACGCGCATAAAACCGCCAGACTGAGAATCGCTATTGGTACCGTTGGAGTCGACAAAGGTGCGCGAGCATGTCGCCCGCACACAAAAATCGCAAGGCAACCCAAGTCTTCCCGCGAACTTCGCTCCTCGCCCAGTTCCCCGCTCCTCGCTCCGCGCTCCCGCTCCTCACACCCAGCGCTTAGACAACCGGATGGCCGAAAGTGTAGCCGGATTTCCAATCGCCCCGCCGATCGACCCGATGCTGGCAAAGCTCACCGACGCGTTGCCGGAAGCCGGCCCGTTTCTCTTCGAGCCAAAATGGGACGGCTTCCGGGCGATCGTCTTCAAGAGCGCAAGGGACGTCTACATCCAGAGCAGGGATTTGAGGCCGCTGGACCGATATTTTCCCGAGCTGCACGACGCGCTGAACGAGCGGCTGCCTAACGAGTGCGTGCTGGACGGCGAGATCGTCATTACGACGCCGGAAGGACTGGATTTCGACGCGCTGCAGCTGCGTCTCCACCCCGCGGCGTCGCGCGTGGCCAAGCTGGCGCAGGAGACACCATCGTCGTTCGTTGCGTTCGACTTGTTGGCT
>DATFBW010000449.1:0-10019 GCA_035253645.1 Gemmatimonadaceae bacterium | reverse complement strand
TGGATCAACAGCGATCGCATCCTCGACGTGATGGTCTACCACGAGCCGGATGTGTTGTTCAATGCCAGCGTCTCACGTACGCGCAGCGGCGAGTACGTCGTCGTTGGAAGCGGTTCGTTCACTTCGAGTGAGTGGTATGTGATTCCGTCGAAGCGTCCTGACCTTCGGCCGAAGTTGATTGCGAAACGGCAGCCCAATGTGGAATACGACGTCGACCATGCCGGTGCGAATTTCATCATCCGCACCAACGGCAATGGAAGGCGGAACTTCGCTGTCATGAAGGCGCCCGTGACGGCGCCCGGGATGGCAAACTGGAGGCCGTTGTATCCATACGTCGACAGCGTCTTCACGGAGAATGTGGACGCCTTCGCCACCTTCCTGCTCGTTATGCAGCGCGCAGGCGGCATGCGCCAACTGGTCATCCGTGACCTTACTGGCGGCAAAGCGCGCGTTATTCCCACGGATGAAGCGGCATACGGCATATTCCCCACCGCCAACCCGGCGTACCGCACGTCCACCATACGATATCAGTATTCGTCGCTCGTAACGCCGCCTACAGTCTATGAATACAGCGTGGCAACGGGCGCACGGAAGGTTATCAAGCGCGAAGAAGTGTTAGGCGGCTACGATCCCAGCAAATATGTCGTAGAGCGGACGTACGCTACCGCGCGCGACGGCGCGCGCATCCCCGTGTCTCTGGTTTACAAGAAGCCGTTTGTGAAGGATGGTTCGCGGCCGCTGCTGCTGTACGCATACGGGTCGTACGGCGCCACAACCGAGCCGACGTTCAACTCACCACGGTTTTCGCTCATTGACCGAGGGTTCACGTTTGCAATTGCCCACGTGCGCGGTGGCCAGGAGATGGGCCGCCGCTGGTACGATGACGGCAAGATGCTCAAGAAGAAGAACACCTTTAACGATTTCATCGACGTCGCCGACCACCTGGTTGCGCAGAAGTACTCGTCACGAGACCTCATGATCGCGCACGGCGGAAGCGCCGGGGGCCTGCTCATGGGCGTCGTTGCCAATGAGGGGGGCGATCGCTTCCGCGCGATCGTGGCGGACGTCCCGTTCGTGGACGTGATCAACACGATGGCGGATGCGTCCATCCCGTTGACCGCTCAGGAATGGCTCCAGTGGGGGAGTCCGTACAAGAAGGACGAGTACGAGTACATGAGGAGCTACTCGCCATACGACAACGTGGAGAAAAAGCCTTATCCCGCGATACTTGTGATGAGCGGGATCAACGACTCGCGCGTTGCGTACTGGGAGCCCACAAAATGGGTCGCAAAGCTCCGCGCCAATAAGACGGACAACAACGTGTTGCTATTGAAGATGAACATGGGCGGCGGCCACGGCGGGTCGTCAGGCAGGTATGAGCGGTACCGGGAAATGGCCTTTCGCTACGCGTTCATGGTCGATCAGGTGACGTCCAGCCGTGCCGTAGACGGTCCGATCCCCTAACGCGAAACGGGCGCCTGACCAGGGCGCCCGTTTTTTGTTCGCTGAGTGACTCGCCTGTCAGTACGCGATAAGGTAGCTCGAGAAGTGCCCGATGCGGCCGTTCACCAGCTTATTCGTCTGGTCATCGCTGGAGCGGACATTCTCCAGGAATCGCATATCGTTGTCGACGAACACGATGCGCTTGACGGCAGTCGGAGGGCGCAGGCAATGCGCATAGCTTATCGTTAGGTCCGAGGCCAGTAAGAACCTCAGCCCGTGGGGGGCGAACGTCGTTCGCACCACGCGAGACGCGGGCGCTTCGGCGGTGATCACGGTCCAGCCAGGCACGGCCAGAGGTGGGACGGTCAGCTTATGACGGCCGAACGAAAGTGTCGCGCCTAACGGACCCACGATCTTCGTTGCGGCGACGTAGGGTTGCGGTTCACAGTTGAGAACCGAATATGCGCCGGTTCGCGTTGGCGTTTGCTGTGAGTTCACCAGCTCGAGGCTCGCCTCGCTAGCGGCAAGAGCTGTGGCGATCCGCAGTTTCTCCCGTTCGAACCAGGCAAGCAACTGCGGATCATCTGGCGACGCAAAGATCCTGGAGTCAGGAATCAACAGCGCCGCGTCCGCCGAATCGCTCGGCAGCACCTTTACCCTCTCGTTAGGCGCCGCCGTCGGGGCGGCGGAATCGGAACAGGCGACCGCGAGGGCGGTTATGCCCGCCATCACTCCGATCCGAAGGGGCTGGGCGAAACGTGACAGCATGTGCTTCTCCAATTGAGGACTGTGCTTATGCTCCGACCAGTTTACGATCGAGGCCCGTCCACCTAGTCATGCGGATGCAGCCACCTATCACGCCGTGAATAGGACTCGCCGTAGCGAGCACCTCGCTCAGCGGTGGCGGCAACCGGCACATGAGAATCGCCCCATCTGGGCGGAAAAGGTTGCCGTACCAAGGGCCAGTGCGTCTGCCCGCTGATCCGGACAGGACCAGATCGTGGAAAGCCCTACGGCGGTCGCTCAGCACGTAGATACGCTGATCGAGGCTGGCCGCACGCATGAATTGAACGGCCTGTTGACGAAGGCTGAAGCAGCCTATCGCAGCGCCATTGCCAGCGCCGAACCGAATACGCCGGGCGCCAAGCTCTCAGAAGCATGGCGCCTCCTGGCGGTCGTCCTACACCGTCGCCAGCGGCGCAAGGAGGCCGATGATTGCGTCGCCCGGGCCTATGAACTGGCCCAGAAGGAGAGCGATGCGCATCGGTGCGCCGAAGCGCTCAACACGATGGGTTCCTTTGCGCTCGCTCGCGGTGATCTTGCGATAGCCGAGAAGTACTACGAGCAAGCCCTGCCACTCGCGACGTCCGAGGCGCCCATTCTTGCGCGCATCCATCAGAACCTCGGCATTGTGGCGAACATTCGAGGCACCTTTGATTCGGCGCTGCGGCAGTATAGTGAAGCACTTGCGGCCTATCGCTCGTTAGGTGATGCCGGGGGCTGCCTCATGGCATGCCACAACCTGGGGATGATCAGCGTCGATCTGAAGCGTCTTGATGAGGCGCAGTCATACTTCGAGCGTGCGCTGGAACTCGCGAAGGAAACGAAGCAGTCGCACGTACGCGCCGTCTGTCTAATTAGCTATTGCGAGGTCTTTCTGGCGCGTCGCGAATTCTCCGAGGCGCAGCGACGGGCAGAGGAAGCGCTCGAGATCTTGAACACAATGGGTGAGACCCGCGAGCGCGCGGATGCGTTGACCGTGCTCGGCGTCGTTGCACGAGAAACGGACCAGTACGCTCTAGGTGAAGATCTGCTGCGACGCGCGGTCTCGCTGGCCGCCGATAGCAACGCCATGTGGACCGAGGCCGAAGCGTTGCGCGAACTCGCGCTTTTGGAGCAGCGACTGGGACGCAACCAGGACGCGCTCAACAACCTCAACGCGGCACACCAACTCTTTCAACACCTGGGCGCGCGCATCGACCTGGGCGATGTCGCAGGAAGAGTCGTGCAGCTGGAAAGCACCTACCTAGCGATCGTTCACGCTTGGGGGCGGTCTATTGAGACGGCGGACTCCTACACGCGCGGGCACTCAGCCCAGGTGGCCGAATACGCTTGCGCTATCGCGGATATTCTCGGGTTGAGCGCAGAAGACAAAACAACGCTCCGCATCGGATCCTATTTGCACGATGTCGGCAAAGTGCGCATTCCGCTGGAGATCTTGAACAAGCCAGGGACGCTGACGGCCGACGAGTACACCATTATGAAGCGGCACCCAGAATATGGGGTGCAATTGTTGGCCGCGGTGGCGTTCCCTTGGAACGTCATACCGATCATCCGCTGGCATCACGAGAAGTGGGACGGCTCGGGATACCCCGATGGCCTCGCCGGCGATGCAGTTCCGTTGCACGCTCAAATCGTGTGCGCTGCGGATGTATACGATGCGCTCACTTCCGTGCGAGCATATCGTGGCGCGATGTCACATGAACAGGCGTGCGCAGTGATGACGGAGAAACGCTCCTGGTGGCGGCCGAACGTGTTTGAAGCGGCAATGCGCGCGTTCGCCAGGTCACATGCTGAACGCGAGCGCCTAACGAGTCTCTAGGGCGGCCAGCTCCATGCGGTCTCCCGCCGTCTGCAGCCCCGGTGCCGGTCGGCCAGCGCTCTGGAAGAGTGCGGCCAGCGCGAAGCAAGCTCCCCCCCGCTCCCGGATTTCTCCGGGCGACGCTCCAAGATAGCGTTGACAGCTGTTGCGAAAGGCGCTTGCCGAGGCAAAGTCCAGTGCGGCCGCGACGCTGTTGGCGCTGCGTTTTTCATCTTCGAGCATGCGGCTCGCGACGATGAGCCGCCCCATGGCGATTAACTGTTGTGGCGATGGAAAGCCCTGGGACGCGAGCTGCGCTGCCAGATACGGCCGCGATACGCCCATCGCACGCGCCATCGACTCGGGCGAAAGTCGCTGTTGAGCGCGCGAAATCGCCATGAGCACGGCGTCGCGAACTGTTGGATTGCTGTCACCCAGCGCGCGACGGACGGGATCCAACAGACCGCGCGCAACGGCTCGCTCCACGATCGCTCTCAAATTGTGGCGATGGTCTGTCCGATCCATGATCGCAACGCCATCCAGCCCAAGCCGCCCGTATTCGAAGAGATCGGTCTCGCTAGCTGGCGGAATCGACACGTAGGCCACGATGGCGACTGCCGAATATGTCCGTCGCAGCTCGCGCAACGGATCGGGGTGGCCTGCTCCCGCATCCTTCACAAGCGGGTCCACGACCGCTACACCAACGGCGCTACGCTTCGCAATGTTGAGGAGTTGATGCCAGGAATCGCACGGAGCGAAGACATGGCCCTCACTGAGCGCTGCCGAGATACGGGCAATTCTAAGCTGGTCCTTGAGGAGCGTGGCGACGATCGCCATAGGGCATCTCGATGGACAACGCGACGGGTCGGGAGTTCTGTGACGAGCGGCCGGTTTGTACGATACGACTGAATCACTCGGGAAAGCAGGAGGCAGGCGCGATGGCGACTGCGGGCCGAGTTTGCCCTGTTAACGTCCCTATTTCTGAATGCTGACAGGAAGGTAGTTTCGAAGTCGACGTAACCTTCGCCTAACCTCGGAGCTTTTTGAATGCCTGTATTCAACGCGAGAAGGAGCTCTGTCCGCGCAGCGGTCGTTCTGGTGGCTCTAACGATCGCATCGGCCACGCTCGTGCCGGCGCAAGAGTCCCCGCGAGTGAAACCCGCACCAACTCGGCCTGCCGGTGAAGGCGAAGGACCTTTCGAGAAATTGATCATCCGCGGAGCGACGCTCATCGATGGTACCGGAGCGCCACCGCGCGGTCCCGTGGACATCGTCATCGAGCGCAACCGCATCACGCAGATCGCGGACGTCGGCTTTCCGAATGTCCCGATCGACAGCTCGCGACGGCCGCGCGGCGCGACAAAAGAAATCGACGCCCACGGCATGTACGTCATGCCTGGCTTCGTCGATCTGCATCTGCATACGGGCGAGGTCCCCAAGGCGCCCGAGGCGGAGTACGTCTACAAGCTGTGGATGGCGCACGGCATAACGACTGGCCGCGGCGTCGGCTTCGGTCCGCTGGACTGGTCGATGTCGGAGAAAGCACGCAGCGCGAAAAATGAGATTACTGCGCCGCGGATGTTCGTGTACGACGTACCTAACAACGACTGGTTAGGCGCCAACTGGAAGTCGCCCGAAGAGGTGCGCACGGTGGTGCGCGCCATGAAAGCGAAAGGCGCGGATGGTCTCAAGCTCAACGCGTGGCCACCCGAGCTCATGGCCGCGGCTATCGACGAAGCGCGCAAGAACGGGATGGGCACGACAGCGCACCTGGCACAGATCGGCGTTCCCCGCATGAACGCGATGGATGCCGCCAGGCTCGGACTCGGCACCGTTACACATTTTTACGGCCTGTTCGAGGCCATGTACGACTCCAGTCAGGTGCAGCCGTACCCCGACACCTACAACTACAACGACGAGCAGTGGCGGTTTGGACAGGTCGCGCGGCAGGCGAACCTGGTGACGCCGCGCAGCAAGAAGTGGTTCGCCCTTCTCGACACACTGAAGGCGCATAACGTGACGCTCGATCCAACGATGGTCGCGTATCTCGCGGGTCGTGACGTCGTGCGCCGGCGCACTGCGGAGTGGCACGACGCGTACACGCTTCCGTCGCTCACTGACTTTTACACGCCGAATCGCACCAACCACGGCGCGTACTTCTTCAACTGGACCACATGGGATGAAGTGGCTTGGAAGAATTTCTTCCGCGTCTGGCACATGCTCCTGAACGACTACAAGAACATGGGTGGTCGCGTCACGGTGAGCACCGACGCCGGATTCATTTACAACACGTACGGATTCGCCACCGTAGAGGAGATGGAGCTATTGCAGGAGGCGGGCTTTCATCCGCTCGAAGTGATTCGAGCGGCGACTATGCACGCCGCGGAGACGCTCGCGCTGCCGACGGGCAAGCCGATCGAATTCGGTGTCGTTAGGGCAGGGATGCTCGCCGACCTCGTTGTGGCTCCGGAGAATCCCATCGCCAACCTGAAAACGCTTTATGGCACGGGATTCGTCCGCTTGAATGACAAGACTGGCAAGGTGGAGCGCGTAGGCGGCATCAAGTACACGATCAAAGACGGTATCGTGTATGATGCCCGCAAGCTGCTTGCGGATGTGGCGGCGATGGTTGCGAAGCAGAAACGTGAGCGAGGAGTCGCTCAATAGTCCTTAGCTCTAGCTTTTAGGAGTCTACCCATGCATTTGCGTCAGGGAATCGGGTGCATCGCTGCAGTGGCGCTCGTCGCGCTGCCTAACGTCGTGCGCGCGCAGGATGCGCGCCCTGCGCCGCCGCGCGCCGAGGGAGATGGGCCGTTCGACAAGGTGATCATCCGTGGCGCGACGCTGATCGATGGAACCGGCGTACCGCCACGCGGTCCGGTCGACATCGTGATCGAGAAGAACAAAATCACTCAGATCGCGGACGTCGGATTCCCTAACGTTCCAATCGACGAGAGCCGCCGGCCCAAGGGGCCAGCGCGCGAGATCGACGCGAATGGCATGTATGTCATGCCGGGGTTCATCGATCTTCACGTCCACACATGCGGCGTGCCCAAAGCCCCCGAGGCTGAGTACTGCTACAAGCTCTGGTTAGGCCATGGCGTGACGACGGTGCGCGGCGTTGCATTCGGTGGATTCGAATGGTCGCTGAGTGAAACGAAGCGCGCGAACAACAACGAGATCACCGCTCCGCGTCATTACAACTATCAACGGCCGGGGAGTGGGCGCGGCTGGACTGGTGGCCCCATCCGCACGCCGGAGCAGGCGCGCGAGTGGGTACGCTGGGCGGCACAACAGGGGATCCACGGTCTCAAGGTCGGATCACACGAGCCTGCGATCATGGCCGCACTCATGGACGAGGCCAAGAAGCAGGGACTCGGTTCTACAGCGCACCTCGGGCAGACCGGGGTCGCGCAGATGAATGCGCTCGATGCCGCCCGGTTAGGGCTGGGCGCCGTCACGCATTTTTACGGATTGTTCGAGTCGATTTACGACGGTCATGACGTTCAGCCGTACCCCGATACGTACAACTACAACGACGAGCAGTGGCGCTTCGGGCAGGTTGCACGCCAATGGAATCTGGTGACGCCCCGCGGCGAGAAGTGGTGGGCGTTCCTAAAGGAGCTCAAGCAGCTCGACGTGACGCTCGATCCTACGATGACGACGTACATGTCGGGGCGCGATCTCATGAAACGGCGCACCGCTGAATGGCACGAGACGTATACGTTGCCATCGTTATGGGATTTCTACACGCCTAACCGGACCAATCACGGCGCGTATTTCTTCAACTGGACGACGTGGGACGAAGTCGCCTGGAAGAACTTCTATCGCGTCTGGATGATGATGATCCAGGACTACAAGAACATGGGCGGCCGCGTGACGCCATCGACGGACGCGGGCTTCATCTACAACACGTACGGTTTCTCGTACGTCGAAGAGTTGGAAAACTTCCAGGAAGCCGGCTTCCACCCGCTCGAGGTGATCCGCGCCGGCACGCTGCACGCCGCCGAAGAACTGAATAAACGTTCGGGGAAGCCGATCGAAATCGGCGTGGTGCGCGCGGGGATGCTCGCGGACCTCGTGGTCGCGCCGGAAAACCCAATCGCCAACCTGAAGACCCTGTACGGCACAGGTTTCGTTAGGCTCAACGACAAGACCGGCAAGGTGGAGCGCGTCGGCGGCGTGAAGTGGGTGATCAAAGATGGAATCATCTACGACGCGCGTAAGCTTCTCGACGACGTGGCGAAGATGGTGGACAAGCAAAAGAAGGAGCGCGGAATACAAAAGCTCCCGCTGCCAACTGTTATCTCGGAGCTAAGGCCATAGTCGTTAGCTCTTAGCTCTTAGCTAGCTCCTGCCAAGAGCTAACGCCTAAGAGCTCAGAGCTACGAAGCATTGACAGATCAGGGCCCCCAGAGTGAGCTTCCCCTTAGACGCTAAGGGGAGTAGAAGTGGCGGAACCGCTCGATCTGATGAAAGGCACGCTGGATCTCCTGGTGCTGCGCACCCTGGCGTGGGGGCCCGCGCACGGCTACGCCGTCTCACGCTGGATCGCCGAGCGCACGCGCGACGTGCTGACGGTCGAAGAAGCGGCGCTCTACCAGTCGTTGCACCGGTTGGAGCGTCGCGGCATGGTCGAATCCGAGTGGGGGCTCTCCGAAAACAACCGGCGCGCCAAATACTACAGCCTAACGAGCGCGGGCCGTCGCGCGCTCCGCGCGGAGTCGAACGCCTGGCGACAATATGCGACGGCCGTCTCTCGCGTCCTCGACTTCGCAGGGTAGGGCGCCATGGCTGATCCACCCAAAAAACTTCGCTCCATCCAAATTCCGCTGACGACGCGTGCCCGCGTCGCGCGCGACGTAGATGAGGAACTGAGCACACACCTCGCCATGCGGATCGACGAGCTCGTTCAGAGCGGGGTGCCGCGTGGCGAAGCCGAGCGCCAGGCGCGCGCGCAATTCGGCGATCTGGACGCTGCGAAGCAAGCGCTGGTTCAGGAGGACATGCTGCGCGTGACGAAAACGCGCCAGCGTCTGAGCCTGGAAACGTGGCGACAGGATATCCGCTACGCCTGGCGGCAGCTGCTCTCGCAGCGCGTGTTCACGCTGGTTGCGTTGCTCACGCTGGCTCTCGGGACCGGTGTGACGCTGGCGATTTTTAGCGTCGTCGACGGCATCCTGCTGCGGCCGCTGCCGTATGAGCGCTCGGAGGAGCTCGTTAGGCTCTTCTCCATTGTACGCGGAAACCGGCGCTCATTGTCGGTGCCCGATTTCGTGGACTTTCGGCGTCAGGCAAAAACGTTCGTTGGCTTGGCGGCGTACTACGACGCGACGACGAACTACGTGCAGGGCGGTGAGCCGATGCGCCTCAACGCCGCACGTACAAGCGACAACTTTTTCGGTTTGCTGCGCGTGCGACCGCTTATTGGCCGCACGTTCGCGGTAGGGGAAGAGAATCCGTCGGCGTCTCGCGTGGCGGTGCTGAACGAAAGCCTTTGGCGCACCGCGTTCGGCGCCGATTCAGCGGTGCTGGGTCGTACGCTGCAGCTCGATGGGCATCCGACGGAAGTCATTGGGGTCGTGCCTAGCGACGTGGCGTATCCATTGGGCGTGGATCTCTGGTTGACTACCCGCTTCCACTCGAGCGAATTCGAAACTGGTCAACGCGGGGCGCGGTGGATCCGAGTGATCGGCCGCGTCGCCCCGGGACAATCGATCGCCAGTGCGCAGACTGAACTTGCCGGCATCGCCAGCCGACTCGCGCAGCTCGATACGGCGCACAACGCTAACGTCGGCGCGACAGCCATGCCGCTGCGCGAATCGATGGTAGGCTCGCTGCAGAAACCGCTGCTCACGCTGCTGGTAGCCGTCGCGTTTGTCCTGCTCATCGCTGCGGTGAACGTCGCCAACCTGTCCCTGGCGCGGGCGACGGCGCGCGAGGGCGAACTCGCCATCCGCGCCGCGTTAGGCGCGGGTCAGCGACGTCTGATGCG
>DATFBW010000448.1:0-4692 GCA_035253645.1 Gemmatimonadaceae bacterium | reverse complement strand
GGGCCCTCGGCTGTACGCTACGACATGCTCCACACCTGGTTGCCCGACGACAACGTCTTCCAGCTCCCGCATCGCGCGGTCGAGAGTTGCCGGGTCAGAGCCGCGCGGAAACGAAAGGTTCGCCATGAGAGTGGTGCGTTGCTCGCCGAAGCCACCCCACGCGAACCGCGGCACCTTCTTGATGAACACCCACGTGAGAGCGCCTAACGTGACCACCGTGACGAACAACGCGAGGTAGCGGCCGCGCACCAGCCACATCATCGTCTTGCCGTAAAGGCGCCGCGCGCGAGGATGCCGCGCCTCATGCACTTTGTGTCCCTTGGCCAGCGCCGGGACCATCACGAGTGAAGCGACAACAGACCAGGCGAGCGCCATGATGAACGCTGTTGCGAACGGCGCAAAGGCGGCACGGGCATCCCCCTGCAAATAGAGGAACGGAAACAGCACGACGATCGTTGTGAGCGTCGCTCCGATAATCGCGGGAGTTATCCTCCGCCCGGTTTCTGCGCGACCTTGCGGCGTATCCGGGGCCGTGCCTAACCGGTCCGCCACGACGAGACCGTTCTGCACCAGGATGCCGATCCCCATCGCCAGGCCTGCGAGGGTCAGCAAGTTGGCGGGGATGTCGAACAGGTAGAGACCCAGCGCGGTACCGGCGACCGAAACGGCCGCGCTGAGCATAACGAGCGTGACGGCCCGCGCGTCCCGCAGGAAGAGGGCGATGACCAGCAAGACGGCCGCAAAGGCGATCGCCCCGCGGATCCAGAGGTCTCGCAACTGCTCCTTGAGATCGATACTCTCGTCGTTGTTCACCTCGATCCGCACCGCGGTCGGCAGCGTCGGCTCCAGCTCGGCGATCACGCGCCGCACTTCGGATGCGGTTTTGATCGCGTCGGCGCCGGGGAGGCGCGAGATCGTTAGGGCAAGCGCCGGTTGACCGTCCACGCGGTAGAAACGCCCACGCATGTCTTCATCCGGACGGATGCTCGCCAGCTCGCGCAGGCGAAACACGCGGCCGGCACGTCCAGGAACAGGGAGGTTGCCGAGATCCTCGATCGCTCCCGGTTGATCCCGGAGCACGACCTGCCGCTCCGCCGCGCCCATGTGCTCCGCGCCTAACGCGCGTACGATGCGAGCATCCCGGATCGCTTCGACGAGCCGTTGCGGGGACACGTCGAGCTGACGCAGGCGCTGGGCATCGTATGAGACGGAAACGCCAAGCGTCGTACCACCGGCGATGCCGATGCCAGCCACGCCAGGCACGGCGCTGAGCCGTGGCTCGAGACGCTCGTCCGCCAGTGTTTGTAGCGTTCCGGCTGTGTACGGACCGCTCAGCGTTAGGCGTAGCAGCGGCTCTTCTTCGAGCTCCTCGGGAACGAAGTTGGAGACGGTGGGCGGTGCAATTCCCGGCGGAAACTCGCTCCGCATGAGCTCCATGCGCTCGAGAATGGACAGGCGCGCGATCTGCACGTCCGCTGCCGGCTCCAACTCCACCGTGATGGTGGCCTGATCGTCCTCGGAGCGTGACGTGGACCGCCTAACGCCGCGCACGCTCTGAATGGCCGCCTCGATCGGTGACGTGACGTACGTCTCCACCAGCTCGGCCGATGCGCCGGGCCACGCCGCGGAAACCTGGAGGCGTGGCAGCTCGACGGTCGTCTTGGTGGCGAGGGGGAGCCGCGAGAACGCGACGGTGCCGCCTAACACGATGGCGGCTACGGCGGCCCAGATCACAGCCGGCCGCGAGACTGCCCATCGTATCATGTCGCTCGCACCTCGCTCGCCGTATCTCGCACCTGGACCAGGCTCCTTGCTCCCCGCTCCTTGCTCCTTTCCAGAACCGCGTAAGCGGTAGGCAGCAAGAAGAAAGTCACAAGCAACGCCGAGATCGATCCGCCAATAACACCGGCAGCGAGTGGTTGATAGAGCGCGCCGCCACTGCCCAATCCAAAAACCAATGGCAGGACGCCCGTAATCGTCGTTAGGGACGTCATGGCGATCGCGCGCAAGCGTTGACGGCCGCCTAACATCACGGCTTCATCCACCGAGTGTCCTTGCTCCCGGAAACGCCGTATCGCGTCGAGCTTGACGACGGCCTCGTTGTCGGCCATGCCGATCATCACCACGATGCCGATGAGCGAGACAGCGTTGATGCTCTGACCCGTGAGCCAAAGGAACAAGAGACCGCCCGCGGCTGCGAGCGGCACGGTCAGCATCACAACGAGCGGCACCGTAAAGGAGGCGAACTCGCCAGCGAGGACGAGAAAAACGAGGGCGGCGGCGAGGATCGCAACGAGGAGCAGCTCATTCGACGTGCGACGGGTCTCCGCGTCCGCACCGCTGACGCTCCAGGAAATGCCGGCAGGGAAGCTCGTCGCTGTGAGCATGTCGACGACGCGATCTGTCGCGTGCGACGTTCCTCCTTCGCGAATCAAGCCTTCGACCTGCACGACGGGACGTTGCCCCACGCGCACGACTTCGATTGGGGCGCGCAATTCACGCGCCTCGATGAGCTGGCCGACCGGGATGCCGCTCACGGGTGTCGTTAGGGCCTCCGTGAGGTTTTCGTTCGCATTGCCGGAGAACCTAACGGTGATTGGCGTGCGCCGGTCCGTCTCCCGCAGCTCACTCGCCTCGACTCCTCCGAGACCGCCCTGCAGCGCCGCGGCGATCTCTTCGATGCGCAGGCCATGCTGCGCGATCCGATCGCGAACGAGCGTGACTTCGATGATCGGCTGCGTCGTCGCGTTCGATGCGCGCACATCGGTCAGGAAGGAGAAGGCTTGCATCGCTCGCCGGACTGAATCCGCCCAGCGCTCCGCTTCAGCCAGGGTGCGAGCGCCCACCTCGGCGCGCACGATACGGCCTTCGCGGCCGATCAGCGAACCAAACTCGGACTGGCCGGCAAGGTCGATTGCGAGCGCGCTCCCACCGCCGCCTTTCGCGAGGTCAGGCAGGTTCGCGCGAAGGGCGTCGGCAAACTCGGCGGCGCCCATGCCGTTAGGCACCGGGATCAGCATCTCGGACGTCGCTGACGAACCGACATCGGCGCCGGCGAGTACTTCTTCGTCGGTGGCGACGCCGACGCGCGCGTAGACGCCGTTGGATCCCAGCTGCCGCGCCGCGCTTTCGATCCGGGCTGTCTGCCTAACGGTCTCTTCGATGGCAGTGCCTTGGGCCAGCCGGAGCGAGGCGACGGCCACGCGCTCGTCCACAGCGGGGAGCACCTCGCGCGGCAGTCGCACGGCTACGAGAGCAGTGATGAGAGTGACTATTCCGGCGATGACGAATACCGTGCGTGGTCGCGACAAGCACCACGCCATCCCACGCTCATACTTGTCGGCGAGCGAAGTCCCAAACTCGAGCAGCCAATGGGGAAGGGGGAGGAGCTTTGACCTTTGACCTTCGACCTTTGACCTGCGACCTGTGATGAGGACCGGCATCAACGTCAGCGCGAGAATCAGCGACGCTGCGACCGAGGTGACGACGGACAGCGAGAGGTCGCGGAACAGCGCGGCGGCCAATCCTTGAACGAAGATGATGGGTCCGAAGACGAGGAGCGTCGTTAGGGTGCCGGCGGTCAGGGGCCCCGCAACCTCTTCTGTCGCCGCGATCGTCGTCTCGGCTCTATCAGGTGCGAGTTGCGAGGTTCGAGGTTCGAGGTCCAGACCCGAGCTCCGAGCTCCGAGCTCCGACCTCTTTCTTTCAGATGCTTCTGCAACTACGATCGCATTGTCGACAAGCAGCCCTACGCCAAGCGCCAATCCACCAAGCGACATCACGTTCACGGTGACGCCTAACGCCTGGAGAACGACGAGTGCCAAGAGCACGGAGAGCGGCACCATGACCCCGATCGCCAGCGACGTGCGCCAGTCCCGCAGGAAGATCAGGATCACGAGCAGCGAAAGAATGCCGCCGAGGATGATCTCCTGTCCCAGGTTGGAAAGGGCGGCGACGACAAAGTCTGCCTGTGCTGCGACTGTCGTCAGCGTGATGCCCGAAAATTCGCGCGTCAACGTCTCGATCGTGCGATCGATGTCGCGTGTGACCTTGACCGTGTTGGCGCCGGCGTCCTTGTAGACGACGAGACCGACGGCCGCTTTCCCATCGTGACGCACGATGGTCTTGGGATCGGCGCTCGTTAGGGTGATCGTCGCGACGTCAGCCAGCGTGATGCCGCTGCGCACCGGCCCGATCGGCGTACTCGCGATCTCCTCCGGGCGCTGGAATTCGGTGAGGGCGCGTACGGCGAAGCGGAACTGGCCGCGGCGGATCGTCCCGCCGGCGCCATTCGCGTTGGCCTGCCTAACGGCCGTCGCGAGATCGTCCGCCGTGAGATCGAGCGCGCGCAGCTTGGCCGGATCGACCTCGATGCGGATCTCGTCTTCCGGCGCACCAACGACGGCCACGCTCGCAACGCCCGTAATCTGCTCGAGCCGCCGTGCGTGCACCTCTTCCGCCGTACGCGCCAGGCCGCGCAGGTCCTGTTGCCCGGCCATCGCGAGCACGGCGATCGGCCGTTCGCCGGGATCGCTCGTTAGGAGCGTGGGGCGATCCGCGCGCTCGGGGAGTTGGCCGCGTGCATTGTCCAGCCGCTCGCGCACATTGAGCAGCGTGGTCTGCATGTCCGTGCCCCAGGCAAAGCGCATCGTCGTCGTCGCCTCGCCGTTGCGCGAGACGGTGCGCAGCTCC
>DATFBW010000447.1:0-2977 GCA_035253645.1 Gemmatimonadaceae bacterium | reverse complement strand
CGGCGCGGGCCCGCGGCGACACCGCTGTGACGCTGGTCATCGCCTCGATGCCAAAAGCCAACGCGCGCGTCGTTCAGTTGATCGCGCAGCTAGGCGGCACCATCCGCTATCGCGATGACGACGTCGATTATTTGCGTGCGCGGATCCCCGTGGACAGCGTCGAACGACTCGTGCGTGACCCTCTCGTGCACAGCGCCGACGTGACGATCAGCCGCCTAACGCGTGCTTTCGGTCTCGCCGCTGCGGATACTCCCGTTGCAGCGCCTTCGGGTGCCGACGCACTCCCAGCGCTGCCGGATACCCTCAAACAAAAGTGGCCGGTGCCTCTTCCCGAAACGCCGCTCGTTGACCGCTACGATCCCTTGACCGACATGAATGCGATCGCGTGGCGTAAGGCGAACCCCACGTTCGATGGACGCGGCACCGGGATCGCGATCATCGATCAGAGCCTGGATCCGTTGTTACCCGAGTTGCAGGTCGCGACAACGCTCGATGGCAAACCGACGCGGAAGATCATTGGATACGAGACGGCGATCGACATCGATGACGAGGACGACGGACGCTGGTTTCGCATGAAAGATACGGTCACCGCGGTCGGCAGGCGCCTAACGTGGCAAGGAAAGACATATGTCGCGCCGCGCGAGGGGATGTTCCGCATCGCGCAGCTGGACGAGGCCATTTATGACTCCGTCTCACGTTCGCAGATCGACAAGGACGTAAATCGTGACGGGAACCCGCCTGGATCGAGCAGGATCTTCGCCATTCTGTGGAACGAGACGAGCAACGACGTCTGGGTCGACACCGATCAAGACCTCGATTTCAGCGATGAGCGCGCACTGACCGACTATCGTGTGCGTGCCGAGTTTGGCGTGATCGGCAAGGACAAGCCGGAGACGCCGGTGCGTGAGTCAGTCGCGTTTGGCGTCCAAATCGACGCGCCGCGCAAGCTCGTCGCCATCAACCTTGGCGTCGCCAGCCACGCATCGCTCGTGGTGGGAGCGGCCGTTGCGAGCCGTGGCGAGAAGGGGCGCTTCGATGGCGTCGCACCAGGAGCCGTGCTCGTGAACGTCGCCGAAGGCGGTTCCGCATACGGTCAGACCGAAGCCGTAATCAAGGCAGTCAAACACCCCGCGGTGGATGTGGTTTTCCTCGAGCAGAGCTCGAACATCGCGCGCAATTACCTGTTGTTCGATGGACGTCTCGTACCAACCGTCATCTACGGCCGGCTCATCGCGAAATACGGCAAGGCGATCGTCATACCGACGCACAACTACGCGATGCTGGCGGCGATCGACGATTACGCGCTCGCGCACGGCGCGATTTCAGTCGGGGGGCACGAGAGCAAGGCGAACTTCTTCGCAAACCATGGCGTGCGCGTCCAGCATGACGACAACCTGCTCATCACCGGCGGGTACGGGCCTATGGGAACGGGTGCGCTCAAGCCTGATGTGATCGCACCATCCAACTACGTGAGCACAGGCCGCGGCTTCGTCGAAGGGACTGCGATCCCCGGGCTGATGCAGTTGCCCCCAGGGTACAACATCGCGGGAGGCACATCGACCGCGACACCGACGACCGCCGGTGCGGTTGCGCTCTTGATCAGCGCAGCAAAGCAATCGGGGGTCAAATATGATCCGTACAGGTTACGGCACGCCCTCATGACGTCCGCGCGCTGGGTGCCGCACATCCCGGCCAACAAACAGGGCAATGGTGTGGTGAATGTGGCCGGCGCCTGGGAGATCCTGCGCGCGCTGGATACGGTGCGCACGCCCGTCACCATAACGAGCAAGGCCGCCGTTAGGCATGCCGTGAGCGGTCTGCTCGCCAGGCAGGATGAAGGGGTCGGCATTTTCGAGCGCGAGGGCTGGTCCGCAGGCCAGCGCGACGAGCGGACGGTCACGTTCACGCGAACGAGCGGTCCGCGCGCGCCAATGACGTTCACGTTAGGCTGGGTCGGAAACGACAGTGGGACGTTCGCGGCCCCGGCGTCCGTGACGTTGCCGCTCAACGTAGCGGTTCCTGTCACCGTGAGCGTCGCGCCGAAGACGAGCGGTGTGCACACGGCTTTGTTGACGCTCGATCATCCGAGTCTCCCCGGATTCGAGTATCGGACGCAAGCGACGATCGTCGCTGCGGAGCCGCTCACCCAGGCGAATGGTTACAAGTCGGAGAAGAAGTTCGATGTCGCGCGTCCCGGGATGGCACACCTGTATTATCGCGTCCCTGAAGGAGCATCCACGCTGCGGATCGATGTGGAGACGACCAAACGTCGCGTGACCGTCGCGATCACGCGGCCTGACGCGCGCAACGTCAGCGGGCTTCGTCAGCCCGATACGACCGGTAAGCGGACCTACACCGTGCTCGATCCTGTCCCGGGCGTGTGGGAAGTGCGCCTTCAGGATGTCGATGACACGCGCAACTTCGATTGGCAGCAGGCGAAGAAGACGGAAGCGGTGCCGAATACACCGGTGACATTGACTGTGCACGCGTTAGGTGCCGACGTTGGCATCGCGAGCGGCAGTAGCCTCGACGCGCTCGGCGGCGGCGGCGGCGGTGAGAAGAGCGCAACGGTGGAAGTGCAGCTCACAAATCGCCTGGCGGCAGTTCCGGCTGCTGTCATGAGCACTGCGCTCGGAACCGCTCGGCGCGACAGAGTTGAGATGCGCACGTCACAACAGAAGCTGTACGAGATCGACGTGCCGCCTGGTTCCCCGGCATTGAGCGTACGTGCGCGCTCGGCGACTCGTGGCGGGAACGATCTCGATCTCTACTTGTTCGACTGCAGCGGCAAGGAGTGTGTGCCGTCGAAGGCCGACGGTGACATGGTTGGTGATGAGTCGCTGTTGGTGTTGAACCCAGCCGCCGGAAAGTGGAAGGTAGTGGTGGACGCCTTCCGCACAGACTCGTTAGGCACGTGGCTCGAGTACGAGGACGTTGTGCTGAACCCCGCCTTCGGCTTCGTCGCGGTGACCGATCA
>DATFBW010000446.1:0-4537 GCA_035253645.1 Gemmatimonadaceae bacterium | reverse complement strand
CACGTTCACTCGCGCTCGCTTTCGTGCTATCGCGCATCCGTTCT
This sequence comes from Gemmatimonadaceae bacterium, assembly GCA_035253645.1. Classification (GTDB taxonomy): domain Bacteria; phylum Gemmatimonadota; class Gemmatimonadetes; order Gemmatimonadales; family Gemmatimonadaceae; genus DASYRX01. The sequence continues at coordinate 4,493 of DATFBW010000446.1, read as the reverse complement.
CGCACAGCATTGAGCTGCTCGTTCGCCTGAAACAGGCGCTCCGCCGTCTCGTTGGCTTGCGCCTGCAATCGATGTAGCTCCATTTGCAGATCGAACCAGGCTTTGCGATCTGCGTCAGCGATCGTGATCTCGGGGTCACCACGCACGGCAATCGTCGTGGACCCGACGGCCCGGCCGTCAACCGTTAGGCGCGCGGTGTATGTCCCCGGAAGGACCATGGGCCCTTCGGTCCCGCCCCCGAAGAAGCCGCCACCACCACCGCCGCCGGCGCCGAGGCGTGGCGTCCGGTTTGGCTCGACGCGCAGATCCCAGCCTAACGCGTTGAATCCGGACTGCGGCTTTGCCGTCGAATCGTTCTTGATCTCGCGAATCGTTTGACCGGCTGCATCGGTAATCGTCAGGCTCGCCTGTTGTCCGGCGGCGGGAATCCAGTACTGCACGACCGCCCCACGTTCCGGATTGCGGCCGAGGTACTTCATGTCACCTTCGAAGTCGCGCATGCGCTCGCTGGACGCGCGGCGTTGCGTGACTCCCGCGTGCGAGAGCACGTACCCCGTGCTCGCTATCGCGCGCCCATATTCCTGAAATGGTGTGAGGTCATCCAGGATCCACAGCGACCTGCCATGCGTTGCCAACAGCATCGCGTTGTCGCGCGGGTGCAGCGTGATTTCATAGATAGGCACGGTCGGGAACCGGCCTTTCACTGGTACCCAATGGCGGCCACGATCGTACGTGAACCACAACCCACTTTCGGTGCCCAGGTAAAGGACGTCGGCGTTCTTGAGGTCCTCGGTGATAGTGCGCGCGACCTCACCCCTTGGAAGGTTGCCGGCGATCGAGGTCCATGTGTTGCCAAAATCGGTGCTCGCGAAGACGTATGTGGCGAAGTCGCCTAACCGGTGACCATCGAAAGCCACGTAAACAGTCCCCTCTGCGAAGCGCGAAGGCTCGACGCGAGCAACGTATGTCCATTTTGGGAGGCCCGGGACTTTGGCGGTCACGTTCGTCCAGTTTGCGCCGGCATCGCGCGACACGTGCAGCTGACCATCGTCCGTCCCAGCCCAATAGACGCCACGCTTTGCGGGCGATTCCTGGAAGGTCGACAAAGTTCCGAAGCTCGAAATGCCGTCATTGGTAGCGATCCGTATGTCTCGCCCCTTCACCCCCATCAGCTCGAGCGTATCGCGATCGACCTGCGTCGTTAGGTCCGGCGATATGACGGTCCACGAATGCCCTCGGTCGGTCGAGCGGAACACTCTATTCGCGCCGGCAAACACGGTGGCCGGATCGTGCGGTGACAACACGAGCGGCGTATCCCAGTTCCAGCGATACGCGCGCTCGTTCAGCAAGGGCTCGGGCCGGATGCTGGTACGCTCATTCGTTAGGCGGTCGATCCGGTTCATGTTCCCGTTCTGCGACTCGGCGTACATGATCCGTGGATTCGTGGGATCGATCATGCCGACGAAACCGTCACCGCCACCGATGATGAACCACTCGTCGTTCCCGATCCCCCACTCGTTACGCACCGCACTCGGACCGCACCACGTGTTGTTGTCCTGCAGCCCGCCGCAGACGGTATACGGCGACTGCATGTCGTAGCTCACGTGGTAGAACTGCCCCACCGGCAAGTTGGTGAGGTACATGTACGTCTTGCTGCGATCGTACGAGATGCCTACGCCACCATCACCGCCCAGGATCACGTGATTCGGGTTGTTCGGGTTGATCCACATCGCGTGGAAGTCGACGTGAATCTGGCGCGCTCCTTCACTGTGAAAGGTACGCCCGCCGTCATCCGATACGTGCAGCTGTACGCCGAGTACATAGATGCGCGAATCGCTCTGGGGGTCCACGCGGATCTGCGAGAAGTACATGGGCCGCGGGTTCGTCGTCGAGAGCTTCGTCCACGACGCGCCGCCGTCGTCGGATCGATAGGTGCCGCTCTCCGACTGGTGCTCGATGCGCGCGTAGACGACGTTCGGATTCTTGCGATAGATGTCGAGGCCGATCCGGCCTAACGGGCCGTTCGGGATTCCGTTCGTGAGCTTGTTCCACGTGCGGCCTGCGTCGGTGCTCTTGTAGATGGCTGACGCCGCGCCGCCGCCGTTAAAGCCCCAACTGGATCGGCGGCGTTGATAGGTGGCCGCGTACAGTACCTTGTTGTTGGCCGGGTCCATGACCAGCTCGGTCGCCCCTGCATCGGGGCCGCCGTCGAGCACTTTCGACCATGTGAGACCGCCATCCGTCGTCTTGTACACGCCGCGCTCGCCGCCCGCCGCCCACAAGTTACCTAACGCGGCAACGTAGACCACGTCGTAGTCCACGGGATCCACGATAATGCGGGCGATCTGTTTCGAGTCCTTGAGGCCCATGTTGACCCAGGTGCGGCCGCCGTCGGTGGATTTATACACGCCGTCGCCCCACGAAGAAGATTGCCGGTTGTTGTTTTCTCCGGTGCCGACCCAGACGAGGTTCGGATCGTTAGGCGCTATCGCGACGTCGCCGATGGACGATGTCGTCTGGCTGTGAAACACCTGTTCGAGCGTGGTGCCGTTGTTCACGGTCTTCCACAGGCCACCCGTGGCCGTCGCGATGTAGAACACCGCGGGGTTGGCCTCGAACACGGCGAAGTCGTCGACGCGGCCGGACATCGACGCCGGGCCTATGTCGCGGAAACGGAGTTTGTCGAGCGCGGGCGCTGCCGCCTGCGCGGCGACCGCGGGGCTTTGTGCTCGCTGCCGCTGAGCAGATACTGGAAGAACGATGCTGCCGGTCGTGACCAGCAGCAGCCAACTCCGCTGCGCGAATCCCATGAACAACTCCTGCTAGGAAATGGGCGGCCATGACTCCCACGCCGCGCTTCACATTGGCTGTCGTGCGCGCTCTTGGAAAGGCGCGCGAGGTGGCCGCGCCGCGTGACTCGGCGTAGGATCAGTGACGTGATGCACGACCGGCTGGCTGCGGCACTCGCCGAGCGCTACTTCCTCGAACGCGAGCTTGGGCGCGGAGGGATGGCGACCGTATATCTCGCGCGCGACCTCAAGCACGATCGCGCGGTTGCAATCAAAGTCCTGAACCCTGAGCTCAGCGGGACAGCATCGGCCGACCGGTTCTTTAGGGAGATACGCTACGCCGCGGGCCTGGCGCACCCAAACATCCTTCCACTGCACGACTCCGGTGAAGCTGAAGGTCACCTTTTTTATGTCACGCCATATGTGACAGGGGAAAGTCTGCGGGCGTGGCTTACGCGTGAACGGCAGCTCGCTCCGACCGTAGCTGTCGGGCTGGCGAGCGAAATCGCTGATGCGCTGGACTACGCGCACCGGAATGGTGTCGTTCACCGCGACATCAAGCCCGAGAACATCCTCATTTCCGAAGGGCATGCGATCGTCGCCGACCTCGGCATCGCCACCGCGTTGGCTGAAGATGGCCGCCTAACGAGTACTGGCCTGGTGTTGGGTACGCCGCGGTATATGAGCCCGGAGCAGGCGCTCGGCGATCGCGTCGACGGTCGCAGCGATATCTACAGCCTGGCTTGCATCCTGTACGAGTGTCTCGTGGGTGAGCCCCCTGCAACGGGCGCGACGCCGGCCACCGGCGCGACCGGCGCCCGCGAGCTAACGCGCCGCCTGCACGCGACACGTCCGCCGGTGCCGCGGGAAGTCAGCGCAGCGTTGCTGCGAGCACTGGCGCTCGACCCTAACGAGCGTTTTTCGCGCGCGAGGGATTTCCGCCAGGCACTGTCGGCGCCTGCTGGGCGCAACCGCCGCGTGCTCGCTTCTGTCGCTGCCGTGGCGGCCGCCGCAATCCTGGCCTTGACCGTCGTACAACTGCGAGCGAGCAACTCAGATGTCGTAACGCCAACGGAGTACATCCGCCTGACCGACTTCGCCGAATCGGCGACGTCGCCTGCCCTCTCGCCGGATGGGAAGCTCCTCGCTTTCATCCTCGGCGAGAGCACCTTCTTCGGTCCTGGCCAGATCTATGTAAAGCCTCTTCCGGACGGGGCGGCGGTGCAGCTCACGAATGATGCGTCGTTCAAGATGGGGCCCAAGTTTGCACCTGATGGTAGTCAGATTGCGTACACGACACTGAGTATGGCGGGATGGGAGACGTGGACGGTTCCAGTGCATGGACAACACCAGCCGCGACGCATGCTCGCCAACGCCGAAGGCCTAACGTGGATCGATAGCGCCGGCGGCCTGCTGTATTCGGAAACCACTGGACGCGATGTACAGATGGCGATCGTTACCTCCGGCGAGAGTCGCACCAATCATCGCGTGATATACATGCCGCCCGAGACGGAGATGGCGCACCGTTCCTATCTCTCGCCCGATACGAATAACGTGCTCCTGGTGCAAATGTCGTATTTCTCGTGGATGCCGTGTCGGTTGGTTCCGTTCGACGGACACTCGTCAGGCAAGCTTGTGGGTCCGCAGCCGGCGCAATGCACCGACGCGGCGTGGTCGCCCGACGGCGAATGGATGTATTTCACG
>DATFBW010000445.1:0-9346 GCA_035253645.1 Gemmatimonadaceae bacterium | reverse complement strand
CTCGGCCTTTGGAATCCGGCTATGCGTGAGGACGAGTTGTACGTCATCGGCCTGCGGGGTCAGCTCGACCGTAACTTCAGATTCGGACTCGGTCCCTTCATCCCAGATCCAACTCAGAACCCGCGGCGGCTCGAAGCGGGTGACGCGCCAACGCGAAACCATTCCCTGGAATTGCTGATACTGCGGAGGCGTCGGCTCCTTGTGCGGTGAGAGTTTGGAATGATCCCACGTGAATTCGACCGTGGTGTCCGCGCCTACCGCTGACGTCGGCGTGGCGATCCACCTCGCGAGTTTTTCTGGCTCAGTGAGATACGCCCATACACGCTCTACCGGGCCGGGGAGTAGGCGCTCGAAACGCAACGTCGATTCATCGACAACGACGCCGAAGTCTTGCTCGCTGCCCAGATCAACTTCTTGATTGGTTGCAATGGCCATCCCGAGTGACCTCTCTTGTTAGGCGTTCTTGACGCGCGATCCTCGGCCTCCAACAGTCGGCCGGAGCGTCGAGTCGCGCCTTCCGGACGTTGCATCGGAATAGCGCCGCAAGTTCCGTGACTCGCAACCGAGCTCTAGTTCAAAGAATTGCAGATATCCGCAAATAAAAGCGACAAAGCCGCGAATACTGCGTTTGAAAACTGCAGTACCCGCGGCCATTCGTGTTTTTCTGTGATTATCCGTGCTGACTTCTTTTATGTTGCTGCCGCTTTTCGATCATGCGCGTCTCCGTCAATTAACGAACTTGCCAGGGAACTGCTTGGCAATTGCGTCAGCCAGCGGATCCGCGATCATCTGCATGTGCATCGCAGCCTCGCGCAGCGTCATGTACGTCTTGGCGGCATCGCCTGTCTGCTGTGCGTCGATGACGGTCTTGAGCGTGAGTACGTGGCCCTTCACGAGGTCGGCCACAACGCTCTTGGGCAGGTTCGGATTTGCCGACGCCAGGAATGCACCGAAGTCCTGCGTGTATTGAACGAGATCAGCGACTGCCTTGTCGGCCTTTGCCTTGTCCTTGGTTGCGATGCCCGTGGTGTAATCCACGACAAAGCCGATGTGCTTCCGCCAAAGTGCGAGAAACGCCGTCTCGGCTCCTGTGCCGTAGACCATGCCGATCGCTTTGGAGACGTCGACCGAATTCTTGTCCAGCGCGCCAGCGGCAGCCTGGAACTCCGCTTGACGGCCGCCTAACGCCGAGCCGGTCGCGGCGGCGGCGAGATAGACGTGCTCCGAGAGGAGCGTATTCAACCTGGCCTTGAGTGCGGCAACTGTCATGCCGCTGTTCGACGCCTGCATCCCTTGCGCGTGGAGTGTGCTGGCGCTGGTGGCGAGTAGTACGCCCAGTGCCACACGACCGATGGTGCGATTCATGTTGCGAGTGCTCCTAACGAGTGACGTTGATCGTGCCGCGCATAAACTGATGGCGGTCACAGAAGTAGGTGAACGTGCCAGCCGTGGTGAATGTCCGCTCCGCGATTGCACCCTTCGTCTTCAAAACGACGTTGAATGCACCTTCGCGTTCCGAGGGCTTACCCGCCGTGACCGTATGTTCGATTTCATCCTGATTCGTCCAAACCACTTTCGTTCCGAGCGCAATGCGCGCGGTGTCGGGCGCGAACTGAAAGGTCCGGATCTCGACACGAACGGGCGCGGGTGACGAATCGCTAGGCGGGTCGATGGTGGCCATGAGCGCCACCAGGATGAGAGATCGCACGGCTGGCTGTTCGAGTGAGAGAGGGTTACGCAGAACTACGCCGGACACACCGCGGCGGATTGGTCTTGCGGTCGTTCAAGGAGCGGCAACCCTTTGGCTCCCCCCAGTGTCTGAGTGAAGACACTGGGGTGCCATGGCCGATCCATTACCGCTGCTCAAAGGGACGCTGGACGTCCTGGTCCTCAAGGCCCTCGCCTGGGCCCCGATGCACGGCTTCGAGATCGCATCCTGGCTCGAGAACCGATCCAACGGGTCACTCGAAGTCGACGACGGAGCGCTGTACTACGCGCTGCACCGGATGGAGGAGCGTGGATTCATCGCGTCCGAATGGCGACTGACGGAAAACAACCGGCGCGCGCGCTACTACAAGATCCGTCCCTCTGGCCGATCGCATCTCCGCGATGAGGGGGCCAACCTCGCGCGCTACGCGCGAGCTCTGACCGAGATCCTCTCATCGACGTGAATGTCTCATGAGCCCGTCGCGCCGCTTGTTCAGATTCGTTAGGTCGCGCAGCCGCACCGCCCGCGGCGAGATGCGCGAGGAGCTGCAATACCACATCGATGCGCGAATAGCACATCTCATGGCGCGCGGTATGTCCCGCGAAGCCGCTCAAGAGGAAGCGCTGCGACGACTCGGCAGCAGCTTCGCCGACGCCGAACGACGCCTCGGCGCTTCGGCCGAACGCAAAGAACGGAGACTCGACGTGAGTGACCGACTTCACGACTTCGCGAACGATGTTCGTTATGCATTGCGCGGCCTGGCCCGCCGGCCCGGCTTCACAATCACCGCAGTGCTCACACTCGCCATCGGCATCGGAGCAAACACGGCCATCTATTCGGCAGTAGACGCGCTCTTGTTGCGCTCCCTGCCGTTTCGCGAACCAGGTCGGTTGATGGACATCGTGCAGGCGACGAACGACGCCGGGACAGCGCCGTGGTCGTACCCCCGTTATCAGTTCTTCCGTAGCGCCCAGCGCAGCTATTCGACGCTCGCGCTGCACAGCGCCACGCAAACGACGCTCACCGGAACCGAACCCGAGCGCATTGGGATCGAAGAAGTGACGACGCAGTACCTGTCCACACTCGGCGTGCGCGTGGCGTTAGGCAGCGACCTCCCCGCTGAGCTCGACCGCGCACCGGGAGCGCGCAGGATGGCGCTGATCAGCGATGCGCTGTGGCAACGTCGCTTCAATGCGGCGTCAGACCTGGTGGGAAAGACACTTTCGCTGAACAACGTGCCTTGGGAGATCGCCGGTGTTCTACCGCCTGGCTTCCGTGGTCTTTCTGGTCGCGCGGAAGCGCTCGTGAACCTGAGCGCTCGCCAGGCGGAGGAGTTGAATGAAGCTTGGTCCCTCGAGTTTTCGATGATCGGGCGTTTGAAGGACGGAGTCACTCCACAGCAGGCAGCCGCAGAAGCGCAGATGCTGGGACCGCGGATCTACGCCGCGTTCCCGATGGAGAAAGGATCGCTCTCAACCAGTAAGGCGCCCGAACGCTGGACCGCGGACGCGCGCCCTCTCGACACAATTCGCGTGGCCAGCGCACTTCGGCGCTCGCTGCTGGTGCTCTTCGGAGCGGTAGGACTCGTCCTCCTCATCGCATGTGTGAATCTGGCCAACCTGCTCGTCGCACGCGGCATTTCCCGCAAGCAGGAGATCGCAGTGCGTCTCGCGATCGGTGGCGCGCGCGGCAGGCTGGTAAGGCTGCTCGTCACTGAAAGCGTCGTACTTGCGACGTTAGGCGGTGTCGCAAGCCTTGGCGTGGCAATGGTCGGGACGCGCTTCCTGAGCGCCATCAATCCCCAGGAGACGCTGCGCGTTCAAGGACTGCAGGGTGGAATCGGTGCCGTCGGTTTCGATGCGATCCGGCTGGACGCGCGCGCACTCGTTTTCGCGTTCGCAGTGAGCGCCGTCGTGGGTCTTGTGTTCGGCCTGTTGCCTGCGCTGCGCGCGACCAGAGCGAACCTAACGCACGACCTCAAGGACGGCAGCGCGGCTGCTGGCAGCGCGCGCGGCGTTGGAGTCAGTCGGCGATCGCTCGTTGTCGCAGAAGTCGCTCTCGCGTTGGTCCTGCTGGCCGGTTCCGGCCTCATGATTCGCAGCCTTGCGAATCTGCTGAGCGTGAACCCGGGCTTCGACGGAGCAAACGTACTCACGTTGCGGTTGTCGGTGCCTGCAGGCGAGGTCGCGCCCGATTCCATGCCCGGGTTCTACGACGCGCTGCAAGCGACCATCGCGGCTGTGCCAGGCGTGCGACAGGTTGCGCTCGCCGATTGCGCGCCGCTCAGCAACAGCTGCAACGGCACGATCATGACATTCGCCGATCGTCCTCAGTCCTCGTCAGGCAACGCGATGGTTGGCGTGCACTGGGTCAGCCCAAGCTGGTTCACCACGATGCGAGTGCCACTCAAGCGCGGGCGGCTCTTCAGCGACACGGACCGGTTAGGGACACCGAAAGTGGTGCTGATAAACGAAGAGGCAGCACGGAAGTATTTCCGAGGTGAAGATCCTATCGGGAAGAAAGTTGCCGTGTATCAAGGGGGGTTTCACACGGGCGCTGAAGTAATAGGGATAGTTGGTGACGTACGGTTCGGCACGATCGATTCCACAGCGCGGCCGGATGCGTACATCTCGTATGGGCAAGCGCGGATCGCGCGCATGATGATCTTCGTGCGCTCCGATGGCGACCCCGCTGCGCTCGCTCCAAGCGTGCGCGCGGCGATTCGAAATGCGGCACCGCGCTTTCCGATCTATGACGTGCAATCGATGGACAGCCGCATCGCTACGGCCAGCGCGCAGACACGATTCAGCGCGGTTCTGCTCGCGCTTTTCGCCGCGGTCGCGCTGTCGTTGGCGGTGACGGGGATCTACGGCGTGCTGTCGTTTGCTGTCGCCCAGCGTACTCGTGAGATCGGAATACGCATGGCGCTCGGGGCGGATCGACGCAGCGTGTTGCAGCTCATCGTGCGTGAAGGTGCCATGTTGGCTTGTCTCGGCATGTTGCTTGGACTCGCCGCTGCGCTGGCCCTAACGCGCGTCCTGCGATCGATGCTGTTTGAAATCACTCCATCGGATCCGTGGACATATGTGGCGATCGTCGCCTTTCTCGGCGGAGCGGCACTGTTGGCGAGTTTGCTGCCCGCGCGCAAGGCGGCGGGTGTCGATCCAGTGATCGCCTTACGCCGTGGCTGACCGAGCTAACGCGGGACTTCCTGCAGCGTGATTTGCCTGGAGTGATCCAGATCCTCCAGGAACATATCCTCCGCTTGCCGCGCGATTGTGGCGTCCTCGATGATGACGTCGAGCTCGTAGTTGATCGCCACGCCTAACGGATTGAAGTCCGTGGACCCGATGCGTACCCAGCGCGAGTCGATGACGTTGGTCTTGGCGTGCATCATCTCGCCCTCCCACTCCCACAGCTTTACGCCGTTGCGCAGCAGCCGTCTGTAAAACCGCGTCGTTAGGCGACGCAGCCAGGGGTGGTCGTACGTGCTCGGCACCAACACACGTACATCCACGCCGTCACGCGCCGCGCCGGCGAGCGCTTCTATCTCGCTCCACGAGGGCATGAAATACGCGCTGGCGATCCAGATCGTGTGCTGCGCGGCCAGCGCCTGCAGCTGGAGCGCGCGCGACACGCGCAGCCGCAGCGGCACGCCCTCGATAATGCCGACGAGCGCCGGTGGATGAACGGAAGGATCGAAATGGGCGCCTCGCGCGGCGCGCACGATGTGGCGATGCTCGCGCCTGATGCTTCTAAAACGCACTCCTGCGCGGCGCCACATATCGTCGAAAGCGTCTGCCAGGTACCGCGTAGCTTCACCCTCGATCCAGACTGCGGTATCGCGCCAGGGCGTGCTCCGTCGCTTGAGCACGCCGCTTTGCCATTCAGCGCCGATCCCGAAGCCACCCGTTAGGCCGATGCGGTCGTCAACGACCAGCACCTTGCGGTGGTCGCGCGGTACGAGGCCGAGCCATCGGCGAAATCCCGGTGGGTTGAAGTACACCACTTCCGCTCCTGCTTTCGTCAGCGGCTCGAAGAAGCGGTACGGCGTTCCCATTCGCCCGATCCAGTCGAGCAGCACACGCGTCCGCACGCCTCGCTTCTGGGCCGCCGCCAGCGCATCGACGAATCGCTTCCCCAGCTCGTCGCGGCGGAAGATGTACATCTCGAAGGAGATGCTTTCCTTCGCCGACTCGATCGCCGAGATCATCTCATCGAACAGGCGGGCGCCCTCGCGCAGGATACGCACTTTATTCCCCGACGAGACGTCGGCGGCCGCAATGCGCCAGAGCGCACGTGCGAAGGACGGACCCCGCACAGTGAGCGGTGCCGGTTCGACGGCAGGTGCGACCCGTTGGTGAAGGGGGGGCCGACTAACCGAGGTCAAAGGTCAGGGGTAAAGGTCAAAGCAACCAGTACAGCAATTACAGGCAACATATTGGCCAGCACTTGCCGCTGGGCATCGGAGGAAGCGATATCACCCCCCATGCTTAGCATCGATCTGACGGGCAAACGGGCACTTGTTGCGGGTGTGGCCGACGATGGCGGCTACGGTTTCGCCATCGCCAAGGCGCTGGCCGAGGCGGGGGCGACAGTTTGCGTGGGGACGTGGCCGCCTGCGCTGAACATTTTCCAGAACTTGCTCGAACGCGGGAAGCTGGACGCCTCCCGGCAGCTGAGCAATGGTCAGCAGCTGACGTTCGAGCGGATCTACCCCCTCGATGCGGCCTACGATACGCTCGCCGACGCGCCGGAAGACATCCGCACGAACAAGCGTTACAAGGACGTGGGCGACTTTTCGGTCGCCGGGCTCGCGGAACGCCTAACGCGCGATTTTGGCGCACCGGCGCTCGATATCCTGGTCCATTCGCTTGCAAACGCGCCCGAGGTGAAGAAGGACCTTCTGGAAACAACGCGGGCTGGTTACCTGGCGGCGGTGAGCGTGAGCGCGTATTCGCTTGTCGCTCTGCTCCAGCGGCTTGGTCCTTTGATGCGCTCGGGTGGAACGGTCCTCTCGCTCACGTACATGGCGAGCGAGCGCGCGATCCCCGGCTACGGTGGCGGTATGTCTTCCGCCAAAGCGGCGCTCGAAAGCGATACGCGAACGCTCGCCTATGAAGCCGGTCGCCGGTGGGGCCTTCGTGTGAACACGATCTCAGCCGGTCCGCTCGCGAGTCGCGCAGCGAGCGCCATTGGAATCATCGAACGGATGGTCGAATACTGCGCCGCCAACTCGCCGCTCACTGAACCGCTCACGGCCGCCGAGGTCGCCAATGCGGCCGCGTTCCTCGCGTCCCCGTTAGGCAGTGGGATCACCGGATCGACGGTGTATGTCGATAAGGGATACCACTCAATGGGGATGGCTGTAGCCGGAGTGGAGCGAGGAGTCGGGAGCGAGGAGCGTGTGTAGTCTTGCTCCCCGCTCCTCACTCCTGTGTTATTGCGTTCCCCGCCTAACGCTGGAATCCGGGACGAACCGATACGGCTGTTGCAGCACCTGCCGCACCGTACGTCCCTGTTTGATCCCGGGGATCCATGACGTCTCACGGACGGCGCGCCGCACACTCTCGCCGAATGCCGCGTGCGTTGCCCACACGACGTTATAGCTATCCATATCGACCGTTCCGTCGGCCTCGACGATGAACTCGACGAGCACCTCGCCCGGTGTTGCCGTGCGATAGAGGTCGTGTGGATAGATCGGGACCACGCGTCGCGACGAGTCGGCCATCGCGGGACGGTCCACCTGGTCGGCCGTAAAGAGCTGCAGCGACTCCACCAGCCGCTGGATTTCCGCGGCCGCGGATTCACCCTTCTGGCGTTTGCGCGAACGTGGCTCTCCCTGGCGCGACCATATGACGATCGTGCCACAGCTCGTGGTCGTTGTCGGTCCCGCGGTGAACTCGGACGGCAGCGCCGCGATCCCCGTATAAATCTCCATCGCCTCGATGGAGCGGGCGGGGACGTTGTCGATGTCGAACTCACCGGCGCCTAACGGCGAGCCGTCGATCCAGACGAGCGGTGGACAGCGGGCCCCGCGAAAACGCAGCGTCTGGCGGCCGAAGCCTAACGGTTGCAACCGGATGCCGGGGACGGTGCGGAGGAGGTCGGTCGTATTGGCTGGGTTGCGCTTTTCGATCTCCTCCCGCGTGTAATAGTGCCCCATCCCGCGATCGCGCCGCTGATAAAACGATGCCAGCCTCCCCGTGTAGTGCTTGCCGAGGATGGTGACCGGATTGAGGAGCAGGGGCAGCGGTTGCAGCGAGACGAGAAAGGGAACCGCCTGTCCGGCGAGCACGCTGATCATGCTCGTGTCGGGCTTGAAGCCAAGCCGCCTAACGCGAACCTGCAGCTCACCCGCAGGGACGTTCTTCAATCTGAACTCGCCCGAGTCGTCCGTTTCTACGCGGAAGGAGCTTCCTGGAATCGTGAGCTCCGCGCCCGCTACTGCGCGGCCACTCCTGTCCAGCACTCGGCCATTGATCGTGCCTGTAGCGGGGCGCGCGTCTTGTGCGGCAAGCATCGTGGCGTGCACCGCCACGAGCGTCAGTGTTAGGAATGCTCGCGTCGTGCTCGACGCGAGGCGCCTCCGGGGGTTATTCACCGGCACCTCCATAATCCTTCTCACGTCAACATTGGGACAGGTGGCGAATTGCGCAACGGCGTCCACGGATTCCGAACACGGGCACCCTCACACTGGACGGCACCGCGCACGCCGGCCATGATCGATCGCGCAAGATTCTCAACAGTTAACGACACCTGTACGACGACTCCGTTCCAACTCATGACGATTCGCCTTCGCCACCTCGCGTTCGCCCTTCTTGGCGTCGCCGCGTTTTCACCCCTGCAACAAGGCAGCTCACCCCGCGGGTTCACCGCCCAATCGGCGGCCCCTCAACGCAATTGGGAAACGAAGTTCCGCGAGCTTCCGGATCGCTTGAAGATCCGTGAATACATGGAGCGGCTGGCGGCACGACCGCACCATGTCGGGTCGCCTTGGGGGAAAGTGAACGCAGAGTGGATGCGCGACCAACTCCGCGCGTGGGGGTGGGAGGCCGAGCTTGCTGAATATCACGTGTTGTTCCCGACGCCAAAGGAGCGCGTGCTCGAGCTGGTCGCGCCGACGCGCTTCGTCGCGAAGCTGGAAGAGCCTGTAATTGCGACCGATCCGACAACGCGCCAGAAAAACGAGCAGCTTCCCTCGTACAACTCCTACTCGGGAGAAGGTGACGTCACCGGACCGCTCGTTTATGTGAACTACGGAGTGCCGGCTGACTACGAGGAGTTGGAGAAGCGCGGGATTTCGGTGCGCGGAGCGATCGTCATCGCTCGTTATGGTGGCTCGTGGCGCGGAATCAAACCAAAGCTCGCGGCCGAGAAGGGTGCCGTTGGCTGCATCATTTACTCGGATCCGCGCGATGATGGCTACGCGCAGGGTGATGTGTATCCCGCAGGTCCGTGGCGTCCGCGGGAGGGCGTCCAACGCGGCAGCGTCCTCGATCTTCCCGTGGCGCCCGGAGACCCTTTGACGGTAGGAACTGGCGCGACGCGAGACGCGGCGCGTATAGAACGCGCCAATGCGCCGACGATCATGCGCATCCCAGTGTTGCCGATTTCCTACGGCGACGCGCAGCCGTT
>DATFBW010000444.1:0-4249 GCA_035253645.1 Gemmatimonadaceae bacterium | reverse complement strand
TAGCGCGCCGAGAGGTGGAGCACGTTGGCACTGTGGTGCACAAAGGTGCTGAACGCGCCGATCAAGTGCTCGCTCTGGCGCATCGCCGGATACGCCGAGTCGATCGCTTGTTAGAGGACACGCAAAGCCAGGTACGAGACCTTGCGGAGTCCGCGGCATCCACTGTTAGGCACCTCGGTTCCGCGGCGTACCTCGCCAAGGCGCTCCTAACGCCTGGCAGGCGACGTCGCGCCCGCAAGCGCGCCCAAGCGGCGCGTGAGGTCGAAGAACGCGAGCGCGAGGTCGAAGCCGAGACCGACCTGGAAGACGAAATCGCGTGAGAGGCTGGACACTCGGCGTATGCGTCGTCGCGGCACTCGCGATGATCGCGCTGACGCCGGATCTCGCGTGGGCGTGGACTCCGGGGACGCATGTGTATCTGGGAGAAGCGGTGCTACGCGCGCCGGAGCTGCTTCCGCCTAACGTCGCTGAGCTCATCCGGGCGTTTTCGTACGACTTCTTGTATGGCTCCATCGCCGCGGACACGAGTATCGCCAAGAAATACGCTGTTACCGGACGGAATTGTCACGCATGGCCGGTGGGACTCGATATTTACGACAAGGCACGTGACGACCCATTACGGGCGTTCGCATTGGGGTACCTGTCGCATCTGGCCGCCGACGTCGTTGCGCACAACTACTTCGTGCCGTACCGCCTAACGGTGACCTCGAGCACCGTCACGATTGGCCACAGCTACTGGGAGAACAGGTTCGAAACGCATCTCGGCGACCGCGTATCGCGCCGTGCGCGAGAATTGATCCTGCTCGATCATTCGCGCTCCGATGCACACCTCGACCGCATCCTGTCGCCCACTATTTTTTCCACCCCTACGAATCGCCGGATCTTTCGGGGCATGGTGCGCGCGGCCGACTCGGATTCCTGGCAGCGCATTTTCCAGCTTGTGAGTGAACGGAGCCGCTGGGATCTGGTGGACATCGATATCGGTCTCTACCTGGACCGCGCCTTCAACTTCGTTGTGGACGTGTTATCGGTGCTGGATAAGTCCGAACCACACAAGCTCGATCCGTCGGGTGCCCGAGCGCTCCGCATGGCAAAGCGGGTGCGCCGAGAAGCGCTCGTCATTGGTGGCGTGCGTGAAACGCATAGGGCAGCTGGAGAGCACTTCAGCATGCCCACGACGGCACTGGGCTACGCGCAGCGCCTAACGGTGCCGCTCTATCCGCCGCCTGCCGGCGGTACGCGCGCCGCGAGTAATTGATTGACGCGCTTGGGGTCGGCGCGGCCCTTGGATTCTTTCATAACGAGGCCAACTAGAACCCCCAGTAGTTTTTGCTCGCCGGCTGCGTAGCGTTGGGCCTCGGCAGGGTGAGCGTCCCATACGGCATCGATCCAGCCTGTCAGAGCAGCGTCGTCACTGACCTGGAGCAAACCCTCACGCTCCGCGATTTCGGCGGCGCGTTGACCCGTCGACCGCATGCCGGCGAACACCTGTTTGGCCGCATTGCGACTGAGGCGGCCATCGCGCACGAGATCCAGCAGCTCGGCGAGCGCGCGTGGCAGAACGCGAAAGTCCGAGATCGCAATGCCTTCATTATTGAGAGCCGCCAGCACATCTCCAACGACCCAACTGGCCGCGGTCCGGCCATCGCCGTGAGCTTTGGCAACGCCTTCGTAGTAGTCGGCCAATGCGCGGCTGGAAGTGAGTACCTCGGTGTCGTTAGGCGCGATCGCATACGCCGCGCGCAGCCGCTCTCGCCGCGCCGCGGGTAGCTCCGGCAGTTGCGAGCGGATCTCGCTCAACCATGCGGCACCTACGACGAGCGGTGGCAGGTCCGGGTCCGGGAAGTAGCGATAATCGTGACTCTCTTCCTTACTTCGCGCCGGTCGGATCTCGCTGCGGTTTGCGTCCCAGAGCATTGTTTGCTGTACGATCCGCTCACCGCGATCGAGGAGACCGCATTGGCGAGCGAACTCCGCATCCAGCGCGCGTTCGACGGCGGAGAACGAGTTCATGTTTTTGATCTCCGTCTTCGTCCCAAGCGCCGTGTCGCCTTTGCGTCGCGCACTTATGTTCGCATCAACACGAAGGCTCCCTTCCTCCATGTTTGCGTCGCTGACTTCGAGGTACTCGAGGATCAGCTTGAGCTCCCGCAGGTATTCGCGCGCGTCGTGCGAAGAGCGGATGTCCGGCTCTGTCACGATCTCGATCAACGGGGTACCGGCGCGATTCAGGTCGATCGCGGTGGCGTCAGGGTAGCGATCGTGGATCGACTTCCCCGCATCTTCCTCCATGTGCACGCGATTGATGCGCACGTACATGGCGCCACTTGCGCCCGCGACACTGAGCTCTCCCTTCGTCGCCAGTGGCTGATCGTATTGCGAAATCTGATATCCCTTCGGCAAATCGGGATAGAAATAATGCTTGCGCGCGAATACCGAACGCTCGTGGAGGGTACAGCCTAACGCGGCAGCCGCACGCGCTGCGAGCCGGACGGCGGTTTGGTTCAGCACCGGGAGCGCACCTGGCAGCCCGAGACAGACGGGACAGGTATTGGTGTTCGGCGGAGCGCCGAAGTCCGTGGAGCAACCACAAAACACCTTGGTGTGCGTACTCAGCTGCACGTGCACTTCGAGGCCGACGACCATCTCATAACCGCTCACGACCACTCTCCCAGCGCGCGTTCGAGGGCGTACGCCGCGCGAAAGATCGTGCGCTCGGCAAAGTGCGGTGCCACGAACTGTCCACCAATTGGAAGGCTGTCGATCGTACCGATCGGAAGTGACAGCGCGGGGACTCCAGTCAGGTTCGCCGTCACCGTGAAGATGTCGCTCAAGTACATCTCATACGGATCTGCCGTCTTCGCACCTAACGCGAAGGCCGGAGTAGGGGTCGTCGGCGTGAACAGCAAATGCACACCCGACGCGAATACCTGCCGTAATTCTTGCGCGATCAGCCCACGCACTTCCATCGCTTTCCGATAGTACGCGTCGTAGTAGCCTGCAGAGAGCACATAAGTCCCGAGCAGGATGCGACGCGTTACTTCCGGCCCAAAACCGGCCGATCGCGTTTCCTCGTACATGTGCGCCAACGAGTCGCCCGCGACACGTCGTCCGTACCGCACCCCGTCGTAGCGCGCGAGGTTCGACGACGCCTCGGCCGGCGCAACTATATAGTAGACCGGGATGGCGTACTCCGTGCTCGGCAGCGAGACGTCACGGATCTCGGCGCCTAACGCCGAAAGTCGCGCCAACGCATCATCGCAGCGCGCGCGAAGGTCTGGTGCGAGCGATGCCGGGAAGTATTCGCGCGGCCTGCCAATCACCAAGCCACTGAGCCCTTCATTCGCTGCGCTCCGGTAATCGTCCACGGGGAGAGACACGGCAGTCGCTTCACGCGCATCCGGTCCGGCGATGACCTCGAGGCCCAGCGCCGCATCGTCGACCGATTTGCCGAAAACGCCGATCTGGTCGAGGGACGAAGCGAAGGCAACGAGTCCGTACCGACTGACGCGGCCGTACGTGGGCTTGAGACCAACGATGCCGCAAAACGAAGCGGGCTGACGGACCGAGCCTCCCGTGTCGGAGCCTAACGCGATGCGCACCGCTCCGCCGGCAACGACCGCCGCCGAGCCGCCTGACGATCCGCCTGGGACGCGCGTCGGATCGATCGGATTGCGGACAGGACCGAACGCCGAATGCTCGGTCGACGACCCCATTGCGAATTCGTCGCAATTGGACTTGGCGAGGATGATCGCTCCAGCGGCGCGGAGCCGCTGCGTTACCGTCGCCTCGAAAGGCGAGCGGTAGCCTTCAAGCAGACGCGAGCCGCACGTCGTCGGAAGACCGTCGGCTGCGATGTTATCCTTGAGCACGACGGGAACTCCGGCGAGAGCGCCTAACGTCTCACCCCGTTCACGGCGCCGATCGAGCTGGGCGGCCGCCTCGAGCGCAGCGGGGCGATCCTCCCACAGGATCGCATTGAGCCCATCACGTCCGAGCTTCACTGCGTCGATGCGTTCGCCCGCTGCCGCTACCACCTCCCGTGCCTTGATGCCCCCAGATCGGACACGATCAGCAAGTTCAGCCGCCGAGAGATCGAGCATCCCGTTCACGGGTGTGACTCCCCCTCGTGCGTCGCCAGGCGCGGGACCAGGAACAATCCGTCGCTCGTGTGCGGTGCCATCGCGTCGATCGGGATCGCAAGGGGCGCCGACGTCCCCGGCGTATCGTCTCGGAGAGGCATGGCGTC
>DATFBW010000443.1:0-4794 GCA_035253645.1 Gemmatimonadaceae bacterium | reverse complement strand
GCCGGCGCGTTGGTCGATGCGAATGCCGTTCCTGCTGGCTTCACCTACAGCATGACCTATCAGGACGATCTGGCAAATCGCGCGCGCTTGTCGAACGCTCTGTGGCGCGGCACGGTCGATCGCAGCGTCATCAGCGTCCCGCCGTATTATCAAACGACCGATCCGCGCGTGCCCTGGCTTCCACCAGGCAAGCATCCATACAATGCGTGGGATGCGGCAGCAGGACCCTACTTCATCCAGCAGAAGTACACAGGATACGCGTCACCCATTCGCCTCGCTTCGAAGCTGGAAGCTGAGTACATCGCGGCGGAGGCTGCTGGTGACGTCACGCAACAGCTCGCGCTGATTAACCGGCAGCGGCAGTCGGCGGGTCTGCCGGCATACAGCGGCGCCACGGATGCTGCCAGCGTTCTTCGCGAATTATTCGACCAAAAGGGCTTTGATTTTTGGTTAGAGGGTCATCGCCTCGGCGACTGGCGTAGACAACCCGTCGCCGCCGCGCGGTACGTGCCGGTGACCGGAAGCCCGTACTGGAGGCCGAACCTGGGGAACATCGGAAGCCAGACATGCTATCCGCTGCCCTTCGTCGAAAAGGACAACAATCCAAACTTCTGAGCTCGCAACACGCAACCAACGGCGGACACAGCAAGTGTCCGCCGTTGCTTTTTTCTTGACGCATGGCCGCTAGTGTCTGGCCAGCTAGTGGTGAGTTCGACATCATGAAGCCGCGCGTTCTGCGTCCAAGTCTTCAACGAGTGAGGTAGCCAGGCGTGCTGCAATCGACGGAGTTCGATGCCATCGTCGTGGGTTCCGGTATCTCCGGCGGATGGGCTGCGAAAGAGCTCACCGAAAAAGGGCTGCGCGTCCTCTTACTCGAACGTGGACGCAACATCGAGCACATCAAGGACTATGTGAACGCCACAAAGGGTCCCTGGGAGTATGCGCATCGCGGCGGCAGAACCACCGAGATGGAGCGGCTGTACCCGGTGCTCAAGCGCGACTATCCGCTTAACGAGAAGAACCTCGACTTCTGGGCGAGTGACCAGGATTCGCCGTATACCGAAGTGAAGCGGTTCGATTGGTTCCGCGGCTATCACGTTGGCGGGCGGTCGTTGATGTGGGGACGCCAGAGTTATCGCTGGAGCGAGTTCGACTTCGCTGCCAATGCGCGTGACGGGATCGCGATCGATTGGCCGATCCGCTATAGCGACATCGCGCCGTGGTACGACTATGTCGAACGTTTTGCCGGGATCTCGGGTTCGCGCGAGGGGCTCGCGCAGCTGCCCGATGGGCAGTTTCAACCGGCGATGCCGCTCAACTGCGGTGAGGAAAAGGTCGCGGCGGAGCTGCACAAGAAGTTCGGCGGGCGACGGCGTCTCATCCCGGGACGCACGGCGAACATCACGCAGCCATTGCCGGGCCGAAATCCGTGTGTGTATCGCAATGCGTGTTGGTTAGGCTGTCCGTATGGTTCGTACTTCAGCACGCAGTCGTCCACGCTCCCCGCAGCGGTCGCCACGGGGCGCCTAACGCTGAAGCCGTTCGCGATCGTCACCGAGGTGTTATACGACAAGGATCGCAAGCGTGCGACCGGCGTCCGCGTGATGGACGCGGTGAGCAACGCGACGACGGATTATTCGGCGCGTATCGTCTTCCTCTGCGCGTCCGCGCTCAACTCGACATGGCTCTTGCTGCGCTCGGCGACCGACGTCTGGCCCGGCGGCCTGGGAAGCAGCTCCGGCGAGTTGGGAAATAATCTGATGGACCACCACTTCCGGTTAGGCGCTTCCGGCACGCTGGAGGGGCTCGACGACAAGTATTATTACGGCCGCCGGCCGACTGGCTTTTACATCCCGCGCTACCGGAACCTGTTCGGGGACAAAAGGCAGTACCTCCGCGGGTTCGGGTATCAGGGGAGCGCAAGTCGCGAAGGATGGTCGCGCGCGGTTGCCGAGTTGGGCGTGGGCGGTGCGTTCAAGGACAGGATGGCTCAGCCCGGAGACTGGACAATTGGCGCGACTGCTTTCGGCGAGATGCTGCCTAACCACAACAACAAGGTCACGCTCGACGAGGTCAAGAAAGACAAGTGGGGCTTGCCGGTCCTCAAGATCGACTGCGCCATCGGCGAGAACGAAACGAACATGCGGAAAGACATGAAGGCGGACATGGCCGAGATGCTCGAGGCGTGTGGCGTGAAGGAAGTCGAGACGTTCGACAACGAGTACTATCCGGGAATGGGCATCCACGAGATGGGGACGGCGCGCATGGGGGCGAGCCCGCGCTCATCGGTGCTCAACAAATGGAACCAGGTCTGGGATGCGATGAACGTGTTCGTCACGGATGGTGCGTGTATGACATCCGCGGCATGCCAGAACCCTTCGCTGACGTACATGGCGCTTACCGCGCGCGCTGCCGAGTATGCCGTGAACGAGCTCAAGCGCAATAACCTGTAATCGTTAGGCTTTCGAGGACCACGCCATGTCTGGAATGCCGGAGCAGGAATTCGTGATCGATCGCCGCGAAGCGGTGCGCCGCGTGATGGCGTTGCTCGGTGGAACGGCTCTCGTCGGAGGCAGCTCGCTGATCGCCGCCTGCGGCAAAGACCGTACACAGGCGCAAGCCGGGATCGGGACATTCACCGCGGCCGATATCGCATATCTTGACGAGATCGCCGAAACGATTCTGCCCGAGACGCAGACGCCCGGTGCGAAGGCGGCCAAGGTCGGCGCTTTCATGGCGCTCATGGTGACCGACACCTACGAGGCCGACGAGCAAACGATCTTCAAGAACGGAATGCAGCAGCTCAATCAGGCGAGCATAACGGCAAACAGTGGCGCGTCATTTATAGACGCGACCCCGGAGCAGCGTCTCGCGCTACTCGAATCGCTGGACAAAGAAGCCAAGACGTATCAGGACGACAAGAAGGACGAAGACCCGGATCACTACTTCCGCATGATGAAGCAGCTGACACTCCTCGGGTACTTCACGTCGGAAATCGGCTGCACGCAGGCGCAGCGCTACGTGGAAGCGCCAGGACGATTCGATCCGTGCCTGCCGTACACTCCGGGCGAACGGAGCTGGGCCAACCACGCCTAACAAGCGATCGTGAGCGTAGGGTCGGATCTTGAAATACAATACCTAAACCACGCGGCGTCATCCTTTACCGCGCAGTGAAAGGATGACGCCGCAATGTTTAGATGTTGTATTTCAAGATCCGACCCTACGCCCCGCTTCGGGTTAGCGTAGAGAGAACATCAGCCGCAGAGTCCGCCCCGGCTGCGGTAAACCGCACTGATCGAACACGGTTGCGTCGCTCACGTTGTCGACCGCGATCAGAGCGCGCAGAACGCGCAAACCACTGCGTCCGCCGAGCGCAAAACTGCGCTCGACCGCCAGATCGGTCTCAACTTGACTGTCGAGCGTCATCTCGTTGCCCGTGTCGGCATTGAGACAGAATTGCTTACCGGTGTAGCGCGAGTTGGCGATGCCACGGAGCGCGAGCGGAAGCGGAACGCCCAACTCCAACGTGCCGCGTGCCTCTGGATTGTTTTCCGCATGCCGTTGGGGCTCACCCGCGGCGGTTTGATCGAAGATCGCGATCCTCTGCAGCATAGCGTCACCGGTTAGCGTCACCGCGCGAGCGCGATCACTGCCGAACACGAAGCCACCGAGTAGCTCCGCACCGGAGCTTTCGATGCGGTCGCGGTTGATACGGCGGAACCGCCGATCTGGCGCCGGAAGCGTGATGCGAACGACCGCATCCTCGAGTCGGTGGTGAAAGCCGATGACTTGTAATGAGCCTGTCGAGTTGGCCCCAAGCGCACCGCCGACCGTGAATCCGGCTTCGAGCCCGAGCAGCGTTTCCGGCTCGAGGTCGGGGTTGGGCATGAAACGATTGAGCGCGCCGGAGTACAGCTCGCGCAGCGCAGGAAAGCGGGACCGCTGACTCGCGCTCGCGTGAAGATGCCACGCCGTCGAAAGGTCGTGTGTTAGGCCCGCTCGCCATCCAGCATTGTCGAAAGGATCCTGACCGGGCGTGCGGCCACCTGTCTCCGGGGTTGTCGTGCGATCGTAAACGAGCCCACCTACCAGTGCCGTGCGGCTACCTAACGGCACGCTAAGCTCGGCGCCGGCGCTCAGCATCTTCTGGCGGTAGTCGGCGGGTGCATCCGGCGGCAGGATCTCTTCGTAGCGCACATCGGCCGCTGTCACCGCGGCGCTGAGCGTAGCGCTGCCGACGGAATGCGTTAGGCGGGCGCGCTGCGTCCAGGTCTTTTCGTCGCCGCGTTCTTCGCCGGTTACCGTGGTATACGTGCGATCGCTGAAGACGTCGATCTTGAGTTTGCCGCCATTGTAGCCGACACCCACGTCGAACGTGCCGTAGCCCAATGGCGTCTGGAAGCTTCCGGTACTCGCCGACAGCGCCGCAATCCACCGGCGATGATAGGGATAGCGCCAGAAGCGCGGTGCCGAGATGTGTTCCTTGGGCGGCACCCCACGCTCGGCGTTGAACCCGGAAATCGTTAGGCCGATCGAGCGTCGCAGCACATTGCTCCAGCGGATTATCGCAAACCCGTCCGCGTGTTGCAGATCGCTGTTCGTGCGCAGTCCGTCGCGCGCTGATGGATCCGTCGCACCATCGGGTAGAGAAAAGCCGTCGCGATCGCGGTACGCAAAGCCGCCCACCACAGAGAGCATACCACCACCGATGTCAGCGAAGCGTCTCGCGCCACCAAGTGTCGTAACGAACGAGGAATTGTCGTCAACACCTCCGCCGAGCCACCATTCGGCGCG
>DATFBW010000442.1:0-3028 GCA_035253645.1 Gemmatimonadaceae bacterium | reverse complement strand
AATTGCGCCTGCAGCTATTCTGGGCGCGTTAGGTGGCCAACCACGCTTCTATGCTTGAATCCGCATCTCGCGGTTTGGGGGGATATCTAGAGGAGCCCCGCCTCCCCGCCTCGGCTCCGTTGGCGTTCTGCAAGCGGTCGGCTGCAAATCGGCCTCCTGCGCGTCCGCTCCAAGGATCTTGCCTGCGAGCAGCCGTACCTGCGATGGCGCGACGCCGAACACGGTGCGAAACACGCGCGTGTAATGAGCATGGTCTGCGAACCCTGTCTCCGCGGCGATCCGGGAGAGCGACCAGCGCGGATAACGTCGCATGTACTCGAGCGAATGGACCGCCCGCAAACGACGAGCATACGTTCCCACCGTGCATCCCATCTCCCGCCGGAAGAGGCGCGCCAAGTGTGTCGAGTGCACGCCCGCGGCGATGGAGATATCGAACAGCGAGACGCGACGGTCCTGCGTTGCGTGGAGAAAGTCGACCGCCCGACGGATGACCGGCCGTGCTCGTGCGGCATGATCCTCGCGCCGCGCTCCGCACGCCTTGTTCAGCAGGATGGCGACCATCTCCTCGAGCACGAGCCGCGAGCGTGCCGCAGGCTGGCGCGCCTCCCGCCACGCACGCAATGCCGGCCACACGCCGTCGTTCACGAGCACCGCATCGTCATGATTCGAGAGGCCGAGCGACTCCAGCTCAGCATTCCACCGCGGGGCGAGCTGGAGATTCAGGACGCGCGCTCCGCGCGCGCCGAAGAAGTTTGCATGCACTTCACCGGCAGGATGAAGCCGTACCTGCCATGCGCGGCAGGCGACGGAAGTCGACCCGAGCGCCTCGACATATTCGCCCTCGATGACGAGCGACAGGTAGGCCGTCCGATGCTCGTGCGGTGGCAACACGTCGCGCGAGGCGTGTACACTCTGATGGATTGAGACGGTGCCGAGTCGCATCGTCCGTTTGACACGCTAAGATCGTACAAGGTTTGGGTCGAGAACGTCGATATTGTGTGACATGCGCTCACATCATCTGATTTTCAGTGCTGTCATCTGCACAGCCCTCACTTCATCAACACTCGCCGCGCAGGCACAACCCGCGCCCAAGGTGCCCCCAACCTTCGACGCCAACGTGTTGCGGGCGGTCGATTCCCTTGCGGAAGCAGAATTCCGCAAGGACAGCCTCGGCAGCATAACGATCGGTGTGGTGAGCGGACGCGATCTCGTGTGGGCGAAGAGCTACGGTTATGTCGATCGTGCACGCCAGCACCGGGCGACGCCGCAGACTGTGTACCGTGTCGCGTCGATCACGAAGCAGGTCACCGCGATCATGCTGATGCAGCTCGTCGAAAAGCGCGTCGTCAGTTTTTCGGACCCGGCATCGCTGCGCTTCCCTGAGCTCCGACAGGTTCGCGGCGCTGCGGATATCGCGATCGATCGCGTGCCGACGCTGCTCCAGCTGGCGACCATGAACAGCGGGCTCACGCGCGGCGCGAACGACAAAGGGATTGGGAACCGCGCAACCGACACCTGGGTGCAACAGCTCACGGCAGTGATGCCGAGCGTGGAATTCCGCGCTGAGCCCGGAACGCTGTACGGCTACTCCAACGTGGGCTACGCCATCCTCGGCGCCGCGCTCTCGCGTGCGGCAGGCGAGACCTACGACGATTACGTACGCCGGCATATCCTTTCGCCCCTGGGGATGCGTTCAACGGACTTTGCGCTCACGAGCAGCATGCGTGACGCGCTCGCAACGGGCGTCGACTACGATGTACTGGTCAAGGACACGCTCAACTACGAGGATGCCGCGCGCGGCCATGTCGAGGGCCCGGGGTACGCCTTGCCAGCCGGCGGGTTGTACTCTACCGTCGGGGACATGGCGAAGCTGGTGTCCTTCCAGCTCGGCTTCGGTCCTGATTCTGTGTTGAGCCCAGCGACGATTGCGCGCCGCAACGCCGTGCCGCTCACGTCGGTCAATGGGCTGCCCTTCGGTTACGGCTTGGGCACTCAAGTGTCGCGATGGGGTGACACGACGGGCGTGGGTCACTCCGCCAACACAGCGGGCTACACCGCACAGACCTATTACGATCTGGGGCGCTATTGCGGCGTCATCGTGCTGCGGAGCGCAGGGGGTGGACACGCCGATGCGTCAATCCTCGCCGGTCTTGCGTACAGAAAATTGCGGAGCGCCATCCCGGCGAGGTAGTTAGGCAGCGGCGTGAACAGACGCGCACACTTGGACGACCGCATGACGGAATGGCCACCTAACGACGCAATGAAGCTGACGAGCGGTCTGCGGTACGCTCGCTTCGCTCGCGCTTCATTTGATCCGCTCGCAGCTTATTTCTGGCGTTAGATAGCCCAAGAAACATCTCGCGAATCCGAATGCTTTGGCTTTTGCCCATCACAAAGGAAGACGTTGTCCGATCAGCCATCTTCGGAGTTGTCATCGCGTTGGGCGCCATTGTACTTCTCGATAGGTACTACGCTTTCTATCGCCTGGGCACTCCTTGGACCAGTTACGCGCTGCTAACCATTGCTGCGCCAATCGCGTCCGTGCTGGGAGCAATCATTGGTGTAATCGCTCTCATCGTTCTAGCACGGGCCGGGCTTGGGAGGAGGGTGGCAGTGCTTGCGTCAGTGCTCGTTGCAACCCTGCTATTTTCCGCCGTCTTTGCGCTCGAGGTTCATCGCACTCATGCCGAGCGGACGGGTGAGGGCGAAGGAGCCGGACGTCTCGCGCCGTTCTTCCGGTCTCTGATTACGTTTCAATAACGGCTATCTAACGGCCACTGGAGCGGACGCGTTAGGTGTATCTAGAGAGGTCGATGGACAATAACGTTTACGACCTCAGCACCAAACTTCGTGACGCCGCGCCCGCTGAAATGCGGTTGCTCGAAGCCGTGGCCGCGGTCCTCAACGATGTCCGGCCACAACAGCTGGATCCGGCCCAAATCGATATTCGCCGCGAAGGTCCTGGGACGTTGTTGGTCGTGCTGCCCCACCGCTCGCTCGCCGGTCTTGCTCTCTTCATCTGGCGCCG
>DATFBW010000441.1:0-29372 GCA_035253645.1 Gemmatimonadaceae bacterium | reverse complement strand
GAAGGGGAAAAGGCCATCCGGTCCCAGCTCCACCCTCGTCTGAAACATAACGATCCGGTCCACCGACCCGGCACGGAGCGCGGCGCCGGCGATCCGCGCTCCACCCTCCAGGAGCACCGACCGGGCCCCTAGCGAAGCCAGCTCCAGCAGCCCGTCGTTCAGGTCCCGCACCTCGATGACCTGCACGCCAGCCGCAGTCAGCACCTCGCGGTGCGCTCTCTCTATACGCATGACGAAAAGGATGACAGGAACCTCGCGCGCCGACGCCACGAGACGACTGCTCGTTGGGAGCTTGCCTGCGCGGGAGAAGATGACACGCACGGGCGGCTTGCGAGGCGCGGGAGCCTCGCGGACAGTCAGCTCCGGATCGTCGGCGATGACCGTGCCTAACCCGACGGCGACGGCGTCGTGCCCAGCTCGCAGCCGGTGCACTTCCCGGCGCGCTTCGGGACCTGTGAGCCATCGGAAGTTGCGATTGGCGTCCGCGATCGCGCCTTCGCGCGACAGCGCCAGCTTGAGCGTGACAAACGGACGATAAAACTCGGCGCCGTGAAAGTAGATGACATTTTGTTCGCGCGCTTCCTGCTCGAGCACGCCTAACGTCACATCGATCCCGGCCTTCCGCAGTTTCTTCGCTCCGCCGCGCGCCGTGGGGTTGGGGTCTTCGACGGCAGCCACCACGCGGCGTAGCCCCGCGGCGATGACGGCGTCTGTACAGGGCGGCGTCTTCCCCGTGTGTGCGCACGGCTCCAGGGTGACATACAGCGTGGCGCCCCGCGCCCGCTCACCGGCAGCGCCTAACGCTACGACCTCGGCGTGCGGCCCGCCATAGACGGCGTGATACCCTTCCCCCACGATCTCGCCGTCCCGCGCAACCACCGCGCCCACCATGGGATTCGGCGCAGTCTGCCCCCAGCCGCCTTCCGCCAATTCGAGCGCGCGGCGCATGAACCTGACATCGTCGTCGTCTGCCGCGCGCTCGTTAGGTATCACTCAGAACGATAGGCGGATCCCCAGCGAGCCGTATGCATGCGCCTTGTCCGCGCTGGAGTTTCCGAAGCCGTTGTACGTCTCGATCGTGCCGCCGCGCACGTAGCCAAGCTCACCCGCAATCTTGAAAACCGAAAGGTTGAGCGCCACGTCCGCGAAGATATTGTCGCGGTTGAGATCCTGGCGTGCCTGAATGTTGGACCGCGTGAATACGTTCCCTGCCACCGTCACTTCGACGTCGGCCAGAGCGGATGTCTCGTAGTGATCGCGCCCTGCCCCGACGACGACCGTCACGAGCGCAACGCGCTTCTGCAGCATGACCCGCCAGGCCTGCGATTCCACATCGATCGATCTGACGGCGAGCCGGTCGTTGCCCACGCTCGCTTCGATGTCGATGCGCGGCAGATCGCGACGCAGATAGCTGACGCCGATACCGGGTGCCGCTCCACTCTCTTGAATGAGTCCAAGGCGGCCACCAAATCCGAATTTCACGGCGCCATCCGGCGTGACGATGCTGACATTCTCCTCGGTCACGTCGGGAACGAACGCCAGGTTCGCGATAATGTCGACGGCGAGCACCTTGGCGCCGCCAGGCCCCATCGGAATGCCTGGAAAGACACCC
Organism: Gemmatimonadaceae bacterium; assembly: GCA_035253645.1. GTDB lineage: Bacteria > Gemmatimonadota > Gemmatimonadetes > Gemmatimonadales > Gemmatimonadaceae > DASYRX01. The sequence continues at coordinate 27,760 of DATFBW010000441.1, read as the reverse complement.
GCGGCCGCGTCGACTGTGGGGAAGCCAAGGATGCGATCCTCTACTTCGTACGTCGTGCGCGTCGCGCCTAACGGGTTGGGCGTCACTTGATCGACACGGGGGACGCGCCCGGGAATCAGGTTGGCGCGCAAACCAACCGAGAACTTACCGATGCCACCGAGGGCCGTTCCCTGGCCTAACGTCGCACTGCCACCGACGATCGAAATGCCGAGCTGCGGCGCGAGGAACTGGAACGTATCGATCGCCTTTTGACAGAAGTCTTGCGTCGCGCGCTGCGCTGTCGTGCCGGCGGTGCACTGCGGGTCGAGATCTCCGGACTGCGCCGTGCCGCGTGCAAGCGGCATTGCCAACAGCAGCACGATGACGCCAAGGCGAACATTCTTCGAGAGCATGAGGCTATCCGTGGTCGAGGTGGACGCGCCCCGTGCCGGCTCGCGTCTCGCCTGCCCGCCACGCATCGATGCTTAGAGCGCGCGCGTTAGAGACCACATCATTGGCCGCCGACTCGGGACACACGACGATCATCCCGACGCCCATGTTGAAGGCGCGGAATATCTCGTCGCGGGGCACCTGCCCCGCGTCCTGTAGGACGCGAAACACCGGCGGAACGTCCCAGCTCTGGGTCTCGACAATGGCATCCACGTCAGACGGCAGCACGCGATTGAGGTTCCCTGGGATGCCGCCGCCCGTGATGTGAGCTAACGCATGAATCTTTGGTAATACCGGTCGCAACGCTCCAAGGTAGGAGCGGTGCACGCGGAGCAGCACCTCCGCAACGCTCGCGCCACCACTCTCCGGAAACGGGTCGTGCACGTCCAGCCGCAAACGCTCCGCGACGATGCGTCGCGCAAGAGAATACCCGTTCGTATGCAGCCCCGAGCTCGCCAATCCGAGCACGACATCGCCGGCCCTAACGCGGTCGCTGCCTAACAAGCGAGACTCTTCCACGGCGCCGACGATGAAACCCGCGAGATCGTAGTCCGGTGGCGTGTACACACCCGGGAGCTGCGCGGTCTCGCCACCCAACAACGCGCAGCCGTTCTCGCGGCACCCGGACGCGACGCCGGCCACAATTGCTTCGAGCACGGCGGCGTCGAGCACACCGAACGCGACGTAATCGAGGAAGAACAGCGGGAGTGCGCCCTGAGCCAGGATATCGTTGACGCAATGATTCACGAGGTCGTGGCCGACGGTATCGTGCCTATTGGCTTCGATCGCAACCTTCAATTTCGTCCCTACGCCGTCCGCGCTGGACACCAGCACCTGATTCGCGCCGGTAGGCGCCCGAAACAAACCGCCAAACGCACCAAATTCGCCTAACGTGCCCGCGGTGCGCGTCGAGTCTACGAGTTTTTTTAGACGCGACTTCGCATCGTCACCAGCTGCGATGTCGACGCCCGCTGAGCGATAGTCCAGCGGTGTGGTCACTTTCCGTCTGGCAGATCGGCCTCGAACGCGACGAGCCGGCCGAACGCTCCCAGGCGTTGCGCGATGTCGCGCGTTGTGATCTCGAGCAGGCGCTCGATTGAAAAGCGTTCGACGGCAAATGATCCCATCGTCGAGCCATAGACCACGGCTCTGCGCAAATGTGCGTCGTCCAGTTGCCCGGTCTTTGCCAGATACCCGATAAAACCACCGGCAAACGAGTCGCCCGCGCCGGTAGGATCGAAAACATCTTCCAGTGGATACGCCGGCGCGAAGAAAATCGAGTCCGCTGTGAACATATATGCGCCGTGTTCACCTTTCTTGATCACCACGTGCGTCGGGCCGCGCTCCATGATCCACCGCGCCGCCCTAACGAGGTTCGCGCATTCGGTCAGCTGGCGTGCTTCGGCATCGTTCAGAAGGAGGATGTTCACCTGGCCGAGCAACTGAAGCAGGTCACTGCGGCGGCTCTCGATCCAGAAGTTCATGGTGTCGCACGCCACGAGCTTTGGCCGATCCATCTGGCGCAAGACCTCGAGCTGCAGGCGCGGATCGATGTTGGCGAGAAACACATATGGCGTCTCGCGGAAATGTGCCGGGATCTTTGGCCGGAAGTGCGAGAACACGCCAAGCCGCGTTTCGAGCGTTTCGGCGTTGTTGAGATCATGCCGGTAGCGGCCACGCCAACGAAACGATTCGCCCGCCGTCTGCTCCACCCCCGACATATCGACGCCGCGCTCGGCGAGCGCCTTCAGGCGGTCGAATGGATAGTCGTCGCCGACGACGCCAACGAGTCGCACTGTCGTGAAGTGACTCGCCGACGCCGAGAAATACGTCGCGGCTCCGCCTAACGCGTCGTCTGCCTTTCCAAACGGCGTCTCGACCGAGTCGAGGGCGACCGATCCAACGACAAGAACACTCATCTACATCCGCTCCGGGGCGGTGATTCCCAGAATTGCCAATCCGTTGCGCAGCACGTTACGCGCCGACGCCGCGAGAACCAGACGAGCGTCGCGCACTCCAGCATCCTCCTCGCCTAACACGTGGTGTTTATGGTACCACAGGTGCGTCAAGCGCGCGGTCTCCAATAAATAGGCAGCGATGCGGTGTGGCTCCAAAGCCTGCGCCGCGCCGACCACGACCTTCGGAAAGTCCAACAAGGCTTTCGCCAACTCACGCTCGGCGTCTTCGCGCAGCAACGAAAGGTCGGCGTTGCGGCTCATGATCGTCGCCGCGTCGATCTCGCCGACACGAAAAATCCCGCACATGCGGGCATGCGCCATCTGGATATAGTAGACCGGATTCTCTTCCGACTGGCTGCGCGCCAGATCCACATCGAACACGAGCTGTGAATCCGCCTTACGCATGAGGAAGAAGTACCGCACCGCGTCGCGACCGACTTCATCCACGAGGTCGCGCACCGTGACGTAACTGCCCGCGCGCTTGGAGATCTTCACCTCTTCCCCAGCGCGCATCACGGTGACCATCTGATGCAGCTCATACTCCGGATAGCCTTGCGGGATATCCATGCCTAACGCCTGAAGGCCGGCACGCACCCGCGTGACCGTACCATGATGGTCGGCGCCCTGGACGTTGATCGCGCGCCGGAACCCGCGTTGCCATTTTGTGATGTGATACGCCACGTCCGGCACGAAATACGTGTAGGTGCCGTCGGACTTGCGCATCACGCGATCCTTGTCATCCCCGTAGTCCGTCGTCCGTAGCCAGAGTGCGCCATTTTCTTCGAAGGTATGCCCTGCCTCGACGAGCATCCGGACCGTTTCCTCGACATGCCCCTGCGCATACAGCGATGATTCGAGAAAATACGTGTCGAATCGCACGCCGAAGGCCTGCATGTCGAGGTCCTGCTCGCGGCGCAGCTCAGCGACGGCGTGACGCCGAATCGCGTCGAGGTCGTCGCCGTGCGCGTCGTTAGGGTGTCGTGCCACATACGACTGCGCGATGTCACGGACGTATTCGCCGTGGTAGCCGCCTTCAGGTATCTCCAACGTACCGGTGCGCCCTTCACGGATCCGCGCCTGGACGCTGCGCGCCAGGTTCGCGATCTGAGCGCCGGCGTCGTTGTAGTAGAACTCGCGGGAGACTTTCCAGCCATTCCATTCCAGGAGAGTCGCGATCGCGTCGCCTAACGCGGCCTGCCGGCCGTGACCCACGTGCAACGGGCCGGTGGGGTTGGCGGATACGAATTCGACGTTCACATGCTGGCCGTTCCCGATGTTGGCCCGGCCATAGTTCTCACCCGCCGCCAAGATCGCGGGGAGTCCCGCGGCCGCTGCCGCATCAGACAGCCGAAAGTTGATGAACCCTGCACCGGCGACGTACGCCTCGCGCACGCCAGCACGCCCCAGGTCCAGCTGCTTGATGAGGTCGTGCGCGATGTCGGCCGGTTTGCGACGCAGCTGCTTCGCCAGGGTCATCGCCAGGTTGGTCGCCCAGTCGCCGAACGCGGGGTCGCGCGGGCGCTCCAGCAGCACATTCACAGGAGGCGCGGCACCTAACGACTCCGCGCTCCGCGCGAGCTCCGCGCGGATCAACTCGTCAGGGCTCACTCGCCGGCGTCCGGCTTTTTTGCGGGCTTGCTCTCTGAGGAAGACGGCTTCGATTCGGTCGATTCCGTGCGGCTGCTTCCGCCCTCGCTCCGCGCTCCCTCGCTCCCCGCTCCTGGCTCCTTGCTCCCGCTCTTATTTGCCCGCTCGCGGTCGGCCTTCTTTCCATCTTTCCCGTAGTCCGTGATGTAAAAGCCCGAGCCTTTGAACAAAAGGCCGGCTCCGCCCGAAACGAGACGCTGCGCGTCTTTCCCACAGGTAGGGCATGGCATCACTTCCTTCGACCGGCTGATGGTCGTGAAGAAGTGCTCGAATTCATGGTTCTCGGGACAGCGGTATTCGTAAGTCGGCATGCGGGCAGCAGACGGTTCTTAGCTCGGGGAAAAGTACAGAGCGGCGGAACCGTAGTACATCCAACGAGTTAACTGAAAGCTAAGAACTGGTGGCTGGTAACTCACAACTTTGGTTTCACAGCTGACAGCTTCGAAACTAAAGGTGTGAGACGCCAGCTATCAGCTCAGGAGCTGTGAGTTTTAAGGGCGATAGCGCCCCCAAACTTGCTCCAGGGCGTTCGATATCTCGCCTACGGTCGCCCGTGACCGCACAGCTTCGATGATCAGCGGCATGAGGTCCGGTTTGTTTGTGCCGTCCCTCGTGTACGCCCGCGCCGTTTCTGAAAGGACCCGCAGGGCCTCATCGGCGCGTTTGGAGTCACGCTTCGCGCGCGCGCGCTCCACACGAGTCTTTTGGGCCGCTTCGAGCGCGGAGTAGTCGGGTGCTGCGATGAGCGGGGGCTCGCCACCTTCGACGAAGCCGTTCACCCCAACGATGACCGACTCCCCGCGTTCAACCCGCAATTGGTGCGCGTACGCGCTCTTCGCGATCTCCTGTTGGAAATACCCCGCTGCGATGGCGCGTTCGGCACCGCCGAGCGACTCGACATGGTCGATGAGAGCGCGAGCACGTGACTCGATCTCGTCGGTCAGCGACTCGACGTAATAGCTCCCCGCAAGCGGATCCACGGTGTTCGCAATGCCCGATTCGTGCGCCACGATCTGCTGGGTTCGAAGCGCGAGCGTAGCCGAATCTGCGGTAGGCAGCGCCAGCGCTTCGTCGTACGAATTGGTATGCAACGACTGGGTGCCGCCTAACGTCGCAGCGAGCGTCTGGATCGCGACGCGCACGACGTTATTGAGCGGCTGCTGCGCGGTCAGCGTAACGCCGCCGGTCTGGGTGTGGAAGCGCAGGCGAGCGCTTGCGTCGTTACCACCGAATCGTTCACGCACGAGACGCGCGTAGAGTCGTCGCGCCGCGCGAAACTTCGCGACCTCCTCGAAGAGATCGCTGTGTGCCGCAAAGAAGAACGAAAGACGGGGCGCGATGCTGTCGATTCCCAGCCCCGCGCCCACCGCGCGCCTCAAATACTCCAGCGCATTGGACAGCGTAAAGGCGACCTCCTGAACGGCCGTCGATCCCGCTTCGCGGATGTGGTAACCGGAGATCGATATCGGATTCCAGTTAGGCACCTCGGCCGCGCAAAAACGAAACACATCCGCCACGAGCGCGAGGCTCGGGCCGGGCGGATAGATGTAGGTGCCGCGAGCGATGTACTCCTTGAGGATGTCGTTCTGGATGGTACCGCTCACCGCCGCCCGCGCGATCTCCCGTTCCTCCGCGACAACGAGGTACATCGCGAGGAGCGTGGACGCTGTCGCGTTGATTGTCATGGACGTGCTGACGCGGTCGAGCGGGAGGTCAGCGAGAAGCACGTGCATGTCGTCGACGGTGTCGATCGCCACGCCGACGCGTCCAACCTCGCCTAACGCGCGCGGATCATCCGAATCGATCCCCATCTGCGTGGGGAGATCGAACGCGACCGAGAGGCCGGTTTGCCCAGCGGCAAGGAGATGCTTGAACCGTGCGTTCGTTTCGGCGGCCGTTCCAAAACCTGCGTACTGGCGCATGGTCCACAATCGGCCGCGGTACATGTTCGGCTGGATACCGCGTGTGAACGGGAACGAACCAGGATTTCCGAGCTCGCCGGCATAGTCGCGATCTTTGCCGTCCGGCGAATACACCGGCTTGATGGGGATTCCCGAAGGCGTGTGGCGATCGTCAGGACGGCGGTCCATGATCTAAAAGTACGTAAGCTGGCTCGAAGCTGTACCGCTCACAGCTGTCAACTCAGAGCGTTCGTGTCGAAGCTGACAGCTATGAAACCAAAGCGTGGAGTGAACAGCTGTAAGTTGTTCAGCTTTGAGCAAGCCGCGTTAGGCTTGGGCCGCAGCGGGCTGTCGCGCCAGAAGTTCCCGAGCGGTATTCACGGCATCCATGCTCCCGATGAAGAGCGGCGAGCGCTGGTGCAGCTCCGTTGGAAGCACTTCGAGGATGTCGCGCGTGCCGTCGATCGCCGCACCGCCAGCTTGCTGGACGATGAACGCCAGCGGATTGCACTCGTACAACAAGCGCAACTTGCCCCGCTGTACCTGAGCGTTTCCCGGGTAACAGAAGATCCCGCCGCCTAACAAGTTCCGATGAAAGTCGGCCACCAAGGAACCGACATAGCGGACGTTGAGCGCCTTTTGCTGACCGTCAAGCCCGCGAAAGCGTCGCATCAACGCCTTTACCGATTCGTCCCACTGCGCCTCGTAGGAGTCGTTCACCGACAAATAGCGCCCCTTTGTTGGGATCTTGATGTCGGGGTGGGATAGCAGGAACTCGCCTAACAAGGGATCGAGCGTGAAGCCGTGCACACCCTGTCCCGTCGTGTACACGAGCATGGTGCTGGAGCCATAGATCACGTAGCCAGCCGCGACCTGACGCCGACCTGGCTGCAGCATGTCTTCCATCTCGCCGCGCACACCGCGCGTGATCTTGCGCATCACCGAGAAGATCGTGCCCACAGGCACGTTCACATCGATGTTCGACGAGCCGTCCAGCGGATCGAAGAGCAGCACGTATTTGCCGCACTTGAATCCGTCCGGTATCGGGATGATGTCCGGCTCTTCTTCCGATGCCATTGCAGCGAGGCGGCCGCCATGGTCCATCGCCTTGATGATCGTCTCGTTGGCAAAGACGTCGAGTTTTTCCTGAGCCTCACCCTGAACGTTGTCTGTTCCAGCGCGGCCGAGGATGTCGACGAGGCCCGCCATGCGGACTTTGTTCGCGATGATCTTGGCCGCGAGCGCGATATCGTAGAGGATGCCCGACAGCTCGCCGGTCGCCTCTGGAAAGAGGCGCTCCTGCTCGATGATAAAACGCTCGATCGTAACGACCGACGTTGCCGTGTGTCTGACCAAGGTGATGCTCGATTGCTGGTTGGGTGGCGAAAGGTGTGGGCGTGGCGCGACGCCGGGCAAGCGCGGGCCGGGAAAAGCGCACGGGGCGTGCCAACCTGGCACGCCCCGTGTTCACAACTTGTTGCCTTACGACTAACTGGTCCAGTTCGGATTGTTGTCTGTCTCGTCATCCGGCACCGGATAACACGTGCCGTTGCTTACTGGCGGGAACCCGGGCTTGAAGTACGGCGTTCCGGGAACTGGCACATTGAGCACGTTATTCGGCAGCCGGCGGAAATCGCCGAGCTTGCGACCCTCGAGGAAGAAATCGAGTGTCTTTTGATTCATCAGCTCTGTGAGGACGCTGTTGGCATCCGTCGGACCACTGTACGCCGGCTGCTGATTCGCGGCGCGACGTGCGTTGATCAACGCGAGCTGCTCGGCAACGCCCTGGGTCTCGGCGAGGATGTAATCCGCCTCGAGCTTGGACGCCACACGAATCGGCGAATTGAATGCCGGATACTTCTGCTGAATGAAGAACGGTCCGCTCGACGGATCCTGTGGCGCCAGATTGTGCTGCGTCGGCGTTAGGAACTTCACGCGCGGATCGGTGATACGGTAGGCAGGCGCGATCGAGATGGAGCCACGATCGCTGGTGAACTGCCACAAGCGGTTGCTCAAGCGGTTGCGGTTCCCGAGGTCATCGATATACGGGAAGTTGAACACGAAGCCCGCTGGAACTGCCTGAGCATCGGCGGCGGCCTGCGTCTTCCGCCCGGCTTGCAGATGCGCCCGGGCGCGGCCGACCAGCGACGCGCGCGCGAGTGCCAGGCCGTCGGCCGTTGCGTTGGCCGTACCGACTGTAATCGCCGTCGTGAAATACGCGACAGCGGAGTCGAGCAAGTTGACCGGCGTTAGGCGCGGCCCCGGGTCCGTCCCCTGCGCGATCGTTCCCTCGCAGAAGTCGAGCGCCATGTGCAGCACCGCGTAACCGGCCCACGTCGCGGCTCGTGCCACGTTGATGTTCGTCGTGGGGTTCGGAAGATCGAGCTGCAGGACCGCCCGTGCGCCCGCGACGGCCAGCGTGATGTTGTTCCACAGATCTGCCGTGAGCGAGCCGTTTGTATTCAACACCTGCCGGCGACCGAACTCATTACGCGTCGGGAAGGTCTCGGCGACAAGCGTTTCGCCGGAGTACCACGAGCTGTACATGATCATCCAGCCATAGGCCGCCGCGTAGTTCTGCTGCGCGGAGTTGGCCAGCGTCGTGGCGTCCTGCAAAGGATCGATCGTGCTCGCGTCGATGACGTTAGGGTTGTCGACCTCGAGGAACGAATCGCACGCCACCGCGCCGGCAAGGAGGCCAAGCGCGGCGGTGCGTGTGAGCATATGTCGAATCGTCGTCATTGATTTCCTCGACGATTAAAAGTTGAGATTGAGCCGCAACGTCCACCGCCGCGGATTGGGCATTGTGAGGAAGTCGTCGCGGCTGAAATCGATCGCCGCGGCCGACAGTAGCTCCGGATCGGCTCCCTCATAGTCCGTCCAGATGTGTAAGTTCTGCACACCGATGCCTAACGTGGCGCCCGAGACGCCGCGCATGCCGCGCAGGAAACGGTCCGGCACGTTCCAGCTGAACGCGACTTCACGCAGACGCACGAAGTCACCCGGCTGGAGATACGCCTCGCGGACTTCGTCCACGGTCGTTGTGCCGCCATTCTGCTGGACGAACGCCGGTTGCCCAGGCGTGTCGTTCCCGTACCGGCGGAGGCGCTCGCGCCGCGTCAGGACGGTCGGATCGAGCCGGCGGTTGGACCTAACGAGCTGCGTCTCGCGGAAGAAGTCCGTCAGGTTGCGAACGTAGAAGTCCTGCTTGGTGTCGAGCGATGCCTGCAGCTTGAACTGCCTGAAGAACGTCATGCCGGTCTGCACAGAGCCTTCGAACGTCGGCAGGATGTTCCCCCATGGTTCGAGCGTATCGGCCACGGTGACGACGCCCGTCTGCTCGTTGATGTTGCGGATGGTCTTGGTGACCCACACACCGAGCTGCTGCCCTTCCATGAAGCGGTTGAGCGTGTTGAACGGTGCGACGCCGCCGAGATCGACCAATTCGTTGTCGAGCGTATTTCCGGCGACGCGGAAGTCCCACAAGAAGTTCGTCTGGCGCAGGAGCTGACCGCTCAGCGCCACTTCGAACCCAGTGTTCTTGATTTCGCCGATATTGACGAACGGATTGGCGCCGAAGCCTAACGAGGGCGGCAGCGGACGCTGCAGCAACACGTCCTTCGACGTCTTGTCGAAGTACGTGACCTCGAGGTTCATGCGCTCATTGAGGAACGTGGCGTCGAGACCGATTTCGAACTCTTCGCCGAGCTCCGGACGGAGCGTGTCATTCCCCGGGTTGAGCGGAACTGCACCCGCCACCACCTGCCCCGAGACGAGTGCGACCGGAGCAGCCTGATACGTCTGGAGCGAAGCACCAGGCGCGGGCGAGCGTCCCGTCTGACCCCACGACGCACGCAGACGCAGCTGGCTCACGAGACGTTGGAGCGGCGCGTAGAAGCCTTCTTCAGATACGACCCACGAGCCGCCGATCTTCGGGAGATAGAATGGCTCGGACTCGGCACCGAACGACGAGTTCTCGTCCACGCGGAGACCGAGCTGGATGAAGCGACGGTTCAAGTGTCCGAGCTGCAGCTGACCGAGGTATCCGATCGAGCGCTGGAACGTGCGCTGCTGGCCGCCCGTGCGGGTCGAAGCTGAGTTGATCGAGTTGTTCGCGTTCGTGACGAAGCCCTGTCCGTTGGCAAACGTGTTGTCCGTCCGGTTGGACGTCAGCTGCGCGCCGAATGAAAGGTTCGCCTCGAGCTCATCCGAGAAGAACGACTTGCGCATGTTGCCCAGATAATCGACGGTGAACTGATCGATGCCTATGCGCGTCTCGGTGTTGTTGCCTGTGTTCAGATCGCCTGCGTAGTTCTGCCCGCTGTTCTTGGGGAAGAACCGCTGCACTTCCGTGCGGAAGAGGTCTACACCCAGCGTAAAGCGGTTGGTGAACCAGGCCGCGGGAACGTAGTTCGCCGTTAGGTTGCCGAGCGTCCGATAGTCACTGACCTTGTTCGTCAGGGCCGTGATTTCGCGAACCGCGCGGTTGAAACCAAACCAGCCGTTCTGGCTCGGCACACCGTCGTCACGACGAGTGAGCGGCGACCCCAGCAGACCGCCGCCAAGGAAGCCGTAGATGTTGTTGTCGTTGTCTGGGAGCTGCGTAACCGTGCGCGACAGCCCCACGCCGGCGTCGATCGTTAGGCGTGAATCCGGGAGAAAGTTGAAGTTGGAGCGCACGTTCTGCCGCTCGAACTCGTTGTTAGGCACGTTCCCGAGCGTCCGCTGATTGGCGGCGCTGAGGAAATACCCGTACGCCTGACCGCCGCCACGTCCGGTCCATGCGAAATTCGTCTCACTCCCCTTCTGGAAGGCACCTTCGCGAACCAGCGGGTTGTCGCTCACGAGCGTGCCCACTGCCTGGCCACGGCAAAGGGGATTCGGCGAGTTCGCGGCAACAAGCGCCGCGGTGCAGTTGCCGTAGTTCGACGGCGGCGTCCAATCGAGCTCGGACTGACCGACGTCAACCTGCAAGGTCTGCGTGAACGAGTTGCTGCCAGCCCGGCCACGCTTCGTGATGATCTGGATGACGCCAGCCGATGCATCTGCCCCGTACAGCGTCGCGGCGGCAGGACCCTTGACGACCTCGATGGATTCGATCTCGTCCGGGTTGAGGTTGTTCATGAGGTCCGTCGTCTGACCACCGACGCCGGGCGACAACGTGTTACGCTGAAATTTCACGCCGTCGACGAAGATGAGTGGCTCATTGGACAAGTTGATCGACGACGCACCACGGATGCGGATCTGCCGATTCGCTCCCGCAGTTCCAGACCCGCTGTTCACAGCGATGCCGGGAACGCGCGACTGCAATAGCTCGTTCACGCTCTTGACCGTCGGGATCTCCTTCACGAGATCGGCCGTCGGTACCGTCGCGACTTGAGCTGATTGCGCCCGACGCTCCTGGTTACCGGCAGTTCCCGTCACGACGACGTCTGCAAGCGTCGTTAGGGACTGCGACATTTCGAAGTTCTTCGTGATGTTCTGACCAGCTACTACAGTCACGGTATCCTGCGCCGCACGATAGCCCAGCCGCAGCACGACGATCTGTGCCCGTCCTGGCCTAACGTTTGGTAGCCGATAATCGCCCTGCGCGTTTGTGGAAACCTCGAGCGCTGTGCCGGTGACAAACACCCTTGCATCAGCGATGGGTTGGCTGGACGCGCGATCGACGACCTTCCCGGCAACACTGCCCGTCTGCGCGAGTACAGGACTCGCAACCAGAAGCGGCAATGCTGCCATGAAGTAACGTCGGACGGCGCCTGCCAGTCGCACAGACAGGTGCATACGCTCCTCCGGTGATTGTGAACGCCGCTCCGCGACAATAGGGGACAGCGGAGCGTTGGCCCCCGAATGGGGACGCGACAAACCTAACCCACTCACAACAAATGTGTGACTGGTCAATGAATCATTGACAATACGCGAACGTCTATTAATACGCAGCTTTAGCCTCATTCAACGACGAGCGTCGGAACATACCTAACGCGCCGAGCTCCACCTTGTGGTGAACGGATCCAAAGGCGGGGTGAGTCTACGTCTGGCTGTCGTTAGCGGATTTGCACGTCACCGAATTGGACGACGCGCGGCGGCAAGAGGGTTGGGAGGATGGTGCAGAAGAGAATGTCTTCCCCCGCCCGGTCATTGATGCGCGCGAGACTCACGATGTCCGGAGTGGCGCCCGAGCCCTCGCCGTTGTCGATCGCATAGAAGTACGACACGGTGCCGACGATGACGCCTGGCGAGTCCGACTGTGAGATGATCCCCGCCACCCACGCGCGATTACCCACCACGGTTAGGCACGTGACATCCACGGTGAACTCGGTGCTCAGGTCGGTGCGCAGGATGCGATATGAACCTTCGACCGAACCGTCGGGCCGCTTGACCGCATGAAACGTGAAGTTGCGCAGTCCATCTCCGGCCTCGATGTGTGCCGATCCCGTGACGACGACCGGCTGCGCGACTGTGTTCTGCAGAGTTTCCATGCTCGGGCTCACGACGTGATCTGCCGATGAGCTGCAGGCGCTTGCGACCAGTGTCGCGACCGCGATTCCAACAAAACGTCGACTCATATGCTCCTCCGTGTTTCGAGTCTCAAGTGGCCGTGAACGCCTGACACATAACGCGGTGGGGGGGCTGAGTCTTGAACAAATGCAGTTTCAGTGACACGGGTTGCCGTGCCGAGGTTTCCCCGTACAATGCGCGTCAGGAGCGCGGGCGGGTCACGGTTTTTGAACGAATGCAAGATTTGCTCGGGAGCAGTCGATCCCACACGTACGCCTAACGTCGAGCGGTCATGGGCCAGCGTATCGTTCCGGTCACGATGGGAAGTCCGCAGTTCCACAGCATCGAGGTGGACGGGCTTCGCGTGACCGCGACGGAATTCCCGCCGAGCCTGTTCATCCCGCCGCACGTGCACGACCGCACTGTCGTCTCGGTGATGGTCGAAGGCTCATTCGACACGACGATTCGCAGCCGCACGATGCCCTGCCCGGCGGGGACCCTCCTCGTGGAGCCAGGAGGTGAACGTCACGCGAACAGCGTCCGCGACGGTGGTGCGCGCACTTTGGTGATCGAGCCCTCGCCGCTCTACGAGCTCGAGAACCTCAGAGACTGTCAGCCATTGCTCACAGCTCCGATTGCTTTCACGCAACCAACCGCCTGGGTTGTCGCTGCTCGGCTGCGCCGGGAAGTGCGCCGCCATGATGCGTTCACGCCAGCAGCTGTCGAAGAGCTTGCACTGCGTCTGCTGAGCGCGAGCGCGGGAGGCAACGGCAGCGGCGAACGCGCCCCGATGCCCGCGTGGCTCAGTCGCGCGCGCGAGCTGGTGCACGAGAGCCCGCTCCGGCCCGTGCGCGTGCAAGACGTTTCGGTTGAAGTTGGCGTGCACCCTGTCTACCTCACGAAGCTCTTTCGCGAGCGCTTCGGTGTGTCGTTAGGCACGTACCAGCGCCGGCGGAGGCTCCAGTGGGCCGCTACGCAACTGGCACAGGGCGAGCCCGTGGCCGATATCGCGCATCGCGCAGGATTCGCGGATCAGGCGCATTTCACTCGCGCGTTCAAGCGCTTCAGCGGACGCACACCCGCCCGTTTCCGGGCGGAGCGCGTGCGCCGAGGCGCCGATCAGCGTGTTTTGGAATAACGCCAGCGGTCGCCGTTGGCTTCTGCCGTTAGGCGGTGGCGCTCGAAACGCACCACTACACTGCCATCCTGATCCGACCGGAACACGTGCGCGTGTTGCTTCTCGAGGGCGCGCATCACATCTAACGAGGGATGACCGTATGTGTTTCCTTCGCCCACCGAAACGAGCGCGACGCGCGGGTTGACGGCAGCCAGCAAGGCGGGGCCTGTGCTCGTCGCGCTCCCGTGATGGCCAACCTTGAGGAGGTCAGCGGCGAGGCCACGAGCGCCATATGTCTGGACCAGCCAAGCCTCCTCACCACTTTCCGCGTCTCCGGTCATGAGTGCGCGCCACCCTGCGGCCTCGATCCGGGCGACGACACTGGCCTCGTTAGGGTCTCCCAGCCGTGCGGCCCACGCCGAGTCCGGAGCGAGGAGTCGAATCGTCGCGCCCGGGACGACGAGAGAGTCGCCGGGCCGCGTCCGCACCCACCGAATACGATATCGTTGCGCCGCTGCCAAAGCGGCACTGTAACCGCTGCTCGACGTGACGTACCCGCCATCCAGAAACAGATCTGGTCGCATGCGTTTGAGAACCGTAGCGGCGCCGCCGACGTGATCGTCGTGCGCGTGCGAAAGGACGATCGCACGTACCTTGCCTCCGCGACGCTTGAGGTACGGGATCACGAACCGTTCACCTGCATCGCCGCTACGCCACGAATCTCCCGTATCGAACAGGACCCAGGAGCCATCGCGCGCGCGGAGCCCAAGCGCATCCCCCTGCCCAACGTCGATCATATGCAGCTCGACCGGCCTGTCGTAGGGAATCACCGCCTGCCACACGAGGACTGTCGTGGCGCCTAACGCGAGCACGAGGGCGCGTCCCGGATAGCTTTGCACGGCAGCGGTGAGGGCTGCGACGCACGCGACGACCAGGCTGCAACCACCTAACGTCGTGAAGCCAACCTCCAAGGTCGCGCGAGGAACCGCCGCAAAGATTGCCGCCCCAAGTGAAAAGAGGTCGAGCAGGAGTGACGCCCCGTCGGCAACGAGCCGCGCAACGGGTTCAAATGGCGCGAGCGCCAGCGACAGGAAAAGGGCCGGTTGAAGTAACGTCACGAGTGGTGACATGACGAGGTTGCTCACGGGCGCGATCATGCTGGTTCGCCCGAACGCATATGCGGCGATGGGGAGGGTCGCCATGCACGCGAGCATCGTCGTGAGCGCATTTCCGGCCAGCACGCGGCGCCAACCCGTTAGGCCCCGCGGCACAACACGCTCGGCGGCATGACCCGCGGCGACTAGCCCGACAATGCCAGCCATGCTGAGTTGGTAGCCCAGGTCGCGGACGGTGTCGGGCTCGACGAGGGGGATGAGCCCACCTAACGCGACGATCGCCCACGCAGACGTGGGCCGCTGGACGATCCGGGTAACCGCCCCCGCCCCAAGCATGACAGCTGCCCGCACGGCCGGCGCTGGCGCGCCAATCATCGCCACGTACGCCGCCGTCAGTGTGAGCGCGCCCACCGCAACGCCACGCGGCGACAGACGGGCAACGGCAAACAACAGCTGGATCGCGCCGAAGATGATCGCCACGTGCAGCCCAGAAACCGACAGCATGTGAACGAGGCCCGAATCCGCAAATGCGTCGCGAACCGAGCGCTCGATATCACGCTGATCGGCAATGAGCAAAGCGCGCACGAGCGCCCGGTGTTTGGGATAAAGCCGATCTATTGACCGCCCTGCGCGAGCCCGAGCGCGTTCGAGCAAGGACGGTGATGCGACCTCGGTCACGCTCGCCTCGCGCAGCTGCACACGATCGCGCTGGCGGAAGTAATCGCCATGCACACGCACGCGGCTTCCGGGGCGGGCGGAACCCTGACTGGCTTGCACACTCACGCCTGTGCGACAGGACCCGTGAACCCAGCGGCCGCGCCACCAATTCCCCGCGGGTTCGCCAACAAGATCGACGAGCCACTCGCGCCGCTGCGCGATCAGCGTTAGGCAGCTGCTCTCCTCACGGCGCCCCGCTGCCCCCCAAACAACGGCGCCGGCGCCAAGCATGCTCATGAGGCCTAACGTCCACGCGCGCTTCCAAACCGCGACGCCGAGCGTGACGACGGAAAGGGCGAGCCCCCAAAACGCCGCGCCGCCGAACCCCAATAAGAGGCCGGCGGCGAACGTGACATAAAGAACTGCGATTAAGGGCATAGCTCGGAGTCGCTAGCTCGGAGCTCGGACGAACCGCAGCTCCGAGCTTCGAGCTCCGAGCTACGAGCTAGAATCGTTATGCAACGGATTCTGAGCTACGCGGCGCATTGCATCGAGCAACACGACTGCGACTTCCGCACGCGCCTGCTCGAGCGAGAGTGAGACGCGCGTGATTGCGGAACCGACGGTCGTGCCCACGTAGCGTGGCCGAAGATGGTTCATC
Source organism: Gemmatimonadaceae bacterium (assembly GCA_035253645.1). GTDB lineage: Bacteria > Gemmatimonadota > Gemmatimonadetes > Gemmatimonadales > Gemmatimonadaceae > DASYRX01. The sequence goes on along the minus strand of DATFBW010000441.1, from coordinate 11,777 downwards.
GTGTGGCGAATCACGTCATCTTCACATTGCGCACAGGTGCAAAACCCTTCCTCACGGTCGCGAACCTGTACATACACTTCGCGCACGACTTCTTCGATCGCGTTGATCATCCGGCCAAGGGCAACGAGACTCGCTCCGCCACTGGGGCGCCTGTAAATGTCGAACCAGTCGTTCCCGTCAACTCGACGGTGAGGTACCGGCCGATCATGGCGTCGTCGCCGGGGAAAAGCACGGTTTTGTGATCTCGCGTACGAGACTGAAGTAACTCACCGCGCCTCGCCCACTTCTCGACGAGCACTTCACGGCGCTGCCCCAAAAGCGCAAGGTTGCGCTCGCGGGCAACGGAGCGCACTACGCTGATTAGACGCTCCAAACGAGCCGACGCCACACCGTCCGGTATGGTTTCGGATGCCGGCAAACGCGTCGCAGGCGTCCCTTCGCGCGGTGAAAACTTGAACGTGAAAGCGTCGTCGAAACCGACGTCCCGCACGGCAGTTACCGTTTCCTCGAAGTCCGCATCCGTTTCGCCGGGAAACCCCACGATGATGTCCGTGGTCAGCGAGATTGCCGGGATCGCGGTGCGTAACCGCTCCACCGTCGCCAGGTACTGGTCGCGCGTGTAGCGGCGCAGCATCCGCTTGAGGACGCGGGATGAGCCACTCTGCATGGGCAAATGGACGTGTTCACACACAGCGGGAACGTCGGCCATTGCTCCGATTACCCGTTCCGAGAAATCGTTAGGATGCGGCGACGTGAAACGCACGCGTCGAACGCCGCTGACCGCCCCAACGGCACGCAGCAGATCTGCGAAATCGTACGTCCCGTCGTGGTACGAGTTCACAGTCTGGCCTAACAACGTGACTTCACTGATCCCCTCTGCCACCACCTGCTCCGTCTCACGGACCACGTCCGCGAGTTGCCGGCTGCGCTCCGGCCCCCGCGTCGTCGGGACGATGCAGTACGTGCACTTGTAGTCGCAGCCGCGCTGCACGGGAATCCACGCGCGCACTTTGTCGAAGCGCTGTGGCTTGAAATCTTCGTAGTGCTCTTCGAGGTCGAACGATGTGAATGCCGCCCTTTCCCCACCACGGGCGTTCGCAACGAGCGCGGGCAGTGCGCGATAGCCGTCTGGGCCAATCACGAGACTCACATGGGGCGCGCGTTCCAGGAGCCGCGGTCCCAGGCGCTGCGCCATGCATCCCGTAACACCGACGACGCTGTCGGCCTTCATGCGCCGCTTGAGGTCCCCGAGCCGGCCGATGACGCGTTGCTCCGCGTGGTCCCGGATCGCGCACGTGTTCACCAGGATGAGATCCGCACCGTCCGGCTCCTCGACGTGCTGGTAGCCCGCGGCAACGAGGGTGCCGAGCATGAGCTCGGTGTCGCTGACGTTCATCTGGCAACCGTACGTCTCTATGTAGACCGTGGGAGCGCGATTCATCGTTAGGCGTTGTCCAGCGTTGCCACCAGCCTGCCGTCGCGGAAGACAAGACGGGTGTCCACCCGCGTGCCGCGCGGCAGGTCAGAATCCAACCGCGCCTCAAGATAGTCTTCCGTCAGCCCCTCGCGAATGTCGCCGCGAACCACGACGACGTCCGCCGGCTGGCCCAGACGCTCAGCCACATGAGCGCGACGCTTCTCCTCTCCCAAGGCACGCAACTCGGCGGCGCGCGCGCGAGTCACGCTGGAATCTACGTGTTCCGGCAGCCGGACCGCGGCAGTGCCGGGACGTTGCGAAAAGGGGAATACGTGGAGATACGTGAACGGCAAATCCCGTATGAGATCGCAGGTGTTGCGATGATCCGTTTGTGTCTCCCCGGGAAAACCTGCGATCACGTCCGCCCCAAGTGCGAACGTGTCGTTATGCGCCGCAAGCTTTTCTACCGCCTGGCGATAGGAGCGCGCGGTGTACCAGTGCCGTCCCATCCGCTTGAGGAGGCGATCGGAGCCGGATTGCAGAGGCGCATGAAGGTGCGGAGCGAGCCGTCGCGGCTCACCGAAGAGCTCACTCAACCGTTCGTCCACTTCGGTTGCTTCGAGCGAGGACAACCGGAAGCGCACGACCGGAACTTCCTTCACGAGACGCTCGACGAGCCTGCCTAACGTACTGCCGGTGTCCGAACCGTAGCTGCCGATGTGGATGCCCGTCAGCACGATCTCTGGATGGTGCTCGGCGAGCCGCAGCGCTTCATCGATGATCTCCTGCTCGGGGCGCGAACGATTGTTCCCGCGCGCCAGCGTTGTCGCGCAGAATGTGCAATGTTCGTCGCAGCCATCCTGGATCCGCAGCAAGGCACGCGTCGCGGTTTGGCGGCCCGTCGTGGCCAGATGCGGCGCCGGAATGCCTAACGCTCCGGCGATGAGCGGCATCTCCGCTCCAGGTACGACATGTCGCACGCTCGGCAGCCCTGCGATCGAGCCATCGTCGCGCGCGGCGGCGCAGCCCATAACGAGGGTTTCCAGCTCTCCGTTTGCGCGCGCGGCCTGGCGGATGCTGCGCCGCAGATCCGCCTCTGCCGCGGCTGTCACCGCACAACTATTGAATACGGCGACCGTCGCGTCTTCCGGCGAATCCACGATGACGCCACCGGCGCTCGCGACGAGAGACCTCACGATCTCGCTATCGTATTGATTCGCCCGGCAGCCGAAGGTGCGCAGGTAAACGCGCGCCGTCACGCGGCAGGTCTTCCGTTGCGAATGGAAGCGGATGGATCCAACGGAAGCACGATATGGAAGGCGCTGCCCTTCATCTCCGCTCCATCCTCGACCCAAATGCGTCCCCCATGTGCGGCCACGGCCAGACGGCAGAACGCGAGACCGAGCCCCGTTCCGCGCGAACGTGCGGACGCCGAGCGCCTAACGCTGGTGAAGCTCTTGAAGATGTGTTCGCGTTCTTCGCGCGGTACGCCCGGCCCATTGTCCGTCACAATGAAGCGGATACCGCCGGCATCACGCCGTGCGCTGAGGATCGTACGGACCCCGCGACCACCATGCGTCAGAGCGTTTTCCAACAGATTTCCCAGAACGCGCTTGAGCAACTTGGGGTCGCCGCGGAAGACTGGCGCTTCATCGGCAACGTCCACCAGAGCCTGAGCCTCGTCGCGCTCGAGACGCCTGCTCCAATCGTGCGTAATCTCGGTCAGGAGTTGATTGGGACTCAACGGGTGCAAGTCGAGCGCGATCTCCGCGCTCTCCATCCGTCGGATTTCGAGGATTTCGTCGATTAGCGACAGGAGCTCCTCTGCCTTGTCCTCCGTCTCGCGGACCGCCTGCAGCTGCCTTTCATCCAACGCACCGAAGTCCCCGTCGCCTAACAACTCGAGGGTGGCGAGGATCGTCGTGAGCGGCGTCTTGAGGTCATGCACGACCATTCGCATGAGGTCTTCACGCACGTGTTCCAGCTCACGGAGCTTACGATACGACTCCTCCAGCGCATCCGTCGTCGATTTGAGGCGGACGAGGCTCCGCACACGCGCACCTAACAGGAGACTGTTGTGCGGCTTCGTTAGAAAGTCTTCGCCCCCTGCCTCGATCGCCTGCACGCGATCCATCGTGTCATTCAGCGCCGTGAGAAAAATGACCGGTGTGCGTGCCGTCCGTGGATCGTGCTTGATACGGCGGCACACTTCGAAGCCCGTGGTATTGGCTTCGACGCCCAGATCCCCAGCGGGCATGGTGACGTCGAGGATGCAGAGCTGCGGGCGATGTGCGAAGCAAGCCTCGAGCGCACCGGGACCATCGAACGCGGTGACTGTGCGAAAACCGAGCGTCGTGAGTTGATCCACGAGCAACTCCACGTTCCCCGGCACATCGTCCGCGACCAAAATCAGCGGCGCTTCACTCACGAGCGCCTCAGGGGCGAACCGTTAGGCCCAGACTTATCACCCACGCCGACTCGTCGGTCGACGGCGCACCGCGGCGAACCGAGCGCCAGACCGCCAAGTCGATGCCAGCGCGCTCTCCGGAAAGTGGGAGCGTAGCCCCTGCCGTCACGGAGCGTTCCTTGATCGCTTGCCCATTCGCGAGGAATGGCAATCCGCGGTCGCGGTAGCCGGCTCGGTAAAGGATCGGTGCGGCACGGCCGGGGGTAGCCGTCGCCTCGAGGCCGATCGAATAGTCCCATGCATCAACTGCCGTCGCGGACGCACTGCCTAACGTGCTCAAGCTGGACCACAATGTCCGCTCGGCGCGCGCCGCGAAGCTCGCGCCGGGAATGCCGTCAAAGCGGATTGCAAAGCTGTAGCTGTTGGGGATATCGGCCCGGCCCAGGATCGTGTCGTTGCTCGTCACACGGAGCTGTCGCCCCAGTCGCCCGGAAGCGGCGAGTGAAATCGAGGCGACAGGCGTCCAGATCGCCCCGGCAGAGAACGCGCTGCCGACATAGCCGAGCTTCAGCGTGTCGTCCAAACCGCCGAAGGTCTGGCTATCCGAGAACGTCCGCGTTAGGCGAACGCGGTTGCCGCCGACGAAGGCGTGTCCCGCAACGCCAACCCAAAAACGCTCCGCGAGCTGCCGCGCCACGCTGACGCGCAGATCGTTGACTGCTCCGTTCGTGTGATACCGCTCCACGAAGTCCACCGAGTCCGGTCCGATTTGTTGGGTCCCTCGGCGCAAGGTTTCCCACGAGCGGTCGAGGAACGTGCTCGCGGATGCACCCAACGCCATGCGACTTCCGACGGGAACGGATCCGCTCAGCAGGGGGAAACGCGTTAGGCGCGTTTGATCCGCCTCACCGGCCGACGATACCCTTCGGAACTCGGGCTCATACTGCATATATAGAGCCGGCTGACCCCACGCCCCGATTGACGCTGGATTCCGCGCTGAGCGCGGGTCGAACTCCTGAAAAGCACCTCCTCCCCCCATCGCACGCGCGCTGACTACACCGGCGGGGTACCCAAAACCCTGCTGCGAGAGAGATCCCTGCGCAGCCAGCGGAGAGGCGCCGAGGACAAACAGGACGAAGGCGGAACGCAGATGGATGGTCACGGAACCGCAAAGTTGGTGCGCGGTGAATAGCTCACACGCAGTCGCGGGCGCACAGCCGCAGGAGCCTCAGTCGAGAAGAAGATGACCTCACCAGGCAGCGCCCCCTCGAGCGAGGCCGTCAAGACGACAGCCCGCTGGGCTTTTTGCTCTACGAAAAACGACCAGCGCAATAGGGCGTTGACGATCTCGATGCTGCGCGTGCCGCTATCCGCGGATGAGAGCGTCAGGGAGTCGAAGCTGAAGCCCGGCGGGGTTATCAACTCTGCGGAGCGCGCGACATCAGTCACGTTCTCGCTCGCAGTCACCAGTCTGGGATACACCACGATGGTGTCGGGCGTGGTACTGGTGCGATTCGGTTTCTGCGTAAGGAAAAGCGTCGCGCGCAGGATCGTCGAGGAATCGAGAATGAACGACGGGATGTTGAATCGGAGGTACGAGCGCTCACCAGGGAGCCCGCCGACGCTCAAATCGTTAGGTGCGCCTGCCTCCGGTGCCTGGAACACGACGAAGTAATCTGTGAGATCGTTCCGCAGCGTGGGCGAGTCATTCGGCGTGCGCGATTCCGGTCCCACAGGAATGGGACGCACAGCGGTGTCCGGATGGGGATCGTACGACACCTGCGCCTGCACGTCGATTCCCGGGATCCACGCTCCCGCGTCGCGCGAGTAGACGCGCAGCACCACGGGATTGGGACTCGTCACCTGCAGCCCGATGCGAAGTCTTTTGCCGTTTTTGATCTTGTCGAGCAGCGGCGCCGTATCGAGCGGAACGCGCAAGGTATCCTTGACCGCGGCGGAGTCGAATGTAGCACTGCCGATACGTCGATCCGCGCGGAAGAGCGCCTTGATCGCATCGAGATCGGTGTCGCTCGCCGTCGTATCGACGTCGAATAGCGTGAGCGTTATGGGTGCGCGGTAACGCGACCTGGCGCGGTCGAGCACGAGCAGGATGTGCGCGCTGTCAGCGCGCGTGATCGCCGAGTCCACGCCACCGCGCGTGAACTTGCTAGGCAACGTGTCGAATCGGATGACACCGCGCGTATCCAACCCCGGCCGGCTCGCCAGCAGGATATACGGCTCGGTGCCGAGCGGCGGATACCCACGCACTCCAGTATCGAGTGTCACGGCATCGATGATCGTGTCCCTAACGGTGACGGTGCGCCCGGGACACAAATCCGGACAGCCAACGCCAGTCGTGAGGTCGTCACGACAAGCAACGGCGGCAACCGCCGCGGCAAAGGATCCGAGTAAAAGGAGTCGACGTTTATCCATCAATGGTGCGAGAGCGAATCTGTCGTGAATGGCGATGGTGCCAGTTGCGCGAGACGCCACCGTGCGCTGGCTCCATCGCGCGTGACGCTCAGTATTTCGAGATCACCGGATGTAGCGAACTCCACGAACACCTGCCGACACATACCGCACGGCGGTGTCGGTGAATCGGCCTCCGTGGCGATCACAACGTGCGTAAAGCGCCTAACTCCGCGCGCTACCGCGCTCGCAACCGCCGCTCGTTCGGCACATATCCCGGCTGGAAAGGATGCATTCTCGACGTTGCAGCCTACGACAACGCTGCCATCCTCACCGCGGACGGCGGCACCGACACGAAACGAGGAATACGGCACGTACGCTTGCTCCATAACTCTCCGCGCGGCTTGTTCGAGCTCCACCCACACGTCCGCGGTCACGCCAACAGCCTTTTCAGGAATGAACGGCCGTGTCCGCCATATGGCACGCCGAACCACTCGGCCAGGCTCGCCCCGGCGTCGGAGAAAGTGCTGCGCTCCCCTAACGGAAGCGCGCCAACCTTTCGGCCAACTACAAGGAGCGGGACGCGCTCCCGGGAGTGGTCGGTCGACGGTGTTGTCGGGTCGTTGCCGTGATCGGCCGTGATGATAAGCAAATCGTCCTCGCGCAGGGCTCCGGTCAAGGGAGGCACAGCGCGGTCGAATTCGCGCAGTGCGCCGTAGAACCCCGTCACGTCGTTTCTGTGCCCGTAGAGCTGGTCAAAATCTACTAGGTTCGCGAAGCACAACCCACTCTTGGAGCTACGGGCAAAGGCGATGAGCATGTCGATCCCCGCAGCGTTATTGGGTGTGTGCTCCGCCTCGATGCCGCGCCGGGCGAATAAATCATCGACTTTCCCGACGCCCCAGCGCGGAATTCCTGCCTCGGCCAGCGTATCCAGCAACGTCGCACCTGGCGGTTCCACGGAGTAGTCGCGCCGGCGGGCTGTGCGCTGATAACTCGCCCCCTCGCAGACGAACGGGCGCGCGATAACGCGCGACACGTTATGCGGCGCGACGAGCAGCGCACGTGCCATGCTGCATGCGGCGTATAGCTCAGCCAGCGGAATGACTGCTTCGTCCGCAGCGATTTGAAAAACCGAATCGGCCGAGGTGTACACGATCCAGGCGCCCGTGCGGCGCTGCTCTTCCGCATAACGAGTAATGATGTCGGTGCCACTTGCCGCTATGTTGCCGATTGCAGGGCGCCCCGTAGCCCGTTCGAACGCGAGGATCACATCGTCCGGAAACCCATCCGGATACACGGGGAATGGGTGCTCCAGATGAATGCCGCAAAGCTCCCAGTGGCCAGTGGTGGAGTCTTTCCCGGCGGATGCCGGTTGCATCGTACCGTACGACGCGCCGGGCTGCGCGACCCGACGAACACCCGCCAGCGGTGCGCAACAGCCGAGGCCTAACGCTTCCAGGTGCGGCAGCTCCAGACCTCCCAATGCCCGCGCCACGTTGCCTAACGTATCGCTGTCCGCGTCTCCATAGAGCGCCGCGTCGTGGGCTGCGCCGATCCCCACGCCGTCGAGGACGAGCAATATCGCTCGCCGCGTCATGAACCCACGTAGCGTCGCTCGGCGCGCGAACGGAGACCCGTGAGCACTTCGTACGGCGAGATTTGCGCGGCACGCGCCGCTTCTCCGAGGTCGATCAGCGCGTCTCCGTCGCGGCCGATCAGCGTCGCAACGTCACCGATCTCGCAGTCGATGGCGCTGACATCGAGCATCGTCATGTCCATCGTCACGACCCCCGCGATCGGCGCCGCCTGGCCGCGCACCAGGGCCTGGGACCGGTTGCCTAACGCGCGCTTGACGCCATCCGCGTAACCGGCATTGACCGTGGCGATGCGACACGTCCGCGGCGCGCGCCACGTGTGGCCATAGCTCACCCCCTGCCCTTCGCTCACTTCACGCATTTCAACGATGCGGCCGCGCAGGTGGGCAACCGGCTGGACGGGCACTCCGCTGTCGGTGGCAGTGCTGACTCCGTACAAGAAGATCCCGGGGCGCGCGAGATCCCAGGGAGAGGGGGACTGCTGCTCGATGCCGGGGCTGTTTTCCGCGTGCAGGTAACGGGGTCGCTCGGGGAGCACCGCGATCGCCGCCTCGAAGAGCGCCTGCTGCTCCTCGATCGAAGCGAGGTCGACGTCGGCCGAATGAAAGTGTGTGAAGGCCCCTTCCGGCGGGGACCGCCTAACGAGATCCACAAGATCGCCAACTTGCGTGTGCGGCACTCCGGCGCGTTGCATACCGGTGTCGATCGCGAGGTGCCACGGCGCCCCGGTCTCGATCCACGCCGCGATCGCACGAGGGTCGCCTAACGTGGGAGTGAGATGCGCTTGCCGCGCCGCCGGAAAGTCTTCGGTCAGGAGCGGCGTAAAAACGACGATCGGCCGGCCAACTCCAGCCGCGCGCAGCTCCGCGCCCTCGGCCACTGTCGCGACGCCATACCCCCAGGGCTGCACGCGCTCGAGTGCGCGCACAGCGGGAATCGCGCCCAACCCATACGCGTCTGCTTTCACCATGGGCAAAAGCGGCACGGAGGCACGCCGCTGCATGGTTTGGGCATTGCGAACGAGCGCGCCCAGATCGACGTCGACCCAGGCGCGCCGCGGAAGGTCGTTCATTGGCGCACGGTAATAAGGGCGGGTAGTTTATGCCTCTGGGAGACCTTATGCAACCTAAAGCAACACTTGAAGATACGCTCCACCTGATGCGCGATTTGCGTGCGCGGTGCGAATGGGACGCGGCGCAGACGCATGACTCGCTGCGCCCCTACCTCATCGAGGAAGCGCACGAGCTGGACGACGCGCTGCGCGACCTGGATCGATCGAAAATGCGCGAGGAGCTAGGCGATGTATTGCTGCAGGTGCTGTTTCACTCCGTCATCGCTGAGGAAGAAGGAACGTTCACGGTCGCTGATGTCGCGCGAGGGTTGATCGAAAAGATGGAACGCCGACACCCTCACCTTTATGGAGATGGCGTGCGTGTTCCCTGGGAGCAGCTGAAAGCCGAACAACAAACGCGCACGTCACTCGAAGAAGGGTTACCTGTCGGCCTGCCCGCGCTGCATCGCGCGCATCGCCTGCAGGATCGCGCCGCCGGCGTCGGGTTCGATTGGGATGACGTGAATGGGCCAGCGGACAAAGTCGCCGAAGAAATGCAGGAAGTGCGGCAGCTACTTAGGAGCGAGGAGCCGGGAGCGAGGAGCGAGGCGCTTGAAGCCGAGTTAGGCGATTTGCTGTTCGCTGTAGTGAATCTGTGCCGTAAGGCAGGTGCGCATCCGGCCCTGGCGCTGGACAAGGCGAACGCAAAGTTCGCGCGCCGCTTTGCCGCGATGGAGCGGTTGGCAGCCGAACGAGGCATCGATGTCGCGACTGCCGGCCTAACGGTGCTGGACGGATTGTGGGACGAGGTCAAGGCGAGCGAGCCGAGTTCCCGTTAGGCGTACGACAAGGACCTTTGACCTAAGGTCTTAGGCGATGCATCATCCGCGGGAACGCGATCACCTCACGGATATGCGGCGTCCCGCAAATCCAACCGACCGTGCGCTCGAGACCTAAACCAAAGCCGGAGTGCACGAACGTTCCGTACTTTCTGAGGTCCAGGTACCAGCCGTAGGCGTCGAGGGGCAACTTCTCTTCGTGAATGCGCGCGAGGAGTTTGTCGTGGTCGTCTTCGCGCTGCGACCCGCCGATGATCTCGCCGTACCCTTCGGGCGCCAGTAGATCGTCGCACAACACCGTGCGTGGATCGGCCGGGTTCTCCTTCATGTAGAACGCCTTGGCTTCCTTGGGATAGTTGTAGACAAACACGGGCGTCGGATGATCGGCGACGAGCAGAGTCTCGTCTTCGGCACCGAGATCGTCGCCCCATTTGATTGCGCTCCCCTTCTCCTGGAGGGTCTTCACCGCATCGCTGTAGTCGATACGTGGGAACGGTGGCGTCACGCGCTCGAGCGGCGCCGTGTCCCGCTCGAGGACCTTGAGCTCCTCCTGGCGCCGCTCCAGAGCACGCCTAACGAGGTACGTGACGAACTCCTCCTGCAGCCGCATGTTGTCGTTCGAGTCGTAGAAAGCCATCTCCGGCTCGATCATCCAGAACTCGGTCAGGTGGCGCCGCGTCTTGGATTTCTCTGCCCGGAAGGTGGGACCGAACGTGTAGATGCGGCCAAACGCCGCGGCGGCGGCTTCGCCGTATAACTGCCCTGTCTGCGCCAAGTACGCCGTGCCTTCGTCGAAGTACTCCGTCGAGAAGAGTCCGCTGCGCTCACCGATCGCGGCGGTCAGGATTGGCGTGTCGACCCTAACGAAACCGCGCTCGTAGAAAAAATCGTGAATCGCTTGCTCGACCTCGTGCCGCACGCGCGCGAGGGCCGTTTGGCGCGCACTGCGTAGCCAGAGGTGCCGGTTGTCGAGCAGGAAATCGATGCCGTGCTCCTTCGGCTGAATGGGGTAGTCGATCGGACTCGGGCCGAGCAACACCAGCTCGGACACACCTAATTCGTGACCGCCCGGCGAACGTGGCTCGGCTCGTACTTCTCCCGTCACTGCAACCGACGCTTCGTGGGTCAGCTTCCCGAAGGTCTCCCATGCGTCGGGACTTACCGCCGACTTCACGACGACGGCTTGTGTGACCCCCGTCCCATCGCGCATGACGATAAATGCGACCTTTCCTGAGGAGCGAACGTGCGTGACCCAGCCACGCACGGTGACACTCGTGCCCACATGGTCTTTCAGCTTTTCAATCGTGGAATACTGAGTCATGAACGGGTTTGGGGCCGCGAAAACTATGAGGTCACGGACGGGGCGTGCAACGGACAGCCTCGCTAGGTTTGTGATATGACATTGCGCCTGCGTCTGGCGCTTGGCTTGACGGCGATTGCGATCATCTTCGCGCTCCCCGTCTTTTTCGCCGTGCGCGCACTCGACCGTATGCAGAGCGAAACGGCGGGCGTCCGCGACCGGGAATTCGCGGCGATGCGATTCATGGGTCTCATGCGCGAGAGGGCCGAGGCGCTCAGCCAGGATGCGCAATTGCTCGCCCTTTTTCCGAGCGATACTACCTGGCAAAACACCCAGCAGCGCCTAACGGCGCTCAACGAATTGGCAGATTCGCTGTCGCCAATCATCCTCCCATCCGAAACTTCGCAGCTCAAGAGCGCGATCCGCGACGTCGAGCTCGTCGCTCCTCAAGTTCTGCGAACCGCGTCTGCGGGGCAGACCGTGCGTGCCGACTCGTTGCTCGACCGCTCCCTAACGCCGAGGATGGGTCAGCTGGACAAGGTCGTTCAAGGCGTGGAGAGCAAACTTCAAGAGCGCACGCGCCAGACCGTCGAATCCCTGCGCGCCGAGGCCAGTGTCGCGCGGCGCAACTCGGCGATAGGACTGGGCGGCGTAGCCATCCTCGCGCTGCTGATCGCCATCTGGCTTGCCAGATCGATCGGTCGTCCGGTTGCAGAGCTCGACGACGGGATGCGCGCTGTCGCTGAAGGACAGTTC
>DATFBW010000440.1:0-14280 GCA_035253645.1 Gemmatimonadaceae bacterium | reverse complement strand
AGGCGTGGGCGGCGCGGGCGGCGCGGGCGGCGCGGGCGGGGCGGGCGGTCCTGGCGGGGCAGGGGGGACCGTGATTGGTGGAACCTGAATCGGATCGGTCATCGTTACTTCGCCTCCGCCAGCGCATACAGTAGATCGACGTAAAACTTTTCCACCGCCGCGAGCCCGGCGATCTTTGAACCGGCTGCCGGCTCGACCACCATGAACTCGTCAGGCGCGTGCGCGCCGCTGCCATAGCCGATCCCGCCCATCACCATCGGCAGCCTGAGCACGTCAGTGAACAAGTAGTACGGCGCGCTGCCCGCCAGGCGCGGGACCACCGCCGTGTTGAAGCCATGTTTGTTGTATACGCTGATCGCCGCCTGCACCAAAGGCGCCGTCACCGATGTCTGTGCGGGCGGGTAGCCGCTCATCTTCCGCAGGGTCACATCGCCGAAGCCCTTTGCGTCGAGGTGCGTGCGGATGAGAGCGAGCGCGCTGTCCGGGTGCTGGTTAGGCACCAAGCGTGAATCGAGCTTCGCCGTCGCCACGTGCGGGAGAATTGTCTTCATGCCGACACCAGTGTAACCCGACCAGATCCCGTCGACATTCAGCGTGGTCGTAAAGAGATACTCCGTGAGTGATTGCGCACCACTCATGCCGCCGATCCATTTCTCGACGCCGAAAGCTTTGCGCATGTCCGCCTCGGCCTGCGACCAGGTCGGGACCATCCCGTTGACGAGTCGCTGCTCTTCCTCCGATGGTTGGCGAACGGCGTCGTAGTAACCCGGGACGACGATTGTATTGCCATCCGGTGTCGTTAGGCTCGCTATCGCGTGCGCCAAGCGGATCGCGGGCGCGTCCACGATCGCCTTGTAGCTGCCATGAATCTCGGCTTTGGCGGGACCACCTTGTGGTCCGCCGCGCGCTTCAAGCTCGAAGTACACAATGCCCTTGACGCCCAGGTTCACCGTGACGTCGCCTTTGGCATCCTGGCTGTTGAATGGGAAGAAAACCCCGGACGCCGTGCGCAGCCGATCGGCGTATTTCTGAATCGCCTCGGGGAAGTGCACGGACCCCAGCTCCTCCTCACCCTCGGCGATCACCATCAAATTGACCGGGAGCGTCTTTTTCGTGGCGATGATCGCGTCGATCGCGTTGAGGAAAGCGCGTTGCGGCCCTTTCTGATTCGTCGCACCCCGCGCCATCAAGACCTTGCCTAACGGGCGATCGACGACCTGCCCGGCGAACGCGTCCACGGACCATCCGGTCGGCTCCACCGGCTGTACGTCGTACATCATGTATACGGCGAGGGTCTTGGGCGCTCCTGCGTCGTAGAAGCCCCACACACTCGGATGCCCCGTGGTCGAAACGATCTCCGTTTCCTTGAAGCCCAGTTGTTTCAGGTCGGTTTGGACGAGGCGAGCCATCTGTTGAATGCCATCGTTCTGTGCGCTCACCGAACGCTGGCGCACCCACCGCTGCATGTTCGCCAGGTGCTTGCTCAGGTTGGCATCGATGTAGGCGTAAGGCTCGGGATGCTCTCCGCGATAGGCTGCAATTGACGCGGCGCGAAACGTATCGGTGACCGTCAGCGAAAAGGACGGGCGCCTACCAGTGGAACCTTGCTGGTCACTGCTCGCGGCGCACGCCAGCAGGAGGAGCGAGGAGCAGGGAGTGAGGAGCGAGGAGAGTCTCATCGTTTGGGCCGTGATTGGTTAGGCGGTTGTGGCATGTTGACGCGCTCTGTTTTCCCGGTCCACGTCTTCGGTAGCGGGTTCCGCGGCCGTTCCTGATCCCACACCATGCTGGTAATCCACCAGCGCGAACCATCGAAGTAAAGAGTGAAATAGTTCACCCCCCGCTGGTGGACGGGGCCGTCCGCGCTGCGGCGCAGCTCGTACACGCTGCGCACGATCGCCACGTTGCCGAATCGCTCGATCCGGGCGCCGACCTCACGCTCGAAAAATCCGTTGGCGACGAGGCGGCCGTTTACCATGCGGCGATACTCGTCGGCAGTCACCGTTGTGGCAATCGGTTTCCCTTCGACTTCATTCAGCGCCGTGAATACCGCGTTAGGCGCATAGAGCGTGCTGTCGCGGCGCCAGTCACGCGGTGCCCCCGCTGGTCCGCTGACTACTTCGTACGATGCGCGGATGATCGCTTCGATGCTTCCGACATCGACCGGATCGGCCACGGGTTGTGCCTGTCCCGTGGACAAAGCGGACGCGAAGAACAAGGCAGCGAAGGGTGGCGTGAGGCGGTTGAGCATGTATTCACTCCGGAAACGAAGGACGTGCTACGTAATTGCTCTTCCCGGTACGACGAGCTGCCGCGTCGGCCATATCTCCACTCTGCCCAGCGGTGCGCTCGGGAATCGCGATGCGATCTCCACAGCTTCGTTCACGTCGCGAGCGTCGATGAGGTAGAAGCCGGCGACCATTTCCTTGGCTTCCGTAAACGGTCCGTCAATGACAGAGCGCTTGTCATTCCGGAGCCTGAGGGTGACACTCGCGGTGGACGGTTCCAGCGCTTCCGCTTCCACAAAGTGGCCGCTCGCCCGCAAATCGTCGTTCAAGTCGAGGTGACGAGCGTTCAGGGAATCCATCTCCGGCGCGGGTAGCGCAGCCATTTGTTTTTCATCGAGGTAAATCAGGCAGAGAAATCTCATAAAGGCCTAACGAGAACGTGAAACCACACAGCTGTCAGCTTTGAAACTAAAGCTTTGAGTCGACAGCTGTGGGCTCATCAGCTTTGAGCCAGTTACAGCGCTGGAACAATCACAGTCGCGCTCAGACGATGATGACGCCGCGGTCGGATGCCACAGAGTTAGACGATGCAAGACTTTAGGAACCTCATAGTGGAGGAAAGCGCACTCTCTCGCAGTTCGCGTCACTCAAACAACACAACCATTGGCGGGTCGCGACCGAACTGGCGTGGTAGGCCAAGCATGGCGAGCCGCACTGTCAATCTCGTCGAACATCGCCGAGGGATGCGGCCGCGCAACGGACCGTGACTTCGCGAAGTTCTTGCAGGTGGCCATTGCCTCAGCCAGCGAGCTCGAAAACCATCTGATGTTCGCATCCGACACGAAGCTGTTCCCCCGCTCAGAAATCGAGTCGTTACGCGCGAGCGTGGTCGAGGTCAGGCGCATGCTTTATGGCCTGCTAAAACGACTGAGCGCCAGGGCACCACACGATCGACCTTAGCTCGAAGCTGAAGAGCTGTTAGCTGTCAACTCAACGCTTTGGTTTCCAAGCTGTCGGCTGAGGTAGCTCATAAACCCAAGCTCTCTCTTCTTTTAGCTCGCCTTTGCCTGTCCCCACCTTCCCCGCCTCGCTATATTCCCCTGCTCCCGAAAATCGAGCAGCAGAGTCTCCAATGAAAGAAGGTATTCACCCCGATTACTACGCCGCGACCGTCAAATGCGCCTGCGGCGCTACATGGACCACGCGCTCAACGGTCGCCGAGCTGCACCTCGATATCTGCTCCAACTGCCATCCGTTTTTTACCGGGAAGCAGAAGCTGATCGACACAGCCGGACGCGTTGAACGCTTCCGCCAGAAGTACGCAAGCGGGAAGACCTCCTGAGTATCCGTGACCGCCTCGCCGAAGCGACTGAGCGCGCCGCAACCGTCGAGCGGGAACTAAGCGATCCAGCGACGGTCCGCGACGCGAAGCGCATGGCGTCGCTCGGCCGCGAGCATCAACGACTCCAAACCACTGTCCAACTCGCCGAGCGCCTGCGCAAAGCCGATGATGAGCTTGCGCAGGCGCGCGAGCTGTTGACCATCGACGACGCGGAGCTCGTTGCCGAAGCGCGGAACGAGGTCAATCGCCTAACGAGTACAATCGGCGAGCTCGAACAACAAGCCAAACCCCTCCTCATCCCGCATGATCCGCTGGACGACCGTCCGTGCATCGTCGAGATACGGGCCGGCACAGGGGGGGACGAGGCGGCGCTCTTCGCCGCCGATCTGCACCGCATGTACACCCGCTACATCGAACGGCGCGGTTGGAAGGTCGAGACGCTCTCCCTCTCCGAAGGAACGTTAGGCGGCCTCAAGGAAGTCTCGTTCAAGGTCAAGGGAGAAGGCGCGTTCGGGACCATGCGCTGGGAGTCAGGGGTGCACCGCGTGCAACGCGTTCCGCTGACTGAAGCGCAAGGCCGCATCCACACGTCCGCAGCAACGGTGGCCGTCCTTCCTGAAGCCGAAGAAATCGACCTGGTCATCGACGAGAAAGAGCTCCGGATCGACGTCTTTCGCGCGTCCGGTCCCGGCGGGCAAGGCGTAAATACCACAGATTCCGCCGTGCGCATCACGCATATTCCAACAGGCGTCGTCGTCTCTCAGCAAGACCAGCGTTCGCAAATCCAAAACAAAGCAAAGGCGATGGAAGTGCTGCGCGCGAAATTGCTGGATCTCAAGATTGCCGAGCAGGAAGCGGAGCGGACACGGCTGCGCCGATCGCAAGTGTCCACCGGCGACCGTTCGGCAAAGATCCGGACATACAATTTCCCGCAGAGTCGCGTGACCGATCATCGGATCGGACTGACATTGCACGATCTGGCTCGCGTGATGGACGGCGACATCGGCAAGCTGATCGATGGATTGCAGATGGCGAACATCGAGGAGCAACTCGGTGGAAATGGCGAGGAGCAGGGCGCAAGGAGCAAGGAGCGCGACGCGTGAGCGTCCTGGCGCTTCCCGTTACTGTGCGTGCGCTGCGCAACGACATCGCGGCGCAGTTCGTCGAAGCCGGGATCGAGTCGCCTAACGCCGAAGCGCGGGACAGCATAGCGGCGGTCCTGGACCAGTCGCGCTTCTGGCCCGTCGATCACGGCGACGACGTATTGAGCGATGAACTGCTACTGGCGATCCGCGAGGCGGTGGCAAAGCGGAAGCGCGGAATGCCGTTCGCTTATGCCGTGGGCAAAGCCGCTTTCCGGCACCTAACGCTGGTTGTCGATCAGCGCGTGCTGATCCCGCGCCAGGAAACCGAGCTGCTCATCGATTTCGTGCTCGATGCGACGAAGGGACGCGGCGTGGTCGCGGATGTCGGCACCGGTTCCGGATGCATCGCCCTCGCGCTCGCGACGGAAGGTCACTACGAGCATGTCATCGCGACCGAGATTTCTCGCGAGGCCATGGCAGTCGCGCAGCTGAACGCCAATGCGGTGCTGCCGCCCCAAGCGCGGTTCAGTTTGCGCGAAGGCGATCTCCTGGATCCGTTGACAGAAGAAGACGGTATCACAGCGATCGTCTCCAACCCACCATATCTCGCGCCGAGCGACATGCCGCAACTGCCCCCGTCCGTCCGCGAGTGGGAGCCGCATCAGGCGCTTCTTTCGGACAACGACGGGCTCGCGCACACGCTTCGCATCGTGGATGAGGCGCCGCGCGTCCTCTCTCGGGGCGGGTTGCTCGCGCTCGAGGTGGATTCGCGCCGCGCGCTGCGCGTCGCCGCCTATACGAATGCGAACGGATCATATCGCGACGTTCAGGTGCTCAGAGATCTGACTGACCGCGATCGCTTTGTCCTCGCTCGTGCCCGTTAGCTCTCAGACCTCACACCTCAGACCTCAGACCTGTAGTTAAATGCTCGACCAAAAGGCGAAAGAACTTGGCCGCATGATCGGCCAGAGCAGCGAGTATCAGGGCGTCAAGCGCGCCAACGACGCGCTGCATAACGAGCGGGATGCCGTCACCGCGCTCAACCGCATGGAGGCATTGCGGCGTGAGGCGCAAATGCTCCTCACGCAGGGGAAGGAGCCGACCGACGAGATGGAGCGCGAGCTGGACGATTTGTTAGGCAAAGTTCAGAGCAACCCCGCGTATCAAAAGGCCATCGTGGCGCAAGAGAACTTCGACAAGCTCATGATCCAGGTAAATGGGTGGATCTCCGAAGGGATCAAGGCCGGGGCAGCCAGTCCAATCATTACGCTCGGCTAATGCAGGAGCGAGGAGCGAGGAGCGGCGAGCGTGGGTCGAAGCGTGCCGGAACATTCGTCGTTTTTGACGGAGCCGAAGGCGTTGGCAAATCGACCCAGATCCGCCGCGTCGCGGAGCGCCTAACGAGTAGTGGTGCGCCGTGCCTAACTGTACGCGAGCCGGGTGGCACTCCCGTTGGCGACGACATCCGTGGTATTGTCCTGCACTCGTCGCACGACCTGGCCCCGGCGACCGAAGCACTGCTCTTTATTGCCTCGCGGGCCCAGCATGTAGACCGCGTGATCGCTCCGGCGCTCGCGCGAGGCTCGGTCGTGCTGTGCGACCGCTTCTTCCTCGCCACGTACGCGTACCAAGTAGCCGGACGCGGCCTGGACGAGGCAGACGTGCACGCCGCGAACCGGCTGGCAACGGGAGACCTGGTCCCGGATTTGACGTTGATATTCGATCTCCCTGTGGAAGAGGGCCTCGAGCGCGCGATGAGTCGCAGCGGACATGACCGGTTGGAGCGCAACGAACGTGATTTTCACGCGCGGGTGCGTGACGCGTTCCGCCGCTTTGCTACCGCAAAGTGGCAGAAGGAACACCCGGCGGCGGGGCGGATAGTACTGATCGACGCTTCCGGCTCCGAGGAAGATGTGGAGCGGCGAGTTCTGGATGCCTTGGCGAAGCACGTCCCGCAAACGTTTCGCGCGCTCGCGGCGTCGCACTACTAACGTGACCAGCGAGTTAACGCCTTCCGACGCCAATACGCGCTCGCGCGCGGTCGCGAGCCTGACGGTCATGGCAGCCGCCCTCGTGACAGGCGGCTGGTTTTTTGCGCGGGGCCTAACGGCGCCAGTTGAAACGGGCCCACCCCGTTCGCTTGTAGACGGGGTCCTGCAACTCGTGCAGGAACGCTACATCGACAGCGTTCCGACTGCCGAGCTGTACGAGCGGGCCGTCGCAGGACTGCTCGAGGAGCTGGACGACCCCTATACGACCTACCTAACGAGGGAGCGCTTCCAGCGGATCGAGGAGCGTGCCTCGGCGCAATACGCCGGCGTGGGGCTGCGCGTCGACCTGCGGGACGGCTGGCCGACCGTGACGGCCCCGATTCAGGGCTCCCCCGCCGAACGTTCGGGGATCAAAGCCGGCGATCGCATCACCGAGATCGACGGCAAGTCCGCCAAGGGATGGACAGTCGGAGAGACGACGGCCGCACTCCGCGGTGAGCCGGGTTCCACGGTCCAGGTTGTCGTGGAGCGTGCGGGCCTGCCGGAGCCGGTGCCGCACCGCCTAACGCGGGGTGAGATCTACAGGCGCGCGGTGAGCCGCGCGTTGATGATGCCAGGGTCAGCCGGGTACATCGATCTCAACATCTTCAGCGACTCGACCGAGCAGGAGATCCGAACCGCGGTGGATTCGTTGCTCCGCGAGGGGATGCGGACGCTGGTGCTCGATCTGCGCGGCAACCCCGGAGGGGTTCTCGCGCAAGGCGTCGCCGTAGCCGAGCTGTTCCTCGATCCGAAGCAAACGATCGTCACGATGCGCGGGCGCACGCACGACATGAACCGGATGTATGCCGATACGGGCCGCCAACTCTGGCCCACCTTACCGCTCGTCGTGCTGATCGACGGTCGGTCCGCGAGTGCATCCGAAATCGTGGCCGGGGCGCTGCAAGATCACGATCGCGCCGTGCTCATGGGGACACCGTCATTCGGCAAGGGGAGCGCGCAATCGCTCTTCCCGCTGCCGAGTGGAGCCGGCGTGCGACTCACGACGGCGCGGTGGTTCACCCCATCGGGGCGATCGATCGATCGGCTCTACACCCTCGACAACACGGACGATAGCGACCGAGAACGTCCGGCCTTCAAGACCGACAAGGGCCGTGTGGTGTACGGAGGAGGTGGGATCGTGCCTGACGCGCACGCCTTCGACTCGACGTTCTTTGGTCAGGAGATCGCGCTGAGCGCCGCGTTAGGCACGGACATCCCGGCGTTCCGGGATGCGCTGACGGCGCATGCCATCGAGGTGCGTCGCGCGAACGCCGTCCGCTCGACGGACTTTCTCGTGACCCCCGCCATGCGCGAGACTTTCTGGCGGACGATTCAAACGCGTGGGGTCACCCTCGATCGCACGACGTTCGACGAAAACAGCGAATTCGTCACGCGGCTCATGACGTCCGAAATCGCGCGGATCGTCTTTGGGCCCACCGTGGAAGCGCGCCGCTCCGCCGAGCGTGACCTGGTAGTGCGACAGGCGGTTGGCATCGTAGCCGGCGTGCGGTCACCTAACGAGCTTTTCGCGCGGGTAACCCCGCGGCAGACGCCGCCGCGCATTTCTCTGGATGGATCGGCCGGCGCCGGGCGGCCCGACTAGGACCCGTCCAACAACGAACCAAAGCTGTCAGCTGCCAGACGACAGCTGCGTGCCACCAGCAGCTGACAGCCTTGTTTTCTGCTAATGCACGATCACGCGGCCGGTCATGCCGCCGTGAAGCGAGCAATCGTACGTAAACGTTCCGACCGTATTGAACGTGCGGCTCACACTCGTGTTGGTGCTATTACCGATATTGGCCGGCGCACCCGCCGCCGCCCCGAAGTTCACGTTGTGCGTCAACGAAGCGAAGTTCCACGTCACTGTCCCGCTGACCGCAATCTCGACAGTCGGCGGTGAGAACTGGGAATCTTCACCTGCATTCACCTCGGCGATGCTGGGGAAGCTCGAGCCGGTCACCGTCACCACCGACTGGGCGAACTTGGTCGGGTCGGCTTGCGACGTGGCGCGGATGTTTGCCGTGCCGGCTGCAACACCTGTGACCTTGCCAGTCTGATCGACAGTCGCGGTCGCAGCGGCACTACTGCTCCAGGTCACGGCAGTCGACGCGTTGTTCCCCACCGACACAGTGGCCGTTAGCTGACCCGTATTCCCAATAGCAACGGAGAGTGTCGAAGGCGTGACCGACACGGAATTCACGATCGCGGTGGCATCCACGCGCAACGCGACCGAGCCGGACTTCGTCGGATCGAACACTGAAGTCGCTGTAATCGTCACGTTGCCGGGTGCGACGGCGGTTACGAGCCCGCTAGCGTTCACAGTGGCGACGCCGGGAGCGCTGCTGGACCAGGTCACGGCCGTCGAGGCTCCGCCTGACACCGACACATTGGCTGCGAGCTGCGCTGTCGTCCCGACGATGATGGCGGTATTGGGGCTTGTTACAGTGACTGAATTCACCACCGGCGGAGGATTCACCGTTAGGCTCGCGCTGCCGCTCTTGGTGGCGTCGAACGTCGACGTCGCGGTCACCGTGACAGAGCCAGCCGACACGCCGGTGACCAGCCCACTCCCCGAAACGGTGGCGACCGCTGCGTTGGATGTCGACCATGTCACGGTCGTCGGAGCCCCGCTGATCACGGTGACGTTGGCGGTGAGCTGAAGTGTAGCGCCAACCTGCAACGACCCGTTAGGCGGCGTCACCCCCACGGAGACCACCGCGGGTGGCGGTGCGGTTACCGTAACCGGAACCGTTGCCGACTTTGTCGGATCCGCGACTGAAGTTGCCGTGACGCTCGCGCTGCCGACCGCGACACCAGTGATGGTCCCTGTGTTGTTCACGGTAACGATCGTTGTGTTCGATGAGCTCCACGTGACGGCAGTGGATGCGCCGCCGACCACGGTCACGTTCGCCGTCAACGCGAGATTCTGTCCTTGCACGACGCTCGGCGTTGCCGGCGTGATCGCAACCGACACAACGGCCGGTCGCGGATTCACCGTGATGTTAGCCGTCGCGCTCTTTGTCGCGTCGAAGGTCGAAGTCGCCGTGATCGTGGCCGATCCAACGGCAACGGCGGTCACAGTGCCGGTGCCGGAGACGGTTGCGATCTGCGCGTTCGAGGTCGTCCAAGTCACCGTCGTCGCGGCGCCATTCACCGCGGTGACGGTCGCGCTCAGTTGACTCGTCTCTCCTACGGCCAGCGTTGCCGTCCCCGGGGTGATGGCAACAGCGGTTACTCGAGGAGTAGTGTCAGGTGGTGGACCAGAAGATTCTCCACCGCCTCCGCACGCCAGAATTGCGAGGGAAAGCGCGACGTGAACTGCAGTCCCGCGCCGACAAAGTTGGGCCATAGGACGCCTCTTGGCGAAAAGGTGATTTCCACACGGGCACAAGAGTGCGGTCAAATGGTTTACACGGCAAGTTCTTGATTGCTGGGAAATTGTCCGCGAGGCATCATTCGCCCGCCTTGTCCACGGGATCCGGGTATGCTCTCGCGTTTTTTCTTTCCGGTCGCTCTATCTGCCGGCGCTATTTCGGTCTTCGTCCCATCGGACGTCCGGCGACCGCTGGGTGCCCCTGCGCCTATCGATTCGGCGTTTTTAGCGACCTATAAGTGGCGCAACATCGGCCCGGATCGAGGCGGACGTTCGATCGCCGTCAGCGGTGTTCGGGGACAACCAAACGTTGCCTACTTCGGCGCAACGGGCGGCGGTTTGTGGAAGACAACCGATGCCGGCGATACGTGGCAGCCCGTGACGGACGGCAAAGTGCGCAGCGCGTCGGTCGGTGCCGTCGCGGTAAGCGAGACAAATCCCAACCTCGTGTTCATCGGTATGGGAGAAACGTGCATCCGGGGCAACATCATGCCTGGTGACGGCGTGTATCGCAGCCGGGATGCGGGGCGCACATGGGAGCACGTCGGGTTCGGCGAATCGCACGGGATCGCGAAGATCCGGATCCATCCCACGAACCCGGACATCATTTACGTCGCGGCCTTCGGCAAGTACAGCGTGCCTAACGAGGAGCGCGGCGTTTTCAAGAGCACCGACGGCGGCAGTACGTGGCGTAAGGTCCTGTACCGCGATCCCCGGACGGGAGGCATCGACATTTCGATCGACCCCCGGAACCCTAACGTGATTTACGCCGCCCTATGGGAGGCGTACCGCAAAGAGTATCAGATGTCGAGCGGTGGCCCGGGGAGCGGCCTGTTCAAGAGCACGGACGGGGGCGAAACGTGGACCGAGATTACGCGGAACCCGGGAATGCCAAGCGGCGTGGTGGGACGGATCGGCGTCGCGGTGTCCGGCGCCGACGGGAACCGCGTGTACGCACTCGTCGAGAACGAGAAGGGTGGACTCTTCCGCAGTAACGACGCCGGGGCGACGTGGACGCTCGTAAACGAGAATCGCGCGATCAGGCAGCGTGCGTTCTACTACACGCACGTGTTCGCCGATCCCAAAAACGCGGACGTTGTGTACATGCAGAACACGGCGCTCTTCCGGTCGACGAACGGGGGACGCACGACACGCACGTTAGGCGGGACTCACGGCGATCATCACGACCTGTGGATCGATCCGGATAATCCGGCGCATCTCATCGATGGCAACGACGGCGGCGGTGCCGTGTCCACGAACACAGGCGGCCGCTGGACGCCGCAGGATTATCCGACGGAGCAGTTCTATCACGTGGTAACGACGAAACACATTCCGTATCACGTGTGCGGCTCGCAGCAGGACAACAGCACCATCTGTACGCCATTCAACTGGAACGTCGGCGGCGGCGGCTTTGGTGGTGGCGGTGGTGGCGGTGGTGGCGGCGGCCCGCCGCGAAGCGCGACGGACATGACGGCGGGGGGGATGGCTGTTTCATACGAAGCAGGAGGCGGCGAGCCCGGTTACATCGCGCCGGATCCTCTGGATCACGATCTCTTTTATGCTGGAACCAACAACGGCCGTTATCTCGACAAGTACAACCGGCGGCTCGATACCTCGCGCGAGGTCAATCCCTATCCGTGGTTCTATTCCGGCGAGCCGTCGAAAGAGATCAAGGAACGCTGGCAGTGGACGTTTCCCATCATCTTCTCGCAGGCCGATCCGCGCACGTTGTACGTGTCGTCGCAACGCCTCTGGCGGACGCGCGATGGCGGAAAGACGTGGACTGCGCTCAGTGGAGACCTAACGAGACACGCGCCCGAGACGCAGGAAAGGTCTGGCGGTCCCATAACCGGTGACATGAACGGACCAGAAGTATACGGAACGATCTTCGCCATCGGCCCCGGAAAAACGGACGTCAGCATCATCTGGACCGGCTCCGACGACGGCCTCGTACATGTCACGCGCAATGCGGGGACCACGTGGACCAACGTAACGCCCAGAGAGATGCCTGAGTTCGGCCGCGTGAGCCAGATCGATGCTTCGCGATTCTCGTCAAGCACGGCCTACGTTTCCGTGCGCCGGCCGCTGCTCAACGATCTGGCGCCGTACATCTTCAAAACAAACGATTTCGGCCGCACCTGGACGAAGATCGTGAACGGGATCCGCCCGGATGCGTACGTGCACACGGTGCGCGAAGATCCCACGAAGCGCGGCTTGCTGTACGCCGGCACGCAGCACGGCGTGTACATCTCGATGGACGATGGTGCCAGTTGGCAGGACCTGTCGCTCAACCTCCCCGACGTGCCGATCGCCGATCTCATCGTCGAAGGGAATGAGCTTGTGATCGGGACGCACGGACGCGGCTTCTGGGTGTTGGACAACATCACACCGCTCAGGCAGTACACTCCGGCGACGCTGTCGGCAGACGCGCACCTCTTTACGCCGCCTAACGGCATACGTTCGGGACCGAGCGTGTCAATCTCCTACTGGCTCCGGAGCGCGCCCGCTAACGCCAGGCTGGAGATACTCGACTCCGCCGGCACGGTATTGCGCACCTACGAACCGGATACAATCAAGGTCGACTCGTTGCCACCTAACGCGACAGCGGCGGATTCCGCGCGCATCGACTCCATGCGTACCGCTGCCAATGCAGCCCGGCAGGTTACCGGCACGCCCATGCCGAGCACCGTGGGGCTCAACACGTTGGCGTGGGACCTCCGGGCACAGGGGATCGTGCGGTTCCCCGGGATGATCCTCTGGGGCGCGAGCACAAACGGCCCCGTCGTCCCTCCGGGACGTTACAACATCCGCCTAACGACGGCTGGCCGCGCGTACACGGCCCCCATACGCGTCGTCCGCAACCCGTGGATCACAGACGTGACGGATGCCGACTTGCGGGCGCAGTTCGTGTTCTCACGGCGGGTGCGCGATCGAGCGACCGAGGCAAACCAGGCGGTGATCGCGATCCGCCGGGTGAAGGGTCAGTTGGACGACAGGCTGAAGCGGTCGAACGATGCGGCGTTGGCCGCGGCGGGAACCAGGCTGCGGACCAACGCGTCTGCCGTCGAAGAGAGTATCTATCAGGTGAGAAATCAGAGCGGCCAGGATCCGCTGAACTTCCCGATCAAGGTCAACAATCGGCTGGCGAACCTGCTTTCGATGGCGGAGCGCGGCGATGGGCGGCCGACCAACAACATGCCGGAGATCTTTGGGATTTTGTCGCGCGAGCTGGCCGGGTACCTAACGCGGCTAGACGAAGTCTGGCGCACGGACCTCGCAGCGGTGAACAGGGAGTTAGGACGGCTGAATCTCGAGCGGCTTGATCCGACGTGCGTGAGGATCAGCGGGTGTACAGCTATTCAATAACACGTAACTGCAGATTCCAGTTACCGGTTTTGAGTGCTTCAGCTTCCAGTTCTGGCTGATACCGGAAACTGGGGAACTCTCGACTGAAAACTGGACACTGCGGTTCTGTCTTATCCGCCGATCGCGTCCCGATCGACGACGCGCACGCCCTTCGGCACCTTGAAGGTGAAAGCCGCCGCGTCGACGTCGACGTTAGGCTTGAAGCTCGTGATCCGCACACGCCGCGTGATCCCGGTGATTTCCTCAGCCTCGAATTGCAGCAGCGAACCGTCGCTCACATCGATCCACACAGTCGCCCGTGTGAATGACGCGCTGCGGGTGGGCGTCAACACGATGGCGCGAGCCGCCTTTCCTTCAATTGTCACGGCCCCGGCGTCTTTGATCGTGTAGCGCGACTTCGGGGAGTCGAAAAATTCGGAGATGAGATCCAGCGACCCCGCGCCATGATCGGAAAGCGCGATCCGGATCACCTGACTGGGTTGCGAGCTCGGGAGGTAGACCCAGACGTACTTCCCGTCACTGATGATCTTGTCGCCTTTGGGCTCAGTGAAGCGGAACGCGAACTTGTTCGGCCGCCGTTGCTCGAACTCGCCGCGCGAGCTGAGCTTGGATCCCACGAGCGGATTTGTGATCGTCTGCTCGAACGTCGCCCGGGCAGTCCGCACATCGGCATAGGCCGCGACGGCCTTGGCCAGCACGGCGTCAGCCGCATTCGGCTGCTGCCTAACGACTTTAGGCTTGGGAGGGCGCAGCTCGGAGCGCGGAGCTCGGAATGAGCTCCCCGAGACCATCGCTATACCGCAAAAGAATATCCCAGCAACGAAGTTTGTAATCATTGTATCAGCAGTATTAC
>DATFBW010000439.1:0-21969 GCA_035253645.1 Gemmatimonadaceae bacterium | reverse complement strand
CACCGCGATGCGGGACCGCTTCGCGCAATCGTTAGGTGCCGACGCCGCGCTGGACCTCCCCACGCGGGTCATCGACCTCGCCGCGGGAGCCCGTATCTACGAGGCGCGCTGTGCCAGTTGCCATGGAGTCACCGGGGGCGGCGACGGCCCCGCTGCGCGCGGTATGGATCCGGCTCCGCCCGCGTTAGGCTCCCTTGCCCTGATGCGCGACGTGACCCCGGCTACGATGTTCCGATTCATCTCGATCGGTGTAGCCGGCACGGCGATGCCCAGCTTCTCCGGCGTTCTCAGTGCCGACGAACGCTGGGACGTCATCGGTTATCTCCTGAACCTGCAGCACCCGCGTAACCTGGTGGCGCAAGGAGAAGGAGTTTTCGCGTTACAGTGCTCCGGTTGTCACGGGAGCGCGGGATTGGGCGACGGAGCGATCGCGCGCACACTGTCGAAGCTCCCGCCTGAAATCGGATCCTTCGCGTGGCAGGCGGAACGGAGTGATGCGCAAATCGCAGAGGCGATCAAGAACGGGATTCCAGGCACCTCGATGCCTGCCGCACGGATGCTCAACGAGGCGGACATCGAAAGCTCGGTCGCTTTCCTCCGGCAGTTGGCGCTGCGCGACGTCCCTGCACGTGGCAACGGGGCGGTCGTTTCGCGCGACCCAGATGCAGTGTTGCGACAAGTGCGGCGCACGCTCGATGAAGCACTCGTCGCGCTGCGCGGGGGGCGTGTGAACGATGCGAGCGATCGTGCGTTTGATGCGTATTTGGCGTTCGAGCCGATCGAAACGCCCGCGCGCGCCAAAAACCCCGGATTGGTAGCCTCGGTCGAGCGCCAGTTCGCCGATTTTCGCGCCGCGATCTCGGCGAACGACGCGCGAGCAGCCGAACGTGCGCGCAATGCGATCGAGACATCTTTGCCCGATGTCGCGGGGCTCATGCGGCCGACTGGTGGCTGGTGGGGCGCGTTCCTCCAGTCGCTGTTGATCATCCTGCGCGAAGGTTTCGAAGCGATCCTCGTGATTGGCGCGATCGTCACCTTCCTGATCAAGACGGGGCATCGCGAGCGACTGCGCAGCATCTGGTTAGGCACGTCGCTGGCTCTGGGCGCCAGCGCGGTGACGGCACTCATCTTTGCGACGGTATTACGCGCGCTACCGGCGAGCCGCGAGATCATCGAGGGGATCACGATGCTGATCGCGGTCGCGGTGCTGTTCTCGGTGAGCTACTGGCTGATCTCGAAGGTCGAAGCGGCCAAGTGGCAGCAGTTCATCCGCGAGAAGGTGACCGCGGCGTTGCAACACGGCGGGGGGACGGCGCTCGCCTTTGTCGCGTTCCTTGCCGTGTATCGTGAAGGTGCCGAGACCGCGCTGTTCTATCAGGCGTTGTTCGCGGAGGGGGCGAGCAACATCCTGCCGATTTCGTTAGGCATCTTGGTTGGCGGCGTGCTGCTGGCGATCATCTTCGTGCTCTTCCACCGGTACGGCGTGCGGCTTCCACTCCGTCCGTTCTTTGCCGTGACGAGCGGGCTCCTCTACTACCTCGCCTTTGTGTTCATGGGGAAGGGGATCCGCGAGTTGCAGGAAGGGAACGTGATTTCGATCACCGTGATCCCCGGCCTGCCGCATGTCGAGGCGATGGGGATCTATCCGACGCTGGAGACGTTAGGCGCTCAGCTGGTCCTCGTGCTGCTGTTTGCCTTCGCGCTGCTCAAGACTTTCTGGCCGAAACGTTCCGTCGCGCTTCCCACGGTGACGCAGGATCCGGCTGTAAAAGGGGATCTCGCTTCCGCGCTGCAACGATTGGAGGCGATGGAAGCGCGCGTGAAGCAGCTCGAACGCGAGTTGAGCGCGGAAAGGCAAACCTGAAAGCGGAAGTGCAGCCTACGCGGCTGGGCGGCGTTAGGCAGGTGCGTAGATCGGCAGCCGCCCTGGCCCAACCGTACTCCGGCGCTGCATGATGATCACGCCAACGGCGACGATCGCCAGCGCGATCACCTGGGCGGCCGTCAGTCCGCCGAAGAAACGATCATCCTTCGCGCGCAGGAACTCGATCAGGAAGCGTTCCACCCCCGCGAGCACGCAATACACACCGAACAACCACCCCTCGGCGTGCGTGTGATTACGCAAGCGCCATAGCACCACAAACATCACGAAGCCTAACGCGGTCTCGTAGAGCTGCGTGGGGTGCACGCTCAGCACCGTGTCGGGCGATACACCGTCCGCCACAGGCACGCCGAACAGTTGCTCCATGTTGCGCGCGGTCGATGCGGGCGCGCCTTCGGGAAACGCGACCGCCAACGGCCCACTCCACGGGCGGCCATAGTCATCGCCTACTGCCCAACAGCCGGTGCGCCCGACCGCATACCCCGCGGCAATGCAGATCCCCGCGACGTCGCTGTACCTAACGAACGAAAGCTTCTTCGCCCTGACCACCAGCCATACACCAACCAGAGACCCCATAAAGCCGCCCCAAAAAACGAACCCCGAGCGCGTGAAGAGATCGCGGACGTCGTGCGTTATCACGCTGATGTAGTAAATCTTGCCGCCGATGAGCGTGCCGATGACGCACGCGAGAATGAGATCGCTGACAGCGTGCGCCTCACGCTCATGGCCGCGGCGCAAGAGCTCACTCTGCGCGATGATCTGAGAGATGACGAACGCCAACAACACCGCCAGCCCGAAGCCCGTGAGCTGCAGCGGCCCGAGGTTGAAGGTTGTGGGATGATGAATGATCGCGTCAGGCATGCACCAATTTCACATGACCGGGGCGGGCGCGCTATCGCGTAACCGCTGCGACATCGACGAGACCGGGCAACGGCATGGAGGCAAAAGCGCTCATGGAGTGACTGGAAGCCTCGCCGCGCTCGAGGTGAAACAACCCGGCGCGCGCGATCATCGCCGCATTGTCCGTCGCCAGGCGCGGTGTTGGCGTGAATACCGTGGCGCCTAACGACCTTGCACGCTCGCGCATCGCGGCGGCCAGCGCATTGTTGCAGGCAACGCCACCACCCAGGACGATCTTTCGGCGGCCAAACGCGCCGGCCGCGCGGATCGTCTTCGCAACCAGCGTTTCGACCAGCGCGTCCTGAAAGGCGCGTGCGATGTCTGCTTTGTCTGCTTCGAGATCAGTCGAGCCGCGCACAGCGTGCAACACGGCGGTTTTGAGGCCGCTGAACGACACGTCGTAATAATCGGGATCGGTCGGCTGCTGACCGCCGTGCAACATCGGGCGCGCGAAACGGAAACGCGAATCGGCGTTGCCGGAGAGCGCCAAACGTTCGACGTGGAGACCACCAGGGTAGGGAAGGCCAAGCAGCTTCGCGACCTTGTCAAAAGCCTCTCCCGCGGCGTCGTCGCGCGTGCTGCCTAACAAGCGATATTCGCCCCACGCCGCCGCATCGAGCAGAAGCGTATGGCCTCCGGACACGAGAAGCGCCGTAAATGGCGGCACGGCATCCGGGTGCTCGAGCGCGGTGGCGAAGATGTGCCCTTCCATATGATGGACACCGATCACGCGCTTGCCGGCCGCGAACGCCAGCGCCTTCGCGTAACTCACGCCTACGAGCAGAGCACCAACGAGCCCTGGAGCGTTCGTGACGGCGATCGCGTCGACGTCGTTTAGCTCCACATCCGCTTCGCGCAGCGCAGCATCGACGACGGGGACGATCGAGCGCAGATGTTCGCGAGACGCAAGCTCGGGGACGACGCCACCGAAAATGCGATGCACGTCCTGGGAGAGGATGACGAGTGACCGCACGCGCACGTTCTCGGCGTGGCCCTCCAACACGGCCGCCGATGTTTCATCACACGAGGTTTCGATACCTAAAACGATCACCGGAGCGAGGAGCGAGGAGCGGGGAGCGGGGAGCGGGGAGCAAGCGTTAGGGAGTGGGAGGTATCCCCGCTTCCTGCTCTTGGCTCCTCACTCCAAGTAATTGTTCAACCAGAGCGCGGTTCGATGGCGAATCCCAATCTTCTGCGGAGAAGACTCGTCGCCGAATCCTCCCATCGCGTCCGATCACAAAAGACTCAGGCACACCGGCGGTTTGATACGCAGAGCGGATACCCGCGCGGTCATGCAAGATCTCGAACGTTAGTCCCAGTCGATCGCGGAATTCGCGGATCTGCTGCTCGCTCCCCGCCGCGTCGACGCTCACGGCGACGATTCGCAATCCATCCTTTACGTAACGCTTGTGCAATGCCTCGAGGCTCGGCATCTCCACGATACACGGAGCACACCAAGTCGCCCAAATGTTGACGAGCACGACGGAGCCGGCGTAGTCGGCGAGCCGTTTCTCAGTCATCGGCGCGTCCACGGTGACCGCGCGAAACTCCGGAGCTGGTCCGCCGACGCGCACCGGAGTGACGCCCCACCCCGCCGCCCACCCCCAAATGCCGAGGATGCCGAACGCGACAAGGCCGAGCGCGATCGTTGTGTTGCGCCTGGGCGTCATGCAGTCTCCGTGCAGAGCCCACGCAGCACGCTGATCTCGCCCTGCTTGTCCTGCGCGCCGAAGATTGCCTGTCCCGCAACGAACGTATTCGCACCCGCACGCCAGCACAGAGTGATCGTATCTCGCCCGATCCCGCCGTCGACCTCGAGAATCGCCGAGCTTTCCGCGGCGTCGAGCAACGTGCGTGCGCGGCGGATCTTATCGGGTGAAGCTGGGATGAAAGCCTGCCCGCCAAATCCGGGGTTCACCGTCATCACGAGAAGGAGATCGAAATCGTCGGTTACCTCGCGCACCATTTCGACCGGCGTCGCTGGATTGAGTGCCACGCCGGCCTTGGCGCCCAGCTCGCGGATGCGCGTCAGCTGCCGCTGCAGGTGCGGTGCCGCTTCCTGATGGATCGTAACGATATCCGCTCCGGCGCCGATGAACGGTTCGAAGTACGACTCCGGCTCCACGACCATCAGGTGCACGTCGAGCGGAAGCTTCGTTAGGTGACGGACCGTTTCGATTACCTTGGTGCCGAACGTCAGATTCGGGACGAAGCGGCCATCCATAACGTCGATGTGAATCCAATCCGCGCCGCCCTCCACGCATAACGCGATCTCGTCCTCGAGGCGCGCAAAATCGGCGCTCAGGATCGACGGAGCAATCTGGACGCTCACTGGCGCGGACTCACGCGCAAGACGATGCGGTCGGTGGTGCGGATGCCACTGCCTGCGGCAGGTTGTTGTGAGACGACAACCATCTCCAAACCTGCGGTCGTCGAATCGTTCCCCTGCACGCGTACGCGACTGATACCCAGTTGATTCAATACCGCGACAGCGTCGCCGGGACTGCGTCCAATGACGTCCGGCATTGTGAGATCGGGAGGCCCGGTGCTCACGATGAGCTCTACCGCCGCTCCTTCGCCGACGAAGCGTCCCGCGTCGGGTTTGGTGCGCAACACTTCGCCACGTGGCGCGGTGCTTCCTTCGTTCTGTACGCCTCCCGCACTCAGTCCGCTATCGCTCAACACTTTGCGCGCGTCTTCGAGCGTAAGTCCCGCGACAGTGGGAATGCGGATCTGGCGCGGCCCCGCGCTCACGTCCACGCGCACTACGGTGAGCCGCTGCACGCTGCGACCTGCCGCCGGCTGCTGTCCGAGCACGCCATTTCGCGGGACGTCCGCGGACGGGCGTTCTTCGCCTAACGAAAAACGGAGCCCGACCGAATCGAGGAGGTGCCGTGCCTCTTCCAAAGACATCCCCGCGAGATCGGGCGTTACAATGCGGTTGCGCGCCCGCCCGCCGGGAAGCACGAAAAAGGCGACGATGAGCCAGGCAGAGATAAACCCTGCCAGTGCCGTGAACGCGTAGAGCCGAACGGTGCGCCAAGGGATGCGTGGCGTCACC
The DNA here is from genome assembly GCA_035253645.1 of Gemmatimonadaceae bacterium. Classification (GTDB taxonomy): domain Bacteria; phylum Gemmatimonadota; class Gemmatimonadetes; order Gemmatimonadales; family Gemmatimonadaceae; genus DASYRX01. The sequence goes on along the minus strand of DATFBW010000439.1, from coordinate 16,126 downwards.
GATCGTTGCCCCCTATTCTGCGCAGTCGTGCGGCAAAAGCCCCGTCCACCCCGTGCCGCTGCGGCAGGACGCGCAAGCGCCCGGCATCGAGGACGGTGTCAGGAATGACGCCTTCGCGTGGCGGCTCCAGGCGGAACTCGTGATGCGTGGCTAGGAAGGCTTCGACCTGCGCGTAGTTCTCTTCCGGCTCGAGCGAGCAAGTCGCGTAGACCAGCAGCCCACCTGGCCTAACGAGTGTGGCAGCCGCGTCGAGCAGCTCGCGCTGCAGAACGCCCAAAGAGGCGATGTCGTCAGGCGTGAGACGCCAGCGCGCGTCGGGGTGCCGACGAAAGGTGCCGGTTCCCGTGCACGGTGCGTCGAGCAGCACGGCGTCGACGCTGCGCATGGGCGGCTGCCTGCCGTCCGCGTTCACGAGAGCGATGTTGCGTACATCGAGCCGTCGCACGTTTTCGCGCAGGCGGGCGAGGCGCGAGTGCGATTTGTCCGCCGCAACAACCACCAGCGCGTCCCGGGAAAGCTCCAACGCCTTGCCGCCAGGAGCCGCGCACAAGTCGATGACACGCGCGCCCGCGGGGATGCTTGCATAACGAGTCACGAGGGTAGCGGCCGGGTCCTGTACGAAGAACAACCCCTGCCGATATGCACCCAATTCGGCCAACTGCGTGCCATTGCCATTGGCCGCCGGTGCAAGGCCTAGTGAGTCGGGGACCAACGGAACGTCATTTGTTGCGACGTCGGACGCTTCCAGCATGGCCTCCAGCTGCTCGCGCACCACGCCAAAGGGACGCAAGACAACCGGCGCTTCAGTGTTGTTCGCCTCGAGGAGCTTTTCTGTCTCCCCAGCTCCCCAGCGTGCGATCCATCGTGCCACCAACCAACGCGGATGCGAATGTATGACGGCCAGACGATCGATTGGGTCCGATCCAACGCGGCGGTCACGCAAGGGATCGAGTTCCTCACGCTCGCGGTCAACGCGTCGTAAGACTGCATTTACGAGCTTACTGGCGCCGATCCCGTGTCGACGCTTGGCCGACTCGACTGTCTGAGCGATCGCCGCGTAAGGCGGGACGCTCCGCATGTACAACAGTTGATACGTGCCTAACCGGAGCAAATCAGTGAGATCGGGCTCCAAACGCGCCAACCCGCCGCGCACTCTGGCGGCGAGGATGGCATCGAGCCAAGCGCGGCGGCGCAGCATGCCGTAAACCAGTTCTTGTGTCCAACGCCGATCGCGCGCGTCCAGCGCTGCCTCGCGCACACGACGTTCGAACGCGAGGTCCAGCTTTTCGCCGGATCTCAAGTCGGACAAGATGTTGGCCGCCGCCTGGCGCGACTCGGTTAGCGCGGTGGCACTCGTGTGAAGCATAGACGAAATCTACGGGGTTTACCCGACTACGTCCCAAGAACGTCACCCACGGCGACGCCGCGACCTTGATGCCAGTCCAGCGCGGCCAGCCGGCGCCTGCCAGCGGGGAACACGTAGCCGACTCGGAGCGCGTCTTCGCCACACGCAACGAGCATCCCCGATTCGTCGATCTCCATAACCGTGCCCGGCGCAACGCCGCCGTGTCTGCCGAGTGCAACGCGGGCACCGAAGAGCTTCACTTCAGTGCCGTCGCGATGGGTGAAGGCACCGGGACGCGGGTCGAACGCGCGCATAACGCGGGAGATTTGCGTCGCGCTTTGCGACCAGTCGACGCGCGCCATCTCGCGTTCGATCTTTGGCGCATATGTGGCGAGGGAGTTGTCTTGCGGTTCTTCGCGCGCCTCCCCGATTTCGATCAACGCGAGCGCTTCGACGATACCGAGAGCTCCCAGCTCCGCGAGACGCAGCTGTAATTCTCCGCACGTCTCGTCATCGGGAATGGGCGTCGTCAAACGCAACACGGTTGGGCCGGCGTCGAGCTCCTTCACGACGCGCATGATCGTGACGCCTGTCTCTGCATCGCCCGCGAGCAACGCCGCCTGAATTGGCGCCGCGCCGCGCCAACGCGGGAGCAGCGACGCGTGAATGTTGAGAGTCCCGTTAGGCGGGACGTTGATTACCTCGTCCGAAAGGACGTGACCGTAGGCAACGACGACGGAGATCTCCGCGTCGAGCGCCCGGAGCTGATCGACGACATCACCCCGCGGGCGCTCGGGCTGGAAGACGGGAATGCCTTCCTCGTCGGCCACGCGCTTCACCGGCGGAGCGATGAGCGTGCTGCGGTGCCGTGCATCGGGCGCGTCGGGCTGGGTCACGACGCCGACAATATCATGGCCCTCGCCTAACAAGGCCCTCAGTGCGGGAGTCGCGAACTCCGGAGTCCCCCAGAAGAGGACTCGCACGTCACATCGCCTCGTCGGCTCGGGCGGCAGCTGGTGAGGTATCGCTCGCTTCGATTTCCGTCGCGGTACGTCGGAGAAGGCCGGGGTATTTGTCCCGCATCGTCTCCCATTTGGCGATGGCTGCTCGGCGCTTGAGGAACGAGAGGTAATCGATGAACAACCGGCCGTGCAGGTGGTCGATCTCGTGCTGCAGGCAGCGCGCCAGAAGGTCCGTCGCTTCGATCTCGATCGGGTTCCCTTCGAGATCCATCGCCCTAACGAGTACGCGCGTCGCCCTGTCCACATCCCCATAGATGTCGGGGATGGAAAGACACCCTTCCTCGGCGCGATCGCTGCCTTCTTCCCAGACGATTTCGGGGTTCACGAGTGCGTAGCGTTGATCTTCGACGTCGACGACGGCGAGTCGCTCCGAGCGTCCGACTTGCGGGGCGGCGAGACCAATGCCTTTCGCCTTGTACATCGTCTCGAACATATCGTTGGCGAGCTTGCGCAAATCATCGCTGACCTCAGCGACGACTTTGGTTTCGGCGCGAAGGATGGGCGAGCCCAGCACGTGAATGTCGAGTATGCTCACGACTCTGCTTGCGCGGGTGTGGCAACGCGCGCGATCCGGCCGCGCTCGACGATGAGGCGCGATTCGCCGCTCTTGATCGTGACAAGATCCTCCATCGACTTCATCGGTTGTCCGTCCTTCAGCGTCTCCTTGATGTGCATCACTTCCGCAACGATCCCGCCGGCGGTGACGACCTGATCGCCACGCTTGAGCTCACGTAAGCGCTGATCGTGTTGTTTTCGCTGCTTTTGTTGAGGACGGATGAGGAGGAAGTAGATGATCCCGAAAATGGCAATCATCTGAAAGAGGAATCCAAACATGGAGATGCCGCCGCCACCGGAGGGAGCTCCCGTTTGGCCTTGCAATAATGCGAAGACGAGCGCGTGCATTAGTCGAGTGAGTGGGCGGTCTCAGAAGCTGGTAAGGCGGATGCGTTGAGAGTGAGCCAGTCGCGGCTCCAAGCATCAAAAACACCATCGAGAATACTCTGTCGTGCTTGGCGCATCAGCGCGACAAGGAAATGTACATTGTGCAACGACAGGAGCCGTAAGCCCAGCACCTCATCAGCGGTGAAGAGGTGCCTCAAATACGCGCGCGAAAAGCGGCGGCAGGTGGAACACGTGCAAGCGGCGTCGAGCGGACGTTCGTCACGGCGCAGATCGGCGTTGCGCACGTTGACCCGGCCCTCCGAAGTAAATGCAGTGCCGTTGCGGCCCATGCGCGTGGGTGCGACGCAATCGAAGAGATCGATGCCACGCCGCACCGCCTGAATGAGGTCCTCGGGGAATCCGACGCCCATCAGGTAGCGTGGTCGCCCCCTGGGTAGTTCGTCGTGAAGCAAATCGAGCACGGCGTACATGTCGGTTTTTGATTCGCCGACCGAGAGGCCGCCGATAGCATAACCGGCCCAGTCGTCCATGCTCTGGATCGCTCGGGCGGCGGCGACACGTAGGTGCCCGTGGATGCCGCCCTGCACGATGGGGAACAGAGCCTGGCGCCGGTCGGATGGTACGATCGCTGACCGACACCGTTCGAGCCACCGGATGGTCCGTTCGCTTGCATCACGAGCCTGGGATTCATCTGCCTGTCCGGGGATCACGTGGTCGAATTGCATAACGACATCGGCGCCGAGGTTGGCTTCGATCCGCATGACGGATTCTGGCGTGAAAAAGCGCTTGGAGCCGTCGATGTGCGAGCGGAATTCGACGCCTTCCTCGCTAACAGTCCGCAGCGTTTCGAGCGAAAAGACCTGAAAGCCGCCCGAATCCGTGAGGATCGGCCCGTCCCACGCCATGAAGCGGTGGAGGCCACCTAACGAGGCGATGACGTCGTCGCCCGGACGCAGGTGCAGGTGGTAAGCGTTCGCGAGGATGATCTGCGCGCCGGCCGCGCGCAGGTCGTCAGGGTCGAGGGCCTTCACAGTCGCCTGTGTACCGACCGGCATGAAACACGGCGTCTCGACCATACCGTGCGGGGTCGCAAAGATACCGGCGCGCGCGGCTCCCGCTGTTGCAGCGACCTGAAACGCAAAATCGGGGGAGGTCACGGCGCGACGGTGATCCGCGCGGCGACGGTATCGCGACATGCGTACGCGATGCTCGCACGGTACTCCGCGCGGCGTGGTGTGTTGGCCGCCAGGTCGAGCTGTGCGGCGACGGTGCCGATGACGCCGTCCATGATGTCGTCGCCGCTCGTGCCAGTCAGCTCTGCGGAAGTTGCTTTGCCACTCGTGTCGACACGCACGCGCGCAAAGATCGTCGCGGAATCGCGCTTTGGCGGCTTGAGCTCGGGACACCGCAGGCGGAGGTACTCCCGCACCGCATGGCTCCCCCGTTCGGGCGTGTAGCGCGGGTTTTCCGGCGACGGGAAGAACTCGCGCGTCGTCGATGTCACGCAGGCAACCAGCAGCCACGTTAGGCAGAAACTACAGAATGAGCATCGCATCGCCGTAGGAGTAGAAACGATATCCATCGTCGATGGCCGTGCGATATGCATGCATCGTTAGGTCATATCCCGCAAAAGCGGCGACGAGCATCAAGAGCGTCGAGCGAGGGAGGTGGAAGTTGGTGAGCAACCTGTCCACGGCGCGAAAAGTATACGGCGGGCGGATGAAGAGGCGGGTCTCTCCAGTTGCCGCGCGCACCTTGTCCCGCGCGTCGACCGCGCTTTCGAGAGTGCGCACCGCTGTGGTTCCAACGGCCCAAACATGGGAATTGCGCGCGCGTGCGGCATTGATTGTTTCCGCGGCAGGCTCGCTGATCGTGAACCATTCCTCGTGCATCACGTGGTCGGCCGGATCATCGGTCTCTACGGGCTTGAACGTCCCCGCGCCGACGTGCAGCACCACGTCCGCGCGCTCCACGCCACGCTCGGCCAGCCGCGTGAGCAGTTCGTGCGTGAAGTGCAGCCCCGCGGTCGGAGCGGCGACCGACCCGGCTTCGGATGCGTAGACGGTCTGATAGCGTTCCGAATCGATTGGTGTGTCCGCACGTGCGATGTACGGGGGGAGCGGGACGTGGCCATATCGCTCGAGCGCCGCCGCGACCGAGGGCGTATGGAGCCTAACGATTCGGGTGCGGCGGTCGGTGATGGCTACGATCTCGACGGTGAGGTCGTCCGCAACGGAGATGCTGCGGCCCGGACGCAGCTTCCCGCCGGGATGAACCAGCGCTTCGAACGTCCCGTCATCTGCATCGCCCACCGGCTTGAGCAAGAGTACCTCCGCGGCCGCGCCGGAGGGCTGACGTGTGCCTAACAAGCGCGCTCGAATGACGCGCGTTGTGTTCACTACGAGGACGTCTCCGGGCGAAATCAGGCTCGCGATATCGCTGAAGTGCCCGTGGCGGAGCTCGCCGGTCGCGCGGTCGACGATGAGCAGCCGACTCGCGCCGCGACGCTCGCTCGGATGCTGCGCGATGCGGTCGGGCGGCAGCACATAGTCGTAATCGGCGGTGCGACTGCCACGCAGTTGCGTCGTGTCGATGCTTCGCTCCTCGCTCCCGGCTTCTTGCTCGCTATCTGTCGCCCAGTTCCGAGAAGAGATCGGCGTCCTTTGGTTGCACGTAGCCTATATGGCGATACGCGGTGGATGTCGCGACGCGTCCGCGAGGGGTGCGCTGCAGGAAACCGTTTTGAACCAGGAACGGCTCGTACACTTCTTCGATGGTCCCCGGCTCCTCGGCGACAGCAGCGGCAATCGCATTGATGCCAACGGGGCCGCCGTCGAAGCGCTCGATGATCGCTTTCAGGATATGAACGTCCATGTCGTCGAGCCCAAACTCGTCCACGTCCAGCAAAGCGAGCGCCTGCCGCGCTACGTCCAGGTTCACCCGGCCAGCCGCACGAACCTGCGCATAGTCCCGGATGCGGCGCAGGAGCCGGTTGGCGATTCGCGGTGTACCACGCGACCGCTTGGCGATCTCCATCGCCCCTTCGTTGTCCACCTCGAGCTTGAGCACCTCGGAAGTGCGCCTAACGATCAACTCCAGGTCCTCGATGGGATAGTACCCAAGCCGCTGCACGATCCCGAAACGCGCGCGCATCGGAGCGGTAAGGAGGCCGAGTCGGGTGGTGGCGCCGATGAGGGTGAACTTCTGGATGGGCATCGTCACCGTCTGCGCCTTGGGGCCATCGGAGAGCCGGATGTCGATCTTGAAGTCCTCCATCGCCGGGTACAGGTACTCTTCGATGATGGCACGCAGGCGATGGATTTCGTCGATGAAGAGCACGTCACCGGCGCGCAGGTTTGTGAGAGGGGCGACGAGGTCCCCCGGTTTTTCGAGCGCCGGACCTGACATCGCGTGGATATTGACGCCCATTTCGCGCGCGATGAGCTCTGCCAGCGTGGTTTTTCCCAACCCTGGTGGACCGAAGAACAGCGTGTGATCGAGCGGCTCACGGCGGGAAATCGCGGCATCAACGTAGATCCGCAAGCTTTCCTTGACCTTCTGCTGTCCGATGAATTCGTTGAGCCTGCGAGGGCGGAGGGAAAGCTCGACAGCGCCTTCCTCGGGCAACTCGTCAGGCGTTGTGATGTGTTTCGTCACAACAAGGTCAAAGGTCAAAGGTCAAAGGTCAAAGTAAAACCTATGCTCAGGACCCCAAAGAGAGCCACGATGTGGGCCTTGCTGATCTTATGCTCGAGCGTTGCGGCGTTGAGCGTTCCCCAACCGCGAGCGCAATACGCAATACGTACTGACCGGATCCTCGATCCACGCACGGGAGCCTATTCATCGGCTTCTGTGCTGCTTGTGGGGTCGGGGAAGGTAGTCGACGTCCTGCCGGGTGCCTCGTACCGCCCTGATCTCGCGGACAGTACGATCGATCTTCGCGGTCTTACTGTGCTGCCTGGATTGATCGATGCGCATGTTCATTTGGGAATCGGCGGACAACCCGCTGCCAATGCGCTCACTGACTTGCGCGCCGGTTTCACTACGGTGGTTGACCTTGGCGCGCGGACGCAGCGCATTTTGCGCGTCCGCGATTCGATCGATGCCGGGCTCCTTCCTGGCCCTCGCGTGCTTGCCGCGGGACTATGGATCGGCATCCAGGGCGGCGTATGCGAATTCAATGGATTGGGGGTCGTCGGTGGCGCCGAAGCATTCCGCGCGCGTGTGCGCGAGAACGTGGATGCCGGTGCCGACATCATCAAACTCTGCCTGTCGGGCTGGCCTAACGAGGCGTTCAGCGCGCCTCAGAAGTATGAGGTGTCCGATGAGGTGATCACGGCGGTCGTCGAAGAGGCGCGCCGCGCGAATCGCAAAGTCGTCGCGCATGACATAAGCCTGGGCGGAGTCCAGGCCGCGTTACGCGCTGGCGTACATGGGCTCGCGCACGCCGCGTACGTCGATTCGGCGACTGCACTGCAGCTACGGACGCGAAACATCTTCCTGATTCCCACGCTCGCCTCGCTTGCGGGCGCGGATACGAGCCCGCCGAGTCGGACGCTCATTGGCGCTGTCGCGCTCGCGCATCGAGTTGGTATATCGATCGTGTTCGGGACGGATGGCGGTGTGCTGCCACATGGTCGCAATGCCGAGGAATTCAGCGCCCTCGCGCGCGCGGGGCTCGCACCATTGGACGCCATTCGGGCGGCTACTATCAACGCGGCGCGCGCGTTTGGGCTGGCGGACTCCGTTGGGACATTGGCGCGCGGCATGAGTGCCGATCTCATTGCCGTACCGGCCGATCCGCTGATCGATGTGACGGTGCTCAAGACTCCGCGCTTCGTGATGGGGCGCGGGAGAGTGGTGGTCCCCTAGCCTAACGCGGCTCGTTCCGCGCGCGCCGTTTTGCCATCGCGTAGCCCGCAAACGCGAACCGTTGCCACTTGGCATCGACCCCGTACTCGGGGTAATACGCGTCCCGCACCTCGTCCAGCGGACGGATGGCATGCTCGGCGCTCCGCTGACACGGCTCGAGCAGATATTCTCTATCGTCCTGGCGGAATTGCACCCACGCGTGCCGGCGGCCCGCTTCCGGTCCCACTGTCGCGTAGCCGACGACGAATTGCGCGTCGAAGCCGAGCTCGACCAGCTTGCGCCACGCCCACAACGCAAAGTCCTCGCAGTCGCCGCGGCGCATCAGCTCGAAGGTTCGGGGATGCTGCCAGAAATCGGTGACTTGGTAGGCCTCGTGATCGCTCGTGTATTCGCACTGCCCTAACCAGGCGACCATCTCGTCGAGCTGCCTAACGGTTACGCAACTCTCGCCCTGAAAGTACCAGCCGAAATCCTGCCGAGCGCCCGGCCCAAAGGCGTGCAACGGCGGCCGCATGGGGATGCGCGTCCACGGGTCCTTGGGAGGTACCAGGCGCAGCGCCACGTTCCGCATGAAGGCGCGCACCCGGGCGAGCATCGTTAGGCGCTCAGCTTGGCCAGGCGCGCGACGGCGCGCTCGAGCGTCTCCCGCTTCTTGCAGAACGCGAAGCGCGTCATCCGTTTGCCGCCGCCTGACGAGTAAAACGACGAACCCGGAACCGTGGCGATGCCGATCTCGCGCGCCAGCCACAACGCGAACTCACGGTCGTCCTGGTTCCGGATGCGCGAGAAGTCCGTGAGCACGTAGTACGCGCCTTCGGGTGTCGAGAATTGAAAGCCCGCTTCGTGCAGAGCGGGGCAGAGCAGCTCGCGCCGCTCGCAATATTCCTGCGCCAGCGCGTCGTAATACTCCGATCCGAACGCGAGCCCCACGGCGCCGGCAGCCTGCAGAGGGGCGGGAGCGCCCACGGTCAGGAAATCGTGCACCTTGCGGATCGCGCCGGTCTCGTTAGGTGGCGCGATCGCGTACCCCAGGCGCCAGCCGGTGCAGCTGAACGTCTTCGACAGCCCCGAGATTGTGACCGTGCGCTCGCGCATGCCGGGAAACGTCGCAAGCAACAAGTGCTCGCCCGTGTATTTGATGTGCTCGTAGATCTCGTCCGTAAACGCCCAGACGTCGTGCTGGATGCAGAGATCCGCGATGAGCTGCAGCTCGTCGCGCGTGAAGACGTGCCCCGTAGGGTTGTGCGGCGTGTTGACGATGATCGCTTTGGTTCGCGACGTGAACGCGGCGCGCAATCGGTCGGGGTCGAACTTCCAATCCGGCGATTCGAGCGGCACGAAAACCGGCTTTGCGCCCGCGAGAATCGCATCAGGCCCATAGTTCTCGTACCACGGCTCGAACACGATCACTTCATCGTTAGGATCGATCAGCGCGAGAAACACCGAAGCCATGGCTTCGGTGGCGCCGCATGTCACGGTCAGCTCGCGGTCATGCTCGAATTCGAAGCCGTAATGACGCGCATACTTCGCGGCGATCGCCTGACGCAGCACCGGGGCGCCCCACGTGACGGCGTACTGGTTGATGTCTTTGTTGATCGCACCGCACGCCGCGTCTTTCATCGCCTGCGGCATCGGGAAGTCGGGAAATCCTTGCGCGAGGTTGATCGCGCCCGCTTCCATTGCCACGCGCGTCATCTCGCGGATGACGGACTCTGTAAATGTCGCCGTCCTGACAGCAGGCATAGATATGGTTGCCGGAGTCGTTTGCCGAGGACAGTATAGTCCGCCGACGCGCAGCGCGCTGCGTGGTCGTTCTCCTTTCACGCACGCGCAGCATGACGAGTCGACGTCCAGGCGCTCACGCGCTGACGTTCATCTTCATCACGATTCTCGTCGACACGATCGGGTTCGGCATCATCCTCCCTGTGATGCCCGAGCTGATCATGGAGCTCACCGGCGAAGGTTTGAGCCGCGCGTCGATCTACGGCGGCTCGCTCGCCTTCTCCTTCGCCGTGATGCAGTTCTTCGCGAGCCCCGTGATCGGCAATCTGAGCGATCGGTTCGGCCGTCGTCCCGTGTTGCTGATGTCGCTCGCGGCGTTTGGCGTCGATTACCTGCTGATGGGGTTCTCCCGCAGCATCATTTGGCTCTTCATCGGACGTGTGATCGCGGGCATCACAGGGGCGGCAAACACCACGGCGACGGCGTATATCGCTGACATCACGCCGCCGGAGAAACGGGCGCAGAGTTTCGGCCTGATCGGCGCTGCTTTCGGTATCGGCTTCATCCTTGGTCCGGCGATCGGTGGCTTGTTAGGCGGACTCAGCCCGCGGGCGCCGTTTTTCGTGGCAGCCGGTCTCGCGCTCACGAATGTGCTTTACGGCTTCTTTGTCGTTCCGGAATCGCTGCCACTCGAGCGACGGCGGCCATTTCATTGGACTCGGGCGCATCCACTCGGCACGCTGCGTCACTTGCGGCAGTATCCGGGTGTCGTCCCGATGATCTCGGCGCTTTTCGTCTGGCAGCTCGCACATCAGGCGCTGCCCAGCGCGTGGGCGTTCTACACGATGTTCAAGTTTGGATGGTCCGAGGCGCTCGTGGGTGCGTCGCTCGCGTTCGCGGGCGTAACGATCGCAATCGTCCAAGGCGGCCTAACGCGAGTGATCATCCCAAAACTGGGCGAGCGACGCGCGGCGAGATTCGGTCTCATAGTTGGCACGTTAGGCTTCTTTGGCTATGCCGCGGCGACGACCGGGTGGATGATGTACGTGGTGATGGCTGTATTCGCTTTTGCGGGTCTGGTCTATCCGTCGATCAATGGATTGATGTCGCAGCGCGTGTCCGATCGGTCGCAGGGGGAGCTGCAGGGTGGGGTGACGGCGACCTACAGCTTGTCCTCGATCATCGGACCGCCGTTCATGACCGGTGTATTCAGGTACTTCACACGCGACGAGGCGACCACGGTCGTCGCCGGCGCGCCGTTTTACGCCGCGGCATTGTTAGGTGCTGTCGCACTGTGGATGTTCACGCGCGCGGCGCGTCGTTATGGATCGGTGACGCATTCCGCTGGGGCGGCGAGCTAGCGACTGCCTATGCTTGGTCGGCGGGCAACCCCTTCGGCGGCTGACGCGCTTACACGCTTCGAGCCAGCGTATTTAGCGCCGTGTAAGGTAGGGGTTAGCTCGTGCGCTGTCTCTCGCTACGCGCGAACGCCGCCTCAGCGGTTGCCACGCCGACCCAATTGAGCAGCGTCCTAGCCGGCGAAGGAGTTGCCGCCGGCCATAGCGATGGCGTAGTTCTTACCTAGCTGGCGTGGACCTAACGCTTGGCTAGTTCCGCCAATGCGGCCCGAATCAGATCCGGTGCGCGGTGCTGCGCCGCCGGATGCCGCTCGACCGCCGCGCGCACCGCGCGCTCGGCATCGCTCTGCGTGTAGCCTAACGCGGCAAGCGCGCGCACCGCGTCCTGACTCACGCCATCGCGTCCCACCGCCGGTCCTGCGGCCGCGTCCTGCACGTCACCGAGCTTGTCGGCGAGGTCGAGGATCAGCTGCTGCGCCTTCTTTTTGCCGACGCGCGGCACCGACTGCAACGTGACCACGTCGCGCGCCTGAATGGCCTGCAGCAACCGCTCGGCACTCAACGTCGACAGCATGCCGAGCGCCAGGGCCGGCCCGACTCCCGTCGCGGCGAGGAGCCGGCGGAAAAGTCGCCGTTCGAATGCGGTTGGAAAGCCAAAGAGCTGCCATTCGTCCTCACGCACCACAACATGCGTCTGCAGCGTGACTTCGGATCCGACGTTAGGTAGCGCTTCGTATGCCGACAGCGGCACTGCCATCTCGTAAGTCACACCACCTGGTGTCGTCACCTCGATCCGATCGAGCGACTTGGTGACGAGCGTACCGGTGACCTGCGAGATCATGCCGGCGGGACGGAGGCGCTTGCCCCTCCACGACCGAGGCCGCCCAGCACCAGTGAATCGATATGTGCTCGCATGAGACAGGTGACTGCGGCAGCTACACCGTCCGCTGCGTCCGAGGGCTCGGGCGCGTGTCGCAAGCGTAGCAACTGCGTCAGCATGAACTGCACTTGCTCCTTTGTGGCTGCTCCGTTGCCGACGATCGCCTTCTTGATGTCGGCGGGGGCGTATTCGCGAATCGGCACCGCCGACTGCTGAGCCGCCAGCAAGATGACGCCGCGGGCATGGCCTAACGTGACCGTGGTGCGCACGTTGCGCTGATAGAAAACGTCCTCCACCGCGACCATGGATGGACTGTGTCGCAAGATGAGCTCACGAATGCCGTCGAAGATCTCCGTGAGACGCGCCGCCAGCTCATCGCGCGGCCGCGTGCGGATCACGCCACACTCTACGAGGCTCAATGCCCCCGGCCCCCCCGGCCCCCCCGGCTTCCCGGGTCCTCCGCTGCGGACGACGCCGTAACCAGTGACGGCAGTACCGGGATCGATGCCGAGGCAGAGCACAGGTGAACGTTAGGCGGTCATCGCGGAAACGTCCATATCGAAGTTGCCGTCCACCTTCTGCACATCATCCAGTTCTTCGAGCGCTTCGATCAACTTGATCACAGCCTCGGCTTCCTTCCCCTCGACGCGCACGCTTTGGCGCGGCAACCACGCGATCTCGGCGTCAGCCGGGTTGACTCCTTTTGCCGCAAGCGCGCTGCGCACCGTATGGAGCTCCGCGGCGTCGGTAGAGATCACGTACTGATCATCCTCGCGCTGAAAATCCGTGGCGCCCACGTCGAGCGCGGTCTCGATCAATTGATCCTCGTTAGGATACGCCGTGGCGCTGATATAGATCTGTCCTTTGCGCTCGAACATCCATGCGACCGAGTTCGTTGCCCCGAGGTTCCCGCCGTTGCGCGACAGCCGGTGCCGCACCTCGGCGACAGTGCGGTTGGCGTTGTCCGTGAGCGCCTGAATCATGAGCGCAACACCGCCGGGCGCGAAGGCTTCATACAGGATCTCCTGATACTCGACGCCCTCCAACTCGCCCGTGCCCTTTTTGATCGCGCGCTCGATGTTCTCTTTCGGCATCGATGCGTTTTTCGCGGTATCGATGGCCGTGCGGAGGCGAGGATTGCCGTTAGGGTCGCCGCCCCCTTGCTTGGCAGCGACTGTGATCTCGCGTATGAGCTTCGTAAACAGCGCGCCGCGCTTTGCATCGGCGGCGGCCTTGTAGTGCTTGATTTGCTTCCACTTACTGTGACCGGCCATATGAAACAGGAGCGAGGAGCGAGGAGCAGGGAGCAAGGAGTGAGAATGCGGAGACTCCGCTCCTCGCTCCCCGGCTCCGCCTAATATAGGGTCGCTAAACAGCGTCAGGACACGGCGCTGACTCCGATCCTGCCAAGCATATCACGGAAGCGCTGATAGCCGTGCAGTGGGCGCCATGCCGGCCGCGCACCCAGCCAGATCAAATCCGCGGACCGCGCTTGCACGGCTCGCGTTAGGTCATCGAGCGCGGGCCCGGCGCGATCCAGCCCCAGCTGCACCAGAGCAAGCTGGGTTGGCGCCACGTAGCGATGTTCCGAAAGCTCGTGCAGAGTCTGCAAAATTTCTGCGGCGCGACTCGAATGATTCGCCCGGCCGAGCACGTAGCCGAGCAGCGCCAGATTCTCGCTGCTCCGTCCAGAAAGCTCCGCGGCTCGTTCGGCCGCTTCGACCGCCCCTTCGTAATCGCCAAGTTGGGCCAGCGCCTGGCCCAGGAAGAAATATGCGGGTGCGAATCCCGAATCCACTGAAATCGCCTGCCGTGCAGCGTCGATCGCCTCATGGTAGCGCTGCGCGTAGAGCAATACCGCGCTCAACGTGGCTTTCGCAGCGAGTGACAAGGGATCGAGTCGCATCGCGCGCGTCGTTGCCTGAAGGGCCTCCTCGAAACGGCCGAGTGGCACAAGCACAGTCGTCGCGTGCCACTGATGGGCGGTGGCATAACTCGGACTGGCGGCGATCGCCTGACGATACGCCTCATCCGCAGCCTGCCAGTTCCAGTGATAGACGCTTTGCACCAGGCCTAACGTCGCCCGCGGCTCGGCGAGCTCCGGCGCCAGCGCCAGCGCCTCGTCGGCACGGCGCGCCGCTTCCGGCATAGCTTCGTTAGGTGCTCGCGCTCCGTAGACGCCGAGCATGGCCCACGAGTCGGCGAGTCCGGCGTATGCGGTTGCATAACGCGGGTCGAGTTGCACGGCTCGCTCGAACGTCGTGACCGCGTCGTATGTAGTGGATTCGGTGCGACGATTCAGTAGCTCGCGTCCTTTCAACATCGATTCGTAGGCCGCTACTACCCCCGTGCTGCTGGCCGCCGGTGACATCCGGCGATCTCCGAACCTGGCATTCAGCGCGGTGACGATCGCGCTGCTGATTTCATCCTGAATCGCGAAGACGTCGTCGAGCGTGCGGTCGTAGCGCTCCGTCCAGCGCCTGAAGCCATCACTCACGTCGACAAGCTCGGCGGTCACGCGAAGTCGATTCCCTGCGCGTCGCACACTTCCAGTCACGATGTTGCGCACGCCGAGTCGTTCACCGGCGGTGCGAGCATCGACGGCTTGACCCTTGAGCGCAAAACACGAGCTGCGTGCGCAAACACGCACCGTCGGAAGCCGCGCGAGCGATGTGAGGATGTCTTCCGTAATCCCATCCGAGAGAAACACGTTGTCCGGATCGCTCGACAGGCTCTCGAAAGGAAGCACCGCGACCGATGCGACCGGCAGCGCATCCGCGACGGGAACCGAGATCTGGGATCCGCCCACGGCCACCGCCACCTGTACGGCAGCCAGCGCGTCCGCGAACTCCGCGGCCGAGGCGAAGCGCTCGTTAGGCAGACGCGCCAGCCCCTTGCGCAACGTGGCGTCGAGGGCCGGCGGCACGTCCGCTCGCCGGCTCTGCGCCGACGGCGGATCTTCCGTGAAGCGGCGCGCGATCGTTGCCTGGACCGTCCCACCGCGCCACACGGGTTCGCCGACGACCATCTCGTATAGCACGGCGGCCAGGCTATACACGTCGGACCTTCCATCCATCTCGTCCCCGGCTGCCTGCTCGGGACTCATGTATGCCGGCGTGCCGACAACTTGGCCTACATGCGTTTGATGGATATCGCTGGCCGCAGCCTGCAGTGCTTTCGCGATGCCGAAATCGGCGACCAATGCATGCTTGCCGGAAATCAGAATGTTGTCCGGCTTGATATCGCGATGCAGAACTCCCTGCGCATGCGCGTACGCGAGCGCGTCCGCGATCTGGTTTGCGAGACGCAGCGCATCTACGGTCGCGAGGCGTTGCTCACGTTCAAGAAGGGCACGCAGCGACTCGCCATGCACCAACGGCATCACGTAGAACGGGAGTCCGACGGCACTTCCCGAATCGAGCAAGGGCAGGATGTGCGGATGACTCAGCCGTGCCGTCAGTCCTATTTCGAGCAGGAAACGTTCTGCGCCATGTACCGCCGCTTGTTCAGCGCGCAAAACCTTGATCGCGACGGGCCGGCGGTGTTTTCTGTCGACGGCGCGATAGACCATGGCCATGGCGCCAGCACCCAACTCCCCTTGCACATCATAAGATGGTGCAACGGCTGCTTTGATCGCTGCGAAGTCGGCTTCGTGAGAGTTGGCGCCGGAAATCAGGGCGGCTCGGGCAGGTAGGGGTGAGGAGGCGGAAGGGCGGGGGCGGGGGCGGGGCGGGGGGCCGGGCGAGGCGGGTCGACGCTTCGTTAGGTCGCTCTGTAATCGTGCGTACTCAATAGGCGTGTGGCTGCTGTTTGGCAACTGGATTATTCTTGGCGGCTCGCTCTCCCGACGCGAACGAATTGCTGAGACACACACCTTTCCACGCTCGAACAGCGGCGCTCATGGAGGCGCAGCAGTGGCGGCGTTGGTCGGGTTTCCTCGTGGCCAGCGCTTACGAGATGTCACACGAGCGCGAGTACCATGCGATCCGCAGCTCGGCGGCGCTGTTCGACGTGTCACCGCTCA
>DATFBW010000438.1:0-8803 GCA_035253645.1 Gemmatimonadaceae bacterium | reverse complement strand
TAGGATCTCACGCTCGATCCCCCACCTGGGGAGAACAACAGAACTGGAAACGCCGTGGCGTTAGGCGCGACTGGCGCGTCAGCAAATCCATGCTGACGGAGCGACGCGATCGTCGGGTAGCGCTGCCGGTAACTCGCAGACAGCATCGACGGATCGGAGAAGTATGGAGCACGCGTCCGACTGGTCGGCGTGGCAGGATACCACAGAAATGCGGCGACTTCTCGGCGATCATTGAGCCGCTTGGTCATCGGTTCGGCACGACTTGAATCGATCCACTGGAACGATCGAACCCCGATCGATGCGACTCCGGTTGGCGGTGGAAGCTCCGCGACCTGAGCCGGCAACGCGCGCCCCAGAATGGCGCCGAGCAATGCGAGCCGCTTGGACAGCTCGATGATGTGGTTACCGGACTGCGCGCGCCGCTGTTGCATCAAAGGCCGCTTTGTTAGGCGGCGGCGCGGTTTGAAAGGCCGACACGCTCATGGGTTCACGAAACCGGAGGTCCAAGCAGTCGAAGCGTTTCCGACCGCGCCCGTTCTAGTGTGACACCAGAGGCCATAAGAAGTTGAGCCCCAATGCCACGGCCCTCTTCGAGCAACGCGAGAAGAAAGTGCTCCGTTCCGATATACGAATGGCCGAGTGAGTCTGCCGCTGCGGCGGCTAGACTAAAGACGTGTCTCGAGCGAGTCGTATAGGGGCGGGACATCAGTGCCGTAGCTCCCTTTCCGGCCTTGACTACGCGGTCCACCTGGTCACACAACTCAGTGAAATCAACACCGAGGTTCCTCAGGACAGCGACAGCCACGCCTTCGTCATCCCGCGCTAGTGCTAGAAGGATATGTTCTGTTCCGACGTACTCATGATGCCGACGGGCGGCCTGCTCATTTGCTTCTGCGAGGACGCGGCGAACGCGCTGACTGAGCCGGCTGGCATCGAGCATCGTCACGAAGCCCTTTGCAAAGACTTGTTAGGCGGCGACATCTGAGGAGGCATTACTTACGCGTCAGTTGATACAACCGAACGGTTTCGACACCATCTGCATCCTCGTGCACTCCCAAGGCGTAATCAATGCCTACTTCGCGCACGCGAAACCCGGCGCCGGCGCGGACCCATGCCAATGGCCGCAACTCGCCATCCAACACGAGATAGCGCGTCGAGTCGGCCCGGTTTCCTGAGTACTGCTGGACCCAAAGTTCACCAGCGGGGCCGGGCAACAAAGCCTCAAAGCGTGGCACTTGGCGCGGCAGATACGTAGCGCTGAACTTTGCCTTAACCCATTCTCGAGCGCGGTCACTCCTTGCCAGAGCTTCTTCTCGAGCACGAGCTGCTGCCACCAATGCTCGTGACGGAGGCACCGATGGCAACGGCAGACGAATCGCGCGCCGTTCTGCGGTGCTCGCATTCACTCGTTCCAGCGAATCCGAATCGGAATCCGCAAGCCACACAAATGGTCCTTCCGCAACTGCGTAGAAATTGGGACTGAATGCCGTAGCTCCAACGCTTGCTTGCCTGATATTGCCCGTTGGATTGTGAACGAAGACAGCGAGACCAGGGCGTTCGGCTAGCCAGGATACCCTTCCATCTGCTGCCGCAGCGATCAACCCCGCCGACGCGGGCAGACGATGGACCCCAGGCGGCCCGTCCCAGCCAGGACTCGTATAGGTCAGCACCAGCCAGCGACCATCGCGCAACCGCCCTCCGGCAAAAAAGTTTCCGCGCGCTCCTTGTGCCGTGAGTAAAGTGGACCTAACGAGTTCAGGGTCGCCGCCAGTCGCGATCGTGCTAATTCGACTGAGACTATGATCGGCTACAAAAAGCGTATCGCGCGCTCGGCCGACCCAGCCAATTTGCCGAAACTCGCCTGGGCCGCTGCCTGTGCGCCCAAACGTATGGACGAGCTTCCCCGCGCTATCGAAGAAACGGATTTCGTTCGTTGCTCCATTGACGACGGCGATCCGATTTGCGGTGAGTCTGAAAACCCCGGCCACGCGCAGAAATTCTGTTGCGGGCGAACCGTCGCCGCCGATCGAAAGCGTGGGGTACCTCGCAAGCGTCCATTCCCGTAAGGAAGGCTGTTGCTGTACGGCCGCCGCGACAGAGATGCCCAGAAGCGTCGCGCCGGAAACTGTCGCTCGCGTATGCCACCATTGCTTAAATCGCTTCATAGGTCGAGCGTCGCCGCCTAACGGACATGGCGTTCAGCTGCGCCGCAGCCCATAGGGCCGCCGCTCGCGCAGCGATTGCGGCGATCATCCCTAACGAGTATGCAGCGGCTGCTGCAACGCCGTGTTAGGCAGCCTTGGCTAGCGCGCACGCTGAGATTCCAGTGTCGACGAATGCAGGTGGACAATGGTCCACTCGGCTCCGGTGCGTCTCAGCACAAATGTTCGCCGCCCTCGAACGCTATCACTTCCCAAGTGGAAGGTTACCACCGCGGAACCATCGAACGTTTTAACGCGCATGTCTTGCGGCTGGATCGGATTGGCAGGAGTTCGGCGTGGTCCGGTGCGCTCGTATAAACCTCGAAACGCCGCAGCGATATTCGTTCTGCCTTCCACCAGACTGGCGGGTGGACTGAAGGCTGATGGCGGAAAAAACATCGAAGCGTCTTCCGCGAAGTATGCGGTAAACGCCTCCACGTCACGATTGCTAAAGGCGGCGAGGAACTTCTGCATCATGAGTTCGATCTCGCCAGACTGGGAGCTCGTACTAGCTGTACTGCGGGGGCCAAAGCCGACCAACAACACCGAAGTTGCCAACACCAGAAGTGAGACGCCGCGAAGGGGCTTATAGCGAGCAGCGGACATGACGCCTCCGTCAAAAATGATAGCTACACAATGCTGCCTAACGAACCAACTACCCTACCTCGGCCGGCTGCGTGACTGGAGATCGGTGGCTTGCGAAGCCGCGAGCTGCCACCGACCGTCGCGCCGGATGAACACGAACATGAAGCGGAGCCCGCCCCCACCGGATCCGTCAGCACTGCGCACCCGACGGATGCCTGTCATCACAGCTGCGGAGTCGTACACACGGACGCGAACGCTGTCGACCTCGAACCCCGCGATCGGTTGGCCCATCGGGGTTACGTTCATCGGCAAGCGGAGCGCACTCGCCCGATCGCCCAAGACGCCACTGGAGTTAATGCCGGTGTATTCCTCGGCCAAGAGTCGGCGGACGGCTGTGGTGTCGTTCGCCAGCCGCGCGTCGAGGTACTGCCGCGCCACGCGCTCCACCTCGGCCTCGGCACTGCCGGCGGTGCGTTGCGCCGGGAGTGCAGGTGGGGCGAGCGCGAACAGAAGGGAAGCAATGAGCAGATGCCACATCCACGCCTCCTTATATCATGCCGCTGCCGAAGATACCCAATGCGCACTATCTCCAGCACATAAAGACCCGGCGGCTTCTCTGAAACACAAAGCGCCCGCTGGGTGATGAGAGCGGGCCCAGCGACCTGTGAGTCCTTCGGTACCGGCCCGAGTGGTAGAACTCTCGCCCCAGGGATTGGGCGACCATCCATGTTCCAGACTTCTCCGACAAGCCCGGCAGGATCCTTCGATTGTCACCGTGGATCATCAGCAGGTCGCGGTGTGGTCAGCGACCCCGGAAGCGTTCCTGGCGGGGCGCAAATGTGCGTGGTGGTCTGTGCACCCAATGATTCAAGGGCGGCGGTCAGACAGGCACAGACAATCAAATAGCGCATTACGGAGCGGGCGATCAACCTTGCGGCCTAACGGACGTGACGTTGCAGCCTTGTTAGGCAGCGGTCGCGCACATCGGGCCACGGTACAAGATCCGTTTCAGGGATTCTTCCCACGTTGGAGTAGCCATGACGCGAAGCGTGCCTCGCGAGCTCTTTCGTGCGCCGCTTCGGCTTGATCGATTTTCTGAATAGCTTCGGAGCTGGCCATCATGCCCGTCCAGCGCGGTATTTTGGCGACATCTTCGCCGTCCACAATGCGCCACATGATGTCCGCCGCTACACGGCTCCGCTGTGCAATCCGAGCTTGACCCTCGGCCGCAGTAGCCTGGTTAGGCGCGCCGAAATAACCAGGCCAACCCGGTTCGTGGGCGATGCGAACGAGGTCATCCCAGGTTCTGCCGCCCAGTGGGGCCGCTGTCCTGTAGTTGGGATCCACCAAGTCAGGTCGGATGAACAGAATATCCGACGTCTCGGCTCTCCCGGCGTGCATGTCGAGCCCGTTCGCGGCTGCTTCCGCGGGACTAACGTTTGCCGCGCCAGCGGCGAGCACGGGCATCAATCCGTAGAGATGCACCATGCGCCCGCCGTAAGTGTCGTGGAAGTAGTCCCCGGCGTCGTCCAACGCGCGATGTTGAGCGGGCGCGCCGTGCAGATGCACAACGAAGATCCATTTGAATCCTTGCTCGCCCAACTCGCTGGCGAGATCCGCGAATACGGCACGCAGGGTTGTACTGCGGACCACGTAGGTGCCGGCGAACGAAAAATGGCCGCCCAGCTCATTCGCGCCGCCAACGCCTAACGGGATCGTGGGGAGGATCAGGGCAGTCCACCCAGGTCGCGCAACGACAGCGCGGGCTAACGCTTCCGTGGTTGCTTCGTTTCTGTAGCCGTCGGTGAAACTGGGCAGAAAGGGCCCATGCTGCTCCAGAATACCCCCGGGAATGAGGACAATGGTCTTGCCCTTGTCCAAGGCCCGTATCTGCCGAGTGTTGAGTTCTGCCAGCCTTACTATCTGGGCGGCCGCGCTTCCCGATACAGCTGTTTGCGTGAACAGGACACCGGCAATTAGCGCCTGGATTACACGAGTGCGCGCCACAGTAACCTCCTTCCGATCTAGGAATCCCATTGCGACCGCTGCCTAACGGCGTGCCATTCTACTGCGCCGCATACCGATCGATCCAGAGTGTGCGGTGTCCGCAGCCATTGCTTGTTAGGCAACGTTCCCGCCTCGCGCGGGCGAAGTGGACTGCGAGCATCCACCGGCTGAAGCGCACACCGCGCGCTTCGCATGCTTCAAAGAGTTTGCTGCCTGGCTCGGGCGCAACATCGGCCGTTTCGTGGAGGATGATGTACATCAACCATGCTCCTTCCATTCCCCGACGCTGCCTAACGAACATGGCGTTCAGCTGCGCCCTGAATGAACTCCGTAATGACGCGAACATAGTTCTCAGGGTGGCTCAGATGAGGCACGTGGCCGGCGCCGGGATACGTCTGCCTAACTGCGTGCGACAGGGCACGAGCGAGTCGCCCCGCAACCAGAGCAAAGAAGGGAGGACTCCGTTCGCCGATGCTCAGCAGAGTGGGAGCGGGGAATCCATGTAAGCGATCGAGCTCGATCTCCATCACTTCCGGGTCGCGGACCTCGTCCAGCCACGTCGACGCATTGAAAACGAATGTGTTCCTCACTTCTACCGGAAGCTCCTGCCACGCTCCTGGTCCGAATGCAATCGTTTCTACGAACTGCCGAGCGCCCCCCGCGGAGTCGCCCGCCGTGAGGAGGCGGACAACGGCCGAGATGCGCTCCTGCACGGCTCCAAGCGCTGGCGTCGCCTCCCGATCGTCTGCAAGCAAGCCAAACAACGGCGGCTCGTGCACGATCAAACTTCGAAACAGCTCGGGACGCTCTGAGGCCAGCCGGAGGACGATGGAGGCTCCGAAGGAATTGCCTATGATATGTGCTGGAGAGTGCTGAAGGTGCTCGAGTAGCGCAGCCAGATCCGCAACGTCTTCGCGAACGCTGCCTTGACCTGGGGGCCTCTCACTCCTGCTATGGCCGCGTCGGTCGTAGGTGAGAACGCGAAACGAGCGCGAGAGCGTCGGCACCACGGCCGCCCAGTTCTGGTGATCTCCCCACGAGCCGTGCACCAAGACGATCGGGTCTCCGTTCTCTCCGTGGATCTCCCAATAGATCTGGGTTCCATTGATCTGAGTGGTCGTCATGATGATTACTCTAGAACTGGAACATGCTAGCGCAGCCTAACGGGGCCCAATTCTGCAGCGACCAGAGTTTGCGGCGGCTGCAGCAATCGCTTGTTAGGCGGCACGGCGTTCCCGCGTCCGTTGCGATTGGCAATAGCGTGCAGGCTAGTCTCGTTCCATGAACATCCATCGATGTCCCTCTAGATCCTCAACTCGATATCGTCGCGCAGGCGGCCCATCCTCCGGTTCAGACAAGACAAGGGCTCCTGCAGCTTTAGCGCGAGCGTAGTGCTCATCGACGTCCTCAACAAGGACGAGAACACCATCAATGATCCATGGCAGAGCGGACCATGAGGCGGCAATTTCGCAGTTGTCGCGATGTCGCTTGGGGCCTTCATAGTCGGGCGACGGGCTGGCCAACATGATTAGTCCATCCCCAATCGACATTTCTCCGTGAGAAAGCCTGCCATCGGAAGACGTGACTCGCGCGGTCTCCGTGAATCCAAACACTTCGGCCAGCCATTCTAGAGCGGCGATGCCGTCCTCATAGGTCAAAAACGGAACCACGTCTGGCATCTTACTCTCCTTTCGCAACACCACGAAGGTTTCACGCAGCAAGCACGCACGATGGCAGTACCGTGCCTAACGGACATGGCGTTCAGCGGCTGCAGCAACGCCTTGTTAGGCAGCAAGGACGTCCCATAATCTGAGCTTGGGATACTAGCTGTAAACGCGAGGTTACGCACTCGCCCGGGTGTCTAACGCTTGAGAAGTCCAAGTATCGCGACGCTGGTACCGACCAGAGCGATGACGAGGTTAATGGTATCCTGGCCCACCGTTCGATCCGGGCGGCCGGTCCGCACGCGGTTGCGTCCCCACCACATGAGAATAGCGGCGACGAAAAGAAGCCACCCTCTCATTATCCAGTCCGGAGACAGCTCATCGACGCGTATGAAAAAGGAACTCAGGAAGGCAACCAAAAAAAAGGCGCCGCAGAAGGCAGCAAAGTAACCCGAACCCTGTGGCTTGCGTTCGTCTTTGGGCGTGGCTTCGTTCATGCGACCCTCCGAGTACGAAAACGTTCAAGTTGTGTTGCTGCCTAACGTCGTGCCGTTCTACCTGCTGCAACGCCGCGTTAGGTGGCAACCAAGAAGTGACGGCACCTTAGTTCACCCCGAGTGACCGGAGCTGGACCCTTAGCAGTGTGCTGCCCGAGTTGAATGACGGACAACCGCCATCAAACTCCGCGTAGCGGGCCGATAACTGAATCGTCTTGGAGCGATATCCTGACGCCGACAGATCGAAACGCCAGACCCCTTCCATTGTTCCGAACCCACACGCCAGATCGCACCATAGGGTGTCCGTCAACAGCGTTATGCGCGAGCTCGGCTGCTGCTCTGCCACAAATGCTGGCGCGATTGGCTGTCCTCCGACGCTCACGTTCGTGACAGCGAGGCGCAGGATAGCGCGCCCGCTGCTACTGTCAGTCGCCGATTGGATGCGAATGATCGGGTCACGAAACTCGTGATAGCACGGCCCAGCACCGAAACGGTCGCACGCGCCGAGAACGCCTATCGTGCTCACCAGCACAACTCTACAAGCAGCCATCATGTCGCGTCCCCCGAGTTGCCACCTAACGGATAGCGTTCAGCTGCGACGGCTCATAGGAGTTCAATAACTCCACCGCCAGCTGCCATACCTGTTAGGCGGATGGCGTGCACTAGCTAGCTCCGCCGCGTCCACAGAATCGCACAGGCCGTGACAGTGGAGACACACACGCCAGCCACCGTGATGCCGAACCAGCGGGGCCATTGACTGGACGACTTGCCAAACCCAACGAGAGCCCCAATCGCGAGTAGAACCCCGAAAGCGCCAAGAGCTACCCGTGGCGCCACCGTTGCCACCTTGGTAGTAACGAGTGCTCCTATGAACGTCGCGACGACAGCCAGCCCTAGGTGCAGCGCAATTTCCGCTGGCGTCGGTGGTCCGCCCGCGCTCCCAAGCGGTATGCCTCGCAACAAAAGGAGAGTCACGACAGCGCCAGCCCAATAGACGACGATGGCTGCAAGGCCACCGAGGCCGACTGCCAGAAGGTTGCGCATGGTGATCCGAGCGGGATTTGTTGAGTCCGCCTAACGCCAACGTTCGTTAGGTAGCAAGCACGAGATTCAGACTACGTGGACCAAGCTGGCCGAATGGCATTGCCACTAGCGATGACAATGCGCTCCACGACATCGGGCGGCAAACCTTTCGCAATGATTCAAATCTTGCCGCGACGTATACGCATCGTTTTTCGCGGCCCCCCTTGCCATGCCGCGAACGCCTGCGTAAATACTGAACCATATGGTTCAGTATTTGGCGACCCGACTTGACAGTTCGTTCGCCGCGCTCTCGGACGCCACGCGGCGTGGCGTTCTGGAGCAGCTCGGACGATCCGACGCTTCGATCACCCACCTTGCCGAGACGTTCCACATGACGCTCACGGGCATGAAGAAGCACGTCGGTGTTCTGGAGCAGGCGGGGCTCGTCACCACGAAGAAGATCGGGCGCGTGCGGACGTGCCAGCTGGGTCCGCGCCGATTGGAGGAAGAGACGATGTGGCTCGAGAAGTACCGCCAGCGGTGGGACGAACGCTTCGACGAATTGGAAAATGTCGTCGAGGAACTGACCCGAAAGGAGAAAAGCGATGAACGCAAGAATCGAAAGTAAGCCCGGCCCCGTAAAGAACCGCACCACGGTGGAACGGAAGTCGGACCGCGAGGTGGTTGTCACGCGGACCATCAACGGCCCGGCGCGCATCGTGTTCGAGGCATTTACCAAGGCCGAGCTGCTCAAGCGTTGGTGGGTGCCCAGGTCGATGGGAATGACCCTGCTGTCCTGCGAGGTGGATGCTCGTGTCGGAGGCAA
>DATFBW010000437.1:0-3210 GCA_035253645.1 Gemmatimonadaceae bacterium | reverse complement strand
AAATGACGGGCGGGTTCCCTCGACGGACCCGAGCACCCATGATTGCGGCCCTCATGCGAATCGAGCTGTGACCGCTACCCTGTCCCTGGGTGAAGACCCGATGGCTGACATGGCCAACGCCGTGCGCCAGGCCAATCTCGCCTTCAGCGCGCGATACCCTGGCGAAACGGCTGCTCGGCAACCTGTGCATACCGTGTATGGTGGTGGGCACCTGTTCCGCGCAGACACGGCGCGGAAGCTGGGCGACGTCGCGTTACGCGCATTGGACGCGTATGCCGCTGACGCCCGAACGTTCGCGGAGGCGGTGGGATTGCAACACGGGTCGCCTAACGAGGACACTTCCTTGGCAACGCGCGTGTACTCGCGTGTGCGCGACAAGTTAGCGCGCGAGCCGGTGGAAGACTTCCGCATCGATTTCGAAGACGGGTACGGTGCCCGCGCCGACGCAGAAGAAGACGGCCATGTGGCCGCGGCGGCGCGCGAAGTTGCGCTCGGCGAGCGGAACGGGACGTTGCCGCGCTGGATCGGCATCCGCATCAAGCCACTGAACGAGGAGTGGCGCCGCAGAAGTGTCCGCACGCTCGATCTCTTTCTCACGACGCTTTCTCGCGATCTCTCGGGGAAACTCCCACCGGGACTGGTGCTCACGCTGCCGAAGGTCAGCAATGTGGAGCAGGTTGCCTATCTCGTCGCGTTGTTAGGCGAGCTCGAACGACGCCTGGCGCTGCCGGAGGGTACGCTGCGATTCGAGATCATGGTGGAGGTACCGCAAATCATCGTGGACGCAACTGGGCGATGCACGTTGCCCGCTTTGATCGACGCCGGAGAAGGCCGGATCAGCGCCGCCCATTTCGGAACGTATGACTATACCGCGGGGTGCGGCATCACGGCCGCATATCAAGCGATGCGGCATGAGGCGTGTCAGTTTGCGCTCCGGACGATGCAGGCTGCATTGGCGGGAACTGGTGTCTGGCTTTCAGACGGATCTACGACCGTGCTTCCGGTGCCGATCTACCCTAACGAGCCTCAGCGTGACGGGAACAGCGCTGCGGTGCACCGAGCGTGGCGCCTGCACTACGACGATGTGCGGCACTCGCTGACGAATGGATTCTATCAGGGGTGGGATCTGCATCCGGCCCAGCTTCCTACTCGTTATGCAGCGCTGTTCGCCTTTTTCCTCGAAGGGCTGGAAGCCGCGGGGGACCGGCTGCGCAACTTCATCGCGCGCGCGGCGCAGGCGACCCTGGTGGGTGACGTTTTCGACGACGCCGCCACTGGCCAAGGACTGCTGAACTATTTCCTGCGCGCGGTGGAAACCGGGGCGATAAGCGCCGAGGAAGCCTCGGCGCGTTGCGGTCTTACGACCGAGGAGTTGCAGGCAAAGTCGTTCGTGCAGATCCTGCGACGACGTTCTGGCCTCGAGCGCACTTAGCTGTTCTGTGGAGCACGCCTTCCGGTAGCAACTAGCCCTAACGAGACTCGCCGGACCAGCGGCGCAAGACATCGCGTTCGGCGTCTGTCATGCCGGTCCTGTTACCGGGAGGCATGGTTCGTTGAAGGGCAGCACGTTCGATGATCCGTGACGCTGCCGTCTCGATCTGTTGCGGTGTGTCGAACATGACTCCGTTAGGCGCGACGCGAAACATATCGTCTGTAGGATACGCCGAATGACACGGTAAGCACCGCGCGTTGATCACGGCCCGCACCTCGGCGAACGCCACGGCGCCGCCGGACAGGGCGGACGCGGCTCTCGTGCGCGGCGTCGCCAGCGCAAACACTGTGAATAGCGCGCCTGCCATCGGGACGAGCGCCCACGCCCGATGGCGCCCGCCGATCATCGCGTGCCGAGCTGCGGCGCCCGCAATCGTCAACAGAATCAGAATCAGCCAGCCCAGCCGATTCCCGTATGTCTGCGGAAAGTGCGAGCTGAGCATGAGGAAGAGCACCGGCAAGGTCATGTAGCTGTTGTGCACCGAGCGCCGCTTCGCGTGCTCGCCTAACGTGAAATCCGGCTCTGCGCCCCGCCGCGTCGCATCGATCATGTGCTGCTGCGCCGGCAGGATCACCATCCACACATTCGCCACCATGATGGTGCCCAGGAGGGACCCCACGTGGATGTAGGCGGCTCGCCCGCTCAGAAAGCGGTGCAGGATGATTGTCGCCGCGGCAAACAGGGCCAGCGACAAGACAACCGCTGCGCGCGGTGTGCGGCCGAGCAGGCGCCACGTCGCGTCATACATGATCCATCCGAGCGCGATGACACCTAACGCGAAGACTGTGGCCCATCCAGCGCTGAGCGGCGCCACCGCGGGGTCGAGGAGCAAGGCCCCGCCGGTCAAATAGTACACGACCGTCAGCAGGACCATCCCCGTCGCCCAAGTCAATGCCGCTTCCCACTTGAACCAGTGTAGGACGCCGGGCATTTCCGCCGGTCCAATGCGCCGCCGCTCTACGCGGTAGAAGCCGCCACTGTGCACCATCCAGATCTCGCCGTCGACACGATCGCGGGACGGCGCTGGACTCGTTAGGTGCTTATCGAGCCAGATGAAGTAGAAGGACGACCCGATCCACGCAATACCTGCCGTGAAGTGAATCCAGCGCACGACGAGGTTGATCCAATCCAACGTCGCGCCCAAAGGCTCAACTCCCGCGATACGTGCTGTATCCGAATGGGCTCATGAGCAGCGGCACATGGTAGTGCGACGTGTCAATCACGTCGAAGTCGATCACGACCAGCGGGAAGAACGTCGCCACGCCGCGCATATGCCAATACGCACCTGTGTCGAACGTGAGCCGGTAGCGGCCCGAGCTCGCCCGCATGCCGTCCGGGATCAGATCGCGTACCCGCCCGTCGTCATCGGTCGCCTGCTCGCCTAACGGTGTGATGCTCCCGTCCGGCTGCACGCGCTCGAGTCGCACGAGCACGCCGTGCGCCGGGATGCCGGATGCCTGGTCCAGCACGTGCGTGGTGATCTTCATGGCCGCGGCGTGTTCGCTGGAGTGATGAGTTTCTCGAGTCGGATGCGTGTGATCTTGCGGAGCTCCTCGCCGGCGACTGCGAGCTCCTCGTCAGGCGCATTGCTCATCCGCGAACGGCACGCCGCCAGGATCTCGGTCGCGCTCTTCCCTGTTGCATTGATGAGAAAAATGTGGCCAAAACGTTCTTCGTATTCCTTGTTGGCTGCAGTGACCGCCGCGCGTTTCGCGTCG
>DATFBW010000436.1:0-4129 GCA_035253645.1 Gemmatimonadaceae bacterium | reverse complement strand
ATGCAGTTCGTGCTCGAGCGACCGCACGACAACTAGTCCCGTGTCAGGGTGCCGTCGGGCACTCGAGTGTCGTCATAGGAGAGCAGCACCGAGCCACGCATGAGCACCGTCCTGAAATCCGTCAGCCTGCCCGGGATCGCTATCGTGTTGATGGCGACAGCGTGTTCTGTAAATCAGTCCACACTGCCAGGCGACCGGCTCGCCGTGGGAACTTGGGGTGGCGAGAATGCAGGTGTGCTCGTCAACGACACCACGGCACACGTGCACGTGGCATGTACGTTAGGCAACTTCCCCATGCCAGTCCAGCCGAACGCAAGCGGCGAATTCACCGTGGCGGGCACGTACGTACTGCGAGCGTTTCCGGTGCACGTCGGGCCGGATTTGCCGGCGCAATTCACGGGGCGCATACAAGGAACGCGCCTAACGCTGACTATCGCCGTCAACGACACGGTAGAGAAGAAGACGGTTCAACTGGGGCCGGTCGACGTCACCTTCGGGCGTGAGCCGCGGATGGGGCCGTGCCCTATCTGCAAAGACGAGATGCGAGATACGAGGAGCGAGGAGCGCTAAGACCTCAGACCTCAGACCTCAGACCTCAGACCTATTGTATCGCAGTCCCCTGTGCCGCCCAGATCTGCCAGCGGCCATCGCGCTTTAACCACGTGTCGGTAAATCGCGCGCGGCGATCGTAGGGTCGGTTCTGCTCGTCGCGCCCGCGCTCGCGATAAACGCCAGTAACGACCGCGGTGTTGCCGTCCACGCGCACGGCCACTTCAGACAATTCCATTGATTCGACAACACTTTTGTCGCGGCGCATTTCCGCCACTGCCTGCGCTTTATTCTGAATCGCACCTGTGCGGGAGGAAACATCGGTCGCGTCGTCCAGCATGTTGCGTTCAAGCCAGGTGGCGTCGTGTCGCTTGATCGCTTCGTTCCAATCGCTTTCGAGGTACGTCAAGATCTGTACGTCAGTAAGTGGATGACCCGCGTTGCCCACCACCTGCCAGCGACCACCGCGCTTTTCCAGCACATGTACGCTGCGCGAGTAGGTTATCTGATCACGGCCGTTGACCGTCGTTGTAATTGTGTTGCGATGGGTGACCGTCGCGCTTACCGGGGTGCACGTAATCACGTAGTTGTCATAGATCGTGCGCGGCGCGCCCTGGGGATTGGCGCGATTGAGCTCGGCGGCGCGCACAGCGCCATCGATTGCCGCGGTTTTGTTCACCGTGCCGATAAGAGTTGCTCCCTCGTAATCATCGGCAAAGAAGCCTTGCAGCTGCGCACGGTCGCCGCGGGTAGTGGCTTCTGACCAGGCTTTGTCAAAGGCCTCCAACGCTTTCTTGTCGGCGTCGGCGCATTGGGAGCTCACAGGGAGGACAGGAACAGTCAAGCTCAGTGCGGCAATGAAGAATCGCTTCATACACGCCTCCGGAGTTACCTAACGATGCGAGATGCGAGATGCGAGATGCGAGATGCGAGATGCTAAGAGCTAAGAGCTAAGAGCTAAGACCTATATCTTCAAACCAAAGCTCCGGATTTTTCGCGATAAAGTCCACCATGAGCTGCCGGCATTCCACGTCATCGAGCACAATGACCTCCACGCCACGGGACCGCACGTAATCCTCCGGCCCGCGAAAGGTGCGATTCTCGCCGACAATCACCTTCGGGATGCCATACAGCAGCACAGTCCCACTGCACATGTCACAAGGCGAAAGCGTCGAATACAACGTCGCGCGCTTGTATTCAGGTGGTTTGAGCCGTCCCGCGTTCTCCAGGCAATCCATCTCGGCGTGCAGCACGGCGCTCCCTTTCTGCACGCGCTGGTTGTGACCACGCGCAACAACCTTTCCATCGATCACCAGCACCGACCCGATCGGGATTCCACCTTCCGCCCGACCCTTCTTCGCTTCATCGATCGCAGCCTGAAGGAAGGGATCCATCGTCGTTAGGTGCGTTTCTCGAGGTTCGCGATCTGTGTCTGACCGGTGGAATCGATCACGTGAGCGAGCTTCCCGCTCGTGCCACGCAGGAGCTCCACAACTCCCCGCGGGACACAAATAGGTAGCCGAACCACGATGTGGCCAGGTCCAGATACCGCACGCGGATCCGCGCCTGGCCGGCCATACGCCCGCGGTCTCACGGAGCGGTCGTGCGGCGGCTGTGAGCTTTGGACGAAGCTATTTCGAGCCTAACGCCTATCTCCCTGGCTCCGCTGTACGAGCAAGGTGGAGACCCGTGACGATCAGCCAGACAGCCTGCAGGACCATCACCAGGCCAAAGCCATGAATTGTCATGCGCAGCCCAGCGAAGAGCAGGATGAGCAGCACAGGCGCGACTAACGCTCCGTACCAACCGATCCGCACTGGCAGCGCACGAGTCCGTAGAATCGCGATCGACCAGAAAAGAATTGCAGCCGATGACATGCCGACATGGATCCTGGCGAATGCCTGGTTCAGGTGGCTGTTGTAGGTCAGAACATCACGCAGCCCAGCGGCGTCATCGCCGCCCTCTGTAACGTGATGGATGAGGCCAGGCGCGATGAGTCCGCTTGCCGTGGCTGCCAGCGCGACCGCAACCATCGCGAATCCCCAGAGGACGATAGCCAACGTTGGCAGTGCGTCGTCGTTCGATGAAAAACGTCTGTTGACGGCCAGCGCACCAAAAAACATCACTGGCGTGGACGCAATCGCGAGCGAGTGCACGAAGACGTTGACCATCGCCGGTACGGAGGAGCGTCCTGCCGCCGCATACAGCTCGCGCCCCGTCGGATGCAGCGCCATGATCACGAGTGATGCCGCCGCCCCGGCTATCAACGCCAACCCACTAGCCCTGTCACGTGACATCACGCGCGCTCCTTGAATGAGTGCTGTTCTCGAGCGCACACTAGAAGGAGAAGCGCGCCACGTCGATGGAGGGGACTGAGATGACGAACAAAACACAGCCGGCTGTTCGGAAACGGCCCTCCAAACGCAGTGATCAGCGTGTCGAGCGCACGAAGCACGCACTCGGCACCGCGATCATCGAGTTGATGCTGGAGCGTCACTTCGATGCTATTACGGTGCAGGATGTGCTGAATCGCGCAGGCGTCGGGCGCGCGACGTTCTACACGCACTACCGTAGCAAGCGCGATCTCTTCCTGTCTGCGAACGAGCGTTTCCTGGAACGAGTGGAGCAGTGGCTCGATCGCCCTTCTGCCGCCACGCGCATCGTCCCCGTCACGGAGTTCTTCGAGCACGTACACGAGGCGCGGCCATTACTCCAAGCCCTTCGCGATGCCGGGCACTTCGACGTGGTGTTCCAGGATATGGCAGAGCACTTCGCGCGCATGATCGCGAAGCGGCTCTACCTGCTCGAGCCGGAGCTGAACGCCGCGAATCCAAGCACGATACCCGTCGCCAAGTTCTGCGCTGGGGCGGCGCTCGAGATGCTGAAGTGGTGGCTCGATCAAGTCGTCGCGCCGGAACCCGCCGAGATGGACGAGCTCTACCACGAGCTCGTTAGGCGAGCACTCGTTCGGTCCCCTGCGCCTGCGTCACTAGAGAGAGCTCGTTTCGCACGCCCTCGGCCACCCGATCGGCCAAAGCCATAATCGTTAGGTAGGGGTTGATCTCGAGCGCGTCGGGGAAGAGCGACGCGTCCGCGATGCGCAGCCAGGGAAAGCCGGAGATGCGCCCGCGCGAATCGGTCACGGCACCCGCGCCGCGGCCCATCCCACAGCCACCCATGAGGTGCGCCGCTGAGATGGAGATCCTCCCCGGGAGGAAGTGCTCTTCGCTAATCAGGTCATCCACGCGATAGGCATCGCGCCTGTCGATGCTGGGCGGGTCGGCCTCTGGAGCATGCACACGCACAGCACCCGCCGCGAAGAAGATGCGCGCGGCGGCACGTGTCGCCGCGACAAACGACTTCACGACGGGAGGCGTGAATCGATAATGCACGACAGGCTTCCCATGTTTGTCGACAGTCACACGATTTTCGGGAACGGCGCCGTCGCACGCCAGGACGAGGATCATCTGCAACCGCGGGAAGCGCCGCATGAATTGCGCGTGCTCCTCGCCAAAACCCGTCAGGTTCTTCGCCGTGACGAATGGGAAGTACATGCACGTCTCGAGCATGTACTTCAGAT
>DATFBW010000435.1:0-10466 GCA_035253645.1 Gemmatimonadaceae bacterium | reverse complement strand
GAGCGCTTGGCTCGCTCACCCGAAACCAGCACGCGACCCAGCTCGATGGCCTGAGACGCCAGGGACCGGGTTTTGTAGAACCGGGCCGCCCAGAGCCAGATATCGAGGCGTACTGAATCCATAGTCAATCCGAACGGGCTTGGGTGGCGTACCTAGGTGCGAGATACGAGATACGAGATGCGAGGGGGCGATACGAGGGCAAGAGGGGAAGGTCGTCGAATCTCGCAGCTCGCACCTCGTACCTAATATGCTCACGGGCACCCAGTCTTTCCGAATTGCATCTCACGCGCGTTCCCTCCAAGTTGATCGCCCTGATGTTTGGGGCGAGCACTCGCCGCCGGTAATGCCTGCGACTTTGCCGACAAGCGCTACCGACGCAGATATTCTCGCGCGACTCGCGTTAGGCGAGGAACGTGCCCTTGGGGAGCTGTACGACCGCCATAGCGGCGTCGCCTACAGCCTCGCTTGCGCCATCGTGCGCGATGAGACGGACGCTGAGGAAGTCGTCGCGGATTGTTTCGCCCAGATCTGGCGCACGGCGGCGACATTCGATCCCGCTCGCGGCTCGGTCGCAGGCTGGATCACGACAATTGTGCGCACGCGCTCGTTGGATCTGCTTCGTGCGCAGCGGCGGCGCGCGCGCGTACTCGACGACGCCGCGATACTGAACGACGACGAAAGCGCGACCACGCCGTCCACGGGAGACACACCCGATCGGGACGTGGAGCGTTCCGAGGCCCGCGAGCTGGTCCGCCGCTCTCTCGCCGAGCTACCCGGCCCGCAACGTCAGGTCCTGGAGCTCGCGTACTTCGGTGGCCTGTCGCAGAGCGAGATCGCGGCACAGCTCAGCGAGCCGTTAGGCACCGTCAAGACGCGTATGCGTGCGGGCCTGGAGAAACTGCGTAACGCGCTGAGACCAATCATGGGCAGCGAGGTCCTTCCATGAGCGCGACCTCCTGGCACGAAGCGGCGGCGGCGTATGTACTGGGTGCTCTCGACGAAAAGGAACGCGGCGAGTTCGAGGCGCAGCTGCGAGCCTCCAGCGAGGTGCAGCGCGATGTCGCCGAGTTGAGCGAGGTGGTGGCGTTGCTCGCGTATGCCGCTAAGCCGACACATCCCCCGGCCTCCCTGCGCGCCCGCGTCCTGGCAGAGGCTGAGCGTGTCCGCCCTTTTGGAGCGAAGCCTAACGTGCGGTTCCGTGCGCGTACGCTCGTCCCCTACCTTGCGCTTGCTGCTTCTCTGGCGGCCGTGGCGATTCTGGGTGCGCGGTACCAGGAGGAACGCGCCGCTGGACGCACGCTTGCCGTGACAGCGGATTCGCTGCAACGCGCGCTGGCCTCGCGCGATGTGATCATCAACGCGCTCCTCGCGCCGGAAGTCGAGACCATTAGGCTGAGCGCGACAGATCGTCCTCCGGCAGCGCGGATGTATTGGAATCGAACCACCGGAGAAGTCATCCTCGCGGCATTCCAACTTCCACCGGCACGTCCGGGCCGTACTTACCAGCTCTGGGGGATTGCACGCGGTGGCACGCCCGTGAGCCTGGGCACCTTCAACACGGTTGCGAGTGGCGAAGGACGGCACACCGCCAAGACGCCCGCCGGCCTAACGATTGCGATCGGTGCGGTGACGGAAGAGCCGGAAGGTGGTTCGCCGCAGCCGACGTCCACCCCTTTCCTTGTCGGCCAGGTGAACTAGATCTCGCCCGCGAGGACTCGTCGCAGAGTCGCGCCATCGATATTCCCGCCGGAGAGCACTATGGCCACGCGTTTGCCGGCGAGCTTGTCGCGCAGCTTCAAAAGTCCGGCGAGTCCAACCGCTCCTGCTCCCTCGACGAGCGAGTGCGTGGTCTCGAGAAGCAACCGTAGCGCGTCGGCGATTTCGCCTTCGCTGACGGTGATGAAGTCTTTGAGTCCAGCCTTGAGCGTCGGAAAGGTCATCTCGTACGTCGAGCGCGTCGCCAGACCGTCGGCAAAAGTGTCGGCGCTGTTGAGGACGCGCTCCACGCCCGAGTGCCACGCGTTATGCGCCGCAGCCGCGCGCTCAGCTTGCACACCGTACACTTCGACCGCTGGATTGAGAGCGCGGGCAATCGTTAGGGCTCCAACGGCTTGCGATCCGCCGCCTATAGAGATCACGATCGCGTCCAACGCAGGCTCCTGTTCGATCATTTCAAGCGACATCGTGGCGGCGCCGGCGACGATACAGCGGTCGTTGGTGGAGTGCGCGAGCGTCGCTCCTTCCTCGCGCACGATCCGGTCGGCCACGAGCAGGGATTCGTCGTAGTCCACACCTTCTTCGACCAGGCGCGCGCCGTAGGCGCGCATGCCTGCATTCTTGTCGGGGTTGTTGCCTAACGGCACGCACAGCGTAGCCTTGACGCCGAAGAGGCTGCAGGCGTAGGCCAGGCCCAGCCCGTGGTTCCCGCGCGTCGCGGCGACGACGCCGCGCCGCCGTGCGTCGTCGGGAAGCGCGGACACGAAACTCAAACCATTGCGGACTTTGAAGGAATTTGTCGGATTGAAGTTTTCGTGTTTGACCGAGACCGCGATGTCGCGGCCAACCGCCGCATCCAGCGTCGGGTAGCGTCGCAGCGGTGAAGGGGTGAAGTGCTGAGCAATGCGCCGTCGAGCGGCGTGGACGTCGTCGAGGGTAATGGGCCAGGCTACCGACAAGGGGTTGGGGTTAGGGGTGGGGGGTTAGCCTAATGCTGAGGGCTCGGAAAACAACATAGTCGTAATTCCCCGGGCCGAATCTAGTTTGTAGGCTAACCCCTAACCCCTAACCCCCAACCCCTATTAGTCCCGAAAGCTGGCAGTACGTCCTCATCCGATGGCTCACCTACGTCGCTTTATCGACGGCGATAGGTGCCCTCGCGGCGCACTACTACATGCGCCCCGATTCCACGTTAGGTGGTGCGCTGACCAGCGAACGTACGTTGGCACGCTGGGGATATCTGAGCGCCGTCGCGCTCGCCGTGCTCGGCGCGGCACGTCTCTGGGCGCAATGGATGACGTTAGGTGGCAGCGAGGCCGGCCCCTTCGCGGAAACGATGCGGCCCATGCTCTTCGAAACGATCTGGGGCCTGGCGCTCATCGCACAGGTTGTGTTGGGCGTAGCCGCGTCAGTCGCATTCGCCCTGATTCCGCGACGCGGCGCGTGGGCAACCGCGGGCGCGCTTGCGATCCTGCTCTGCATAACGCCGGGTCTGAGCGGCCACGCCGTGGCTGAATCGCGCCCGACCTTAGGCGTGACGCTGGATACGTTGCATGTCATCGCCGGCGGCATCTGGTTGGGCACGCTCACAATCCTCGTCGCGCTGGCCTTTCCCGTGCTTGGCGATGCGACGGCGCGCAAGGCGGTGCACGCGCTTCTCGTGCGGTTCGCGCGCCTCGCGCTCAGTGCAGCCGCGGCCCTCGCGCTCACGGGACTCTATGCGGCCTGGGTGCACCTGGGGTCCTGGAGCGCTCTCTGGTCATCGTCGTACGGGCGCGCATTGCTGCTCAAACTTTGCACAGTTGCGCTGGCCGGCGTGCTGGGAACGGTCAACTGGCGCGTGGCGGTCCCGCGCTTCACGTTAGGCAGGGTACCCCTGTTCGCCGCCAGCGGCACTGCCGAAGTCCTGATGGCGCTCCTGATCTATCTCCTGACCGCAGCCTTCGTCGCGCGTCCGCTCCCCCTGGAATAGGGCAGGCTACCGGCGAAGACCTTGCGAGCATTGGGCGCGCAAGGCAATCTCGCGCGCATGATGAGCATCCGAACTCTCGGCGCGTGCCTGCTGCTAGGCACCAGCGCGATTGCGCAGACTCCGCAGCGATTCGACGGCTTGATCCCGCTTCGGATCGACGATAGGCAAGGGAAGATCTTCTTCGAGGTCGCGGACTCTGCACGCGTCCTCATGTTCACGATCTTGTCCACGGGCCTTGGCTCCAACCCGATCGGTCTCGATCGCGGTGGCGACAACGGGTCATATGTGACGCGCTTCGACCGTAACGGCGACCGCGTGCTCGTCACCTTCGAGAACTGGAACTACCGCAGCTCGTTGCCGGCGCGACATCCGCACCAGCAGACCATCGTCGAATCCTTTCCGCAGAGCACGGTCGCTGCGCTTCCGATCGTTTCCGAAGAAGGTGGGCGCTTCGTGGTCGATGCCACGGATTTCATTATGCGCGACTGGAACGACGTCGCCGGCACCCTGGCCCGCGCGAACGAAGGCACCTACACCCTGGCTCGCGATCGCTCCGGGATCTACAAGCCATACACGCGCGCTTATCCGGACAACACCGAAATCGACGTCAGCCTGACCTTCGCGGCGCAGGGGCGGCCCGGGAATACCGTCTCTTCCATCGTGCCGGACGGCCGTGCGTTCACGCTACGGCAACACATCAGCTTCGTTAGGCTGCCGGACGACCGCTACCGGCCACGCATGTTCGATCCGCGCGCCGGCTTTTTCGGCATCGACTTCAAGGATTTCGCGCAGCCGATTCAAAACTGGTTGGAGCAACGCTGGATTGCGCGCCACCGATTGCAGCGCACGAACCCCAGCGATCCCAATAGCCCGTTCCAGAAGCCGATCGTCTACTATGTCGACCGCGGCATCCCGGAGCCGGTGCGTCGCGCGACCGTGGAAGGCGCAAAATTCTGGGAGGAAGCCTTCAATCGCGCCGGCCTGCGCGGCGCCTTCCGCATCGAAGACCTGCCCGAAGGGGCCGATCCCATGGACGCGCGCTACAACATCGTGATCTGGATCAACCGCAACGAACGCGGCTGGTCCTTCGGTGGCTCGTTAGGCGACCCGCGCACCGGCGAAATGATCAAAGGTCTCGCGCACATGGACTCGCACCGCGCGCGTACCGACTACAACCTGTACGCCGGTCTCCTCGGCGCCGATGCAGCGGCGGCGGATACCGCGTTCGTTCTGGCGCGCGTGCGACAAGTGACTGCACATGAAATTGGACACACGTTAGGCATGTCGCACAATTACCTGGCGTCCACGTATGAACGTGGATCGGTCATGGATTATCCGCCGCCGCGCGTTCGGCTCAATAGCGCCGGCGACATCGACGTCAGCGCCGCGTACGCGTCGGGACCGGGTGCATTCGATGTCTGGGCGATCCGCTGGGCGTATGGGATTTTTCCCGAGGCCACCGAGGCAGACTCGCTGCGCGCGCTCATCGCGGAAGGGCTGCGCAACAAATGGGTCTTTCTCTCTGACGCCGACGCTCGTCCCGAATTCGCCTCAGATCCGCGGATCAACCTTTGGGACGACGCGGCCACCGCAACAGAGTTTCTGACGCACCAGATGAACGTGCGTCGAGTGGCCATGAGCCGCTTCGGTGAGCGCAACCTGCGTCCGGGTGAACCGCTCGCCTTACTGCAGGAACGCTTTGCGCCCCTCTATCTCATGCATCGTTTTGCGTTCGCCGCGACAGCGAAAACAATCGGCGGTGTCGAATACAATCATGCGCTGCGTGGAGACGGTCAGCAGTTCACGCGTCCGATCCCCGCCGCGCAGCAACGCGCAGCGCTGCGCATGCTTCTCAACGCCGTCACGCCGCGCGAGCTGGCGATTCCGGATACGGTCATCACGCTCCTTGGTCCGCGCCCGTTTGGATTCGCTCCATATGTCGAGCTTATGAATTCACGGACACGACCGACGTTCGATGAGCTGGGCGCCGCGCGCACGCTCGCTCAGATGGTGCTCGATGGCATCCTGCAACGCGATCGGCTCGCGCGTCTCGTGCAATTCGCCGCCCATGACGAAGCAACGTTGTCGCTTTGGGAGCTGCTCGAAACCGCCGAGCGTTCGGTATTCTCCACGCCGGCGCCAAACGCGCGCCGGGATCGTGCACTGCAGCAGGTTGTGCAGCGCGCGTACGTCGATCGCGTCATAACGGTCGCCGCGGATAAAGAAGCGTCACCCGAGGTGCGAGCACTGCTTGACCATCACCTCCGAACGCTGGCACCGTCGCTTTCGGCGCGCGCACGGAGCTCGAACCGACCCGAGGAAAGCGCTCATCTCCATGCACTGGCTGCAGATATCAGGCGGTGGCTCGATTCGGGTGAGGTGCTGGCATCTACCCCGGCGCTCCGACCACCCCCGGGAGATCCTTTCGGTATGATCGCCGACGAGTGGCGTTTCGAAGACCCGCTTCCGCGCCGGCGCCCATGAAACTCGCGCGCGTCTGCGGCGTACCATGGCAAATCAAAGGGGTACGACGGCTTTGATTCTCGCCGGAGGTGTTATGTCGCTGCGTCGTTATGCGCTCGTCGCCACGTTGTTCGCGCTCTTCATGCCGGACTTACTCGAAGCGCAGCGGCGGCGCGGGAGAACGCGCCCCACGCGCGCCAGCCGTGAGGAGCAGCAAACGCAGCGGCGGGTCGATCGCCACGCGTTCGGCATCAGCTTCAACTACGCGCAACCGACCGGCGAGTTCAGCGACTATGTGAATCAGGGTTTCGGGGCGGATGGATTTTATCGCTTCGCCCTGGATCGTTATGGAGTCGTTTCGCTTCGACTTGGCGGACAATTCCTGATCTACGGGAATGAGGATCGGCGACTCCCTCTCAGCTCGACGATCGGCAACCTCATCCTCGTCGACGTCGAGACGTCAAATAACATTTTGAACTTCGGCGGTGGTCTCGAGCTCGCGATTCCTACGCCTGCGGTGCGGCCTTACGTCTTTGGCCAGCTCGGCTCGGGTTATTTCTTCACACAATCGGCCGTCGAAGGTTCGTCGGACACGTTCGAGTTCGCGCGCACAACCAACCATCACGACTGGGTCTTTTCGAAGCAGGTGGGCGGTGGATTGCAAGTCCCGTTAGGCCGCAGCCGCCGAGGCACGGGAACGATGCTCGATCTGGGCGCAACGTATAATCTGAATGGGCAGGCGAATTATCTGCGCGAAGGGAGCATCGAAGAGGTTGCGCCGGGGCAATACACGTTCAATCCGATTCGTAGTGAGGCGAACCTGGTGACGTGGCGGCTCGGCCTCGCGTTTTCGTTTCGTTAGGTGCGAGGTGCGAGGTGCGAGGTGCGAGGTGCGAGATGCGAGGTAGTTGCTAAGAGCTAAGAGCTAACGACTAGTCGCTACTCATAGTCTTTCTTGCGCCGCTCTTTCTTCGTGGAAGAGCGGCGTTTCTTTTGCGTTAGGCGCGCTTCTTTCGCGGCCCTGGACGGTTTGGTCGCCTTGCGCTTTTTCGGCACATGGAGCGCGGCGCGCAGCAATGCAGCCAATCGCTCCGTGGCGAGCGTGCGGTTCCGCGCCTGACTGCGTGTCACGTCGCAGACGATTCGCAGATTCCCCGAAGCATCGCGCAGCCGCCCCAATACCTCGAGGACGCGCGCGCGATCTGCCTCGCTCAGCGCCCGCGATGTCGTCGGGTTCCAGAGCAGCTCGACCCGCGATGATGTCGTGTTGACCCCCTGACCGCCGGGCCCGGACGCGCGCGTGGCGCGCACCTTGAGCTCCTCGCGCGGAATCTGCACGCGCTCGGTTACCGGAATCGTTCTGTCGTCCACGCGTTTAGGCAGGGACGCGCGAGCGCTCGCGGTGCACGCGCACGGCCGCAACTCTCCGGCCGTCCATCGCCACGACTTCCAGTTCCGCCCCGGGGACGCGCACACGGTCCCCGATCTTCGGCACACGGCCCAGCACACCGAACACGAACCCGCCTAACGTACTCCACTCGCCCTCCGGGATGCGCAAGCGATGATCACTCCGTGCGTCCACCAGCGAGATCGACCCGGCTAATTCGAGCACACCATCCACTTCGATCGCTTCACGCGCTGCCATGTCGTACTCGTCGGCGATATCGCCGATCACCTCCTCGACGAGATCCTCCATCGTGACGATGCCTGCCGTTCCGCCATATTCGTCCAGAACAACGGCCATGTGTGCGCGTGTCTTGCGCAGATCGTCCAGCACGCGCGTCGCCGCGCGTGTCGATGGGACGTAGTGCGCCTCACGCACGAAATCCGCGAGCCGGAACGGCTGCTCATCGTGCAACCAGAGGTCTTTTGCCACGAAGACGCCGATGACATCGTCGAGCGACTCGCGATAGACGGGATAGCGCGAGTAGCGCTCGCGTCGTAACACGTCACGCACTTCCTCTTCGGACGCGTCGATTTCCAGCGCGACGACGTCCGTGCGCGGCCGCATGACATCCCGTACGCGCTTTTCCGTAAAGTCGAACACGCCTGCGAGCATCGCGGAGTCGCTTTCATCGAGCGTGCCGTGAGCGCGCGCCTGCATAACGAGGAGACGTAGCTCCTCCGGTGAGTGCACTTGATGCGCTTCGGTCATTCCTTTGAAGCCCATCAGACGCAGCAGACCATTCGCGGCCCCATTCAACACCGCGATGAACGGTGCCATGACCTTGGAGAACAGCATCAACGGGAGCGCGAGCAGCGAGCTGGCTTTCTCAGGCGACGAAATGGCCACGAACTTCGGTGCCTGCTCGCCTAACACAATGTGCAGGAACATCAGGATCACGAAAGCCGTCGTGACGGCCGCGGCGCTGTGCGACGCTCCGGGAGGTATGTCGATCCCCACGAGGCCCAGCAGCCTATCGATCAGCACCGCTACCGCAGCTTCGCCAACCCAGCCTAACGCGAGCGACGCGATGGTGATGCCCACCTGGGTTCCCGAGATGTAGTGGTCCAGGCGGTCGAGCGCGGCTAGTGCGTGTTTTGCCCCGCGCTGCCCTTCCTCCGCCAGCTGGGTCAGCTTGGACCGCCGGGCGCCAACCAGCGCGAATTCCGCCGCGACGAAGAAACCGTTGAGAAGTACAAGACCGAACACGGCCGCGAGGCGTCCGATGATAGTGCCAGTCGTAAGTGCTTCCGGTTCAACCATTTGGATCGGCTTTACCGCTCCACCCTCTGGGGCGTCTAGATCGGGACAACCGCAACTGCTCTTGCAACATGCAACAGGCCCAGTCGTCCTACCACCGTGGATAATACACGAAGCGAACCAACGACAATCTTTTTGGACCCCAGAAGGCTGTTGCGGGGAATGTACCTCGGCCGCGTCGCGACCTCTGGCGCCATTTTTGTCGCGGCCGTCATCGCGTGGCGTGAAGCTGACCGCGGCGCGACCCTCCTCGCGTCGCTCCTCGTCACCGCGACGCTGGTCTTCACGCTCGGCTCGCTCGCCTACAGCGACTACTTCAGGCGCGCGTTAGGCCGCACCTTCCTCACGGCCCAAGCCGCCTTCGATCTCGCCGTCGTCACGGCAATCGTGCACCTGACCGGTGGTGCGTCGTCGCAGTTCGCGGGCCTCTACATCCTCGTCATCGCGACGGCGGCGCTGCTGCTTCTCGTCTCCCGCGCACTTCTCATCGCGGCGTTAGGCT
This sequence comes from Gemmatimonadaceae bacterium, assembly GCA_035253645.1. GTDB lineage: Bacteria > Gemmatimonadota > Gemmatimonadetes > Gemmatimonadales > Gemmatimonadaceae > DASYRX01. The sequence goes on along the minus strand of DATFBW010000435.1, from coordinate 1,109 downwards.
GCGCCCTCTATTTCGGCGACGTCCTCGTCGCGCATCGGGCCGTGCTCGATGTCTGGGTCTGGCTCCAGCTCGGCGTCTTCACGACGGTCGCGCTCCTCAGCGCATATCTCGCTGCGCGACTGCGCGAAGCCCGGGCAGGCACCGTGGAGTTGGCCGCCGAGCTGCATCAAGTCCGACTGCAAGCCGCTGACATCCTGCGCAACATCCGCAGTGGCATCATCACGGTAGATCCCGCGGGCCGTCTATTATATGCAAACCCAACGGCCAGTCGGTTGTTAGGCATGCCGTTGGAAGATCGCGTCGGCGATCCCATCCTCCAGGTGCTGGAGCCCGTCGCCCCGGTCCTCGCACGCGCGCTGGAACGCGCCGCGACCGATGGCTCACGCGTCACGCGTGCCGAAGGAACCATCACCGTGGGCCCACGCAGCTTCCCGATCGGTCTCAATACCACAGTCTCGGACACGATCCCGTCACCAACCGAAGCCGGGATCTCGGAGGCCGACGCGAAGTCCAACGGTAGCAGCGCAGTCACGAGCGCCACCGCGATCTTCCAGGACATCTCCGATCAAAAGCGGCTCGACATGCTGCACATGCGCGCCGAGCGGCTCGAAGCCGTAGCGGAGCTCAGCTCGTCGCTGGCACACGAGATCAAGAACCCGCTCGCCTCTATACGTAGCGCCGTGGAGCAACTATCTCGCTCGCCGCGCACGAATTCCGATGAACAGCTGCTCGCGTCACTCATCGTGCGCGAATCCGATCGTTTGTCGCGCCTCCTCTCGGAGTTCCTCGACTTCTCCCGCGTGCGCGTGACGAAGATCGAGCCGATGGACCTTCTCGCCGTGACGCGTGGTGCGGCGAGTCTGGCTGCTGCGCATCCGGATCGGCCAGGCGGCGTGCAAGTCGAATGCAATGCGACACTGCCCGCGCTCATGGTGGAAGGAGATGAAGATCTCCTGCACCGCGCGATGTTCAATCTGATTCTCAATGCCGTGCAGGCTTCGCCCCAGAACGGGAAGGTGCGCGTCGAGCTTGTGGCGTTAGGCGTGGACGACGCACCTGCCGGGATGACATTCGACCGTGGCGGTGTGGCGATCCGTGTGAGCGACGAA
>DATFBW010000434.1:0-33188 GCA_035253645.1 Gemmatimonadaceae bacterium | reverse complement strand
CGGGAAGCGCCTTCGGCTTCGCGGCGCCGTTAGCCGGCGCCAGGAGCCGCTCACCGAACTGCACGATACGCCGGGCGGCCACGCCTAACGCGGCACCGACGAGCGTCGGCCAGTCCACTGGCGACGGCACCCCTTCTTCCTGCAGCGAGCTCAGGATCCGCCCGCGCAGGCGGATGGCAATCGGCGCCGCAAACGTGACGGCGTTGAAATAGGCGTCGTAGCGCGCTCCCAGCCCCTCGATCAACGCGGCCGTACGCGCGAAATACACCATTTCACTCGTGAGGGTCACGGGCCAGTCGTAGAGCGTCGCCATCACCTCGTTGGTTACCAGCTCGAGCCGCTCCTGCATCGACCCCCGGTCGTACGCGATCGTCATGAGACGCTCGGCCAGACCGCGCAGCTTGGCAAGGTCGGCATCGGGGTGGAGAAGGCCTAACGAGCGGAAGCCGATGAGCGTGCCGTCCACATCGCGGCGGATCGCTGCGAAGACCGTCCGGACGAGGTTGCGCCGCAACTCCTTCGGCACCTCGATGACCATCCCGAAATCGAGCAGCACCACCGTCCCATCCTGCCTGACGAGCAAGTTCCCCGGATGCGGATCGGCGTGAAAAAGTCCGTCGATCAGCATCATCTGGATATAGAGCTCGATCACCTTGGCGACGACCGTGCGCGGCGCGGGCGAGCCGGGGCCGCCGAGTTTGTCGATGCGCGTCCCGTGGACGTACTCGAGCACGAGGACATTGGGACGCACGAGCTCCGGAATCACGCGTGGCACGATCACGCCGCTTGTATGGGCGAAGTTCGCGCGGATTGTTGTCGCAAAGACGGCTTCGCGCTCGAAGTCCATTTCCTCCGGAATGCGACGCGAGAACTCTTCGACGACAGTGCGCGCGTTGCGGATGTGCTGGTTGGGGAAGTGCCGCGCGATCCAGCGCGAGAGAGGCAGCGCAATGCGGAGATCCTGACGCACCAGCTCACGGACACCGGGGCGCAGCACTTTGACGGCCACGTCCTGTCCTTCAAAGCAGGCTCGGTGCACCTGGCCTAACGAGGCGGCGGCCACCGCGGTCTCACCGAACCGTTCGAAGATTGCTTCGACCGGACGACCATACGCCAGCTCGAGTGTCCGCTTGATGTCGCTTGTCGGGACCGGCGGCACCTGGTCCGTGAGTCTCCCGAACTCGCCCACGTACGGCTCGGGCAAGAGATCGGCGCGCGCGGCAAAGACCTGCCCCAACTTGATGAATGTGGGGCCTAACGACGTAATAGCATCGACCAGCCGGCGGGCACGCCGCAGATGGAAGACATGACTACGCACAATCGGCTTGCCGGCGATGAAATAACTACGACGGTCGCGCCAAAACGACGCCACGAGGGGACCAAGACGCCACAGGATCACCAGCGCGCGCAGCATGCCGAAACTTAGCTCTTAGTCCTTAGCTCTCAGCGCCAGCGCACGCCGTCCAGCAGGATCTTCCCCTGGCGAACCTAAGAGCTACGAGCTAAGAGCTAAGGCCTTACGGCTGTGACCCTTGACCTCTGATCTTTGACCTCATGCGTCTGTTTCTGTGCGTAGCACTGACTGCGTCACCCCTATGCGCGCAGCACTCATTCTCTTCATCGGGAAGTACTTACGACCCGAAAATCCCGACCCCGCGCGCGTTGTTAGGCTACGAAATCGGGGAGCAGTTCACGTCGCATCAGCGGATGATGCGTTACGTCGAACGCATTGCCGCGGTGAGCCCACGCGTCAGAGTCGATACGGTCGCGCACTCATTTGAAGGCCGTGAGATGCTCGTGATCGCGATCGGCAGCGAAGCGAACATCGCGCGCCTTGGCGAAATCCAGCGCGACGCACAGCGGCTCGCCGATCCACGGAACACTCCAAACGGCAACCAAATCGCGGATCGGCTCCCCGTGATCGTCTGGCTCGAGCATTCCGTACATGGCGGCGAGGCATCCGGCGTAGAGGCCGGCCTGGCGCTGCTCTACCAACTCGCTGCGGGTACCGATGCAGAAACCCGTCTGGCGCTGGATAGCGCGATCGTCCTCATCGACCCTAACGAGAACCCCGACGGCCGCGAACGGCACGTGCACGACGTGCAGCGGATGCGCGGCATGCAACGCCCCTCGATCGACGGCGGCGCTTTGAATAACGCCGGATCCTGGCCCGGCCCGCGCACAAGTCACTACTACTTCGACCTCAATCGCGATTGGTTCATCCTCTCGCACCCCGAGACACGCGGGCGCGTCGCCACATTCATGAAATGGTGGCCACACGTGGCCGTCGATCTGCACGAGATGGGCTCCAGCTCCACGTTCTACTTCGCGCCGCCCATGGAGCCTAACAATGCAAATAACCCGTCGACCCTTCCTAACTGGTTCGAACGGTTCGGTATCGCGCACAAGGAGGCATTCGACGAACACGGCTGGTCGTTCTTCCGGCGCGAAGGCTACGACTCTTTCTATCCTGGCTATGGTGAGAGCTGGCCCATGCTCACCGGGACGATCGGCATGCTGTTCGAGTCCGCGTCCTCCAGCGGGGGCGCGATCCGACGCGTCGATGGCACCGTGCGCACACTGCGCGACGCAGCGCACAACCATTATGTCGCGGAGTGGACCACGGTGCGCTACTCGGCAAAGAATCGCGGAGCTATCGTGCGGGACTACCTTGCCGCGCGCCGCGAAGCGATCGCGCGCGGAGAGCGCGCATATGGCGGTATGCGCGCGATCGTGTTCGAGCGCGATCATCAGGGCCGCGGCGACTCACTCGCCGCACGGCTCATCGATAACGGGATCGAAGTCCAGCGCCTAACGAGCGCCACGGAGCTCCGTGACGCCACGCTCTTCGGAGATACCCAGGCACGCACCGCACGTGCGGCGGCAGGTTGGTACGTCGTGGATCTGGCGCAACCGCAGGGCAACCTCGCGCGCGCCATCCTCGAACCCGATGCCGCACTCGACTCGGCCTTCATTCAACGGGAGTTGGAATCACGGCGCACGGCGCTTCCTGATCGCTTTTACGACGTGACGGCATGGTCGCTGCCGTACGCATTCCGCGTGCGCGCGTGGACGACGCGGACGCTGCCGCCTGCCATGGAACGCCTAACGACAATCCGGCCTGAAGCGCGCGAGACAGCGCGCGGCCGGTATGGCTACGCGTTCGAGCCTGGCAGCGAGGCCTCCATCCGCCTTCTGGCTTCGCTCCTGCGCGATAGCGTGCGCGTCTGGTACGCGCCGCGCGCGTTCACAACTGGCAGCGTGCGCTTTCCACGAGGCGCGTTCGTGGTGCGGGCAGCGGCAAACGACACATCGGTGCACTCACGCGTTGCCCGGCAGGCTTCCGCGGCGGGGGCGCGTGTGACACCGCTCGCCTCCGCGGGCGTGGAGGAGGGCATCGACCTTGGGAGCGGAAGTGTGATGCCGCTGACTATCCCCCGAGTCGCGTTGTTAGGCGGTCCGCCGGTCGGCGGTGGCTCGTTCGGCTTTGCGTGGTACGCGCTCGACCAGCGCATGGGCTTCCCCATCAGCGCGATCGATGCCGCATATGCGGCTGGCAATGGCCTGGATAACTACAACGTGCTCATCGTCCCATCAACGACAGGCGGAGCGCTCGACCGCGCGCTTGGCGGCGATGCGGGCCGCCAGCGCGTCGCGGATTGCGTGCGCGGTGGCGGCGTTTTGATCACGCTCGATGCCGCAACGGCGTGGGCGGCAGGAGACCGTGGCGTTATGCGCGCCAAGCTCCGACGCGATACGACGCGTGCCGATAGCGCTGGTGGAGCGCCACTCCCCAGCGATGTTCCGGGTGCGATCGCGCGCGTTTCCGGAGACACGCTGTCGCCCCTCATGGCAGGTGTCTTTGAAACCGACTTCGCGGTTCTCGTGAATTCGGACCGCGTCTACACGATCCCGAAGGATCTCCGCGCCGGCGAAGCCGTCGTTCGTTATGCGCCGGACAACCGTCTTCGACTCTCCGGCTACTTCTGGCCTGAAGTTCCGGCGCGCCTCGCGCTGAGTCCCTACTTGTGGACAGAACGCGTGGGGCGTGGCCGGATCATCGCGTTCGCTGGAGACCCGGTATTCCGGGATCACTGGCGTGGGACATACACGCTCTTCGCCAACGCGGTGTTGTTAGGCGCCAGCTTCTAACCGACCTCGTTTAATGCCCGGCGATCTGCGCGATCGACTCCAGCAATCCCTGGGATCGGCTTACGACCTCGAGGGAGAGCTCGGCGGTGGCGGAATGGCTCGCGTCTTTGTCGCCGAGGATACGAGGCTCGCGCGCAAAGTTGTGGTCAAGGTTCTTCCGCCGGAGCTTGCCGCCGAGGTCAGCATCGAGCGATTTCGCCGTGAGATTGTGTTCGCGGCGCGGCTGCAGCATCCGCTGATCGTTCCCGTGCTGCACGCAGCAGAAGAAGGCGGTCTGCTCTACTACACAATGCCGCTAGTATCGGGCGAGACGCTCCGCGCCCGAATTCAACGGGAGAGTCCGTTGTCAGTGCCTGACACGCTTCGCATCATCCGCGACGTGTCCGCAGCACTCGCGTTTGCGCACGGGCACGGCATCGTTCATCGCGACATCAAGCCCGAGAATGTCTTGCTCACTGACGCCGCGCGCGACGGCGGTGAGTACGCACTTGTCACCGACTTTGGGGTAGCGCGCGCGGTCGATGCCGCCGCGACTGGATCGCTGAACGAGCTGACGTCGACGGGCATCATCCTCGGCACGCCGACGTACATGGCGCCCGAGCAGGTTGCCGCGAGCTCGCAGATCGATCACCGCACTGACATCTACGCGCTGGGCGTCCTCGCTTATGAGATGCTCACGGGACGACCGCCCTTTGCGGGGCTTTCGGCACATGCGGTCCTCGCCGCCCACCTAACCCGCGAGCCGGAACCGATCACTCGCGTGCGACCGACCGTCTCGGCAGAGCTGGATGCACTCGTTATGCGCTGCCTCGCCAAGGAACCCGCGGGTCGCGTGGCAAGTGCGTCCGAGCTGCGACGTGCCATAGATGAATTGCTGCTCCGCGAAACGGGGAATGCCGGCCTAACGATTCCGCGCGATGCCGGCAGTCCAAAGTCCGGGACCCGTCGGCCGCGCTTCGCTGCAACAGTCGGCATCGCTGCTGCAGCAGTGGTGGTTGCTACGGCGCTCCTGTGGCAAGGTACGCGCGACGGGCAGCGGACCCGGGCGCCTGTGGCGCAGCGGTCCGTAGCGGTTCTGCCCTTCGTGAACGCGAGCTCCGACGCGGAGAACGAATACTTCTCCGACGGGATGACCGATGAGCTCATCGACGCGCTGACGCGTGTGCAGGGTCTCCGCGTTCCGTCGCGATCGTCGTCTTTCGCTTTCAAGGGGAGCCAGCTCGGAGCTCAGACAATCGGCGATAGTCTCGGTGTGCAGCTGGTGCTCGAGGGGAGTGTGCGTCGAGCCGGCTCGCAACTGCGGATTACGACGCAGCTCTCCCGAGTGGATAGCGGGACCGTGATTTGGTCGGGGAGATACGACCGTGAGCTGCGCGATGTGCTGAGCGTTCAGGAGGAAGTCGCGCGCTCGATCCTCGGGGCGCTCGAGGCAACCATCGGCGGGGACTCGCTGCTCGCGGGCGCCAATCAGCATAAAGAGGCTCGCAGCCCACTCGTTAGGCGCCGCACGAGGGACCACGTCGCATACGACCTGTACCTGCGCGGCCGCTACTTCTGGAATCGCAGATCGCGCGACGGTTTCTCCCGGGCCGCCTCGTATTTCGAACAAGCCATCGCCCGCGATAGCACCTTTGCCGCTGCTTGGGCCGGGCTGGCGGATTCGTATTGCATCCTGGCGAACTTTGGATTCCGGCCCGCGCGGGAAGTGTGCCCCAGGTCAGCGCTGGCGGCTGACCGAGCCTTGGCGCTCGATAGCACGCTGGCAGAAGCGCACGCGTCCCGCGGATTCGTACACCTCTTTTATGACTGGGACATCGTCGCCGCCGAACGTGAGTTACTCACTGCCGTTCGCCTCGATTCCACGTATACCAATTCGTACCTCTGGCTGAACCATCTGGCCTGGGCGCGTGGAGACACCAACGCCGCCGTTGCGTACTCTCGGAAAGCCGTAGAGCTCGAGCCGCTGTCACTAATTCTCAATACGCGGCTTGGGTGGGCACTTCGACGTGCCGGACGCCTTGAAGACGCCGAACGACAGCTGCGTTACGTCCTGGAGTTGGACTCGACGTTTGCAGACGCCTGGCGGCATCAGTCGAATGTGTTGTTAGACCAGCGCAGATTCGACGAGGCAGTCGCCGCCATGCTCCGGGCGGAGGGACGCGATTGGCTTGGCTACTGCTACGCGCGTGCCGGACGGCGCGCCGAAGCACTGGCCATCGCGCGCGAATTGGAAGCGAAGGCCCGAACCGGTTGGGTTGCTCCGCTTCGAATGGGCTTTCTCTACGATGCCCTTGGGGACAAGGATGCCGCGCTGGCCTGGCTCAATCGCGCATACGATGCCCGCGAGCCGGACATGATCTTCCTCGGTCTCGATCCCTACATCACCACATTGACCGACGATCCGCGGTTCACGGCACTCATTCGTCGCGTGGGCATCCGAGAGATCTCCCGCTCCGGTCGTTAGGCGCCAGCTTCCAGGTCAATATGTGATAGCGCTTTAGCCTTCTGGGCCTTGCTCTGGCAGACCCAACTACTACCTTGGCCCGGTCTGTGGATCTCACAAGGAGTAGTTCATGCGTTCACGATTCCGTCGATTTGTAGTCGTTGCTATCGCCGCAATCGCCCCACCTCTAGCGGCTGACGCACAGAATACCGGCTCGATCCGCGGCAGGATAACCGAGAACGTCGGCCAGCGGGCGATCGGTGATGTGCAGGTGCTCGTCGCCGGCACCGGTTCAGGCGCCATCACCAATGCAAACGGGGAGTACGTCATCGCAAACGTCCCTGCCGGCTCACGAACCGTGCGGGTACGGCGGCTCGGCTTCGTTCCCACGGAACGTACGGTGAACGTGGTGGCCGGTGAAACCACACAGCTCGATTTCGCGCTGTCTCAGTCGCTGACCCAGCTCGAACAGCTCGTCATAACGGGGACTGCTGGGCTCACTGAAAAACGCACGTTAGGCAATTCGATCACCACCGTTGACGTCGCCGATCTGAACGAAAAGACAACGGTGCTGAGCGTGTCCGAAGTGCTTCAGTCCAAGACTCCGGGCGTCACCTTCCTCGTGGGATCCGGCGCCCCGGGTACAGCCGGCGAGTTTCGCATCCGCGGCGCCGGGTCGATCAGCGGCTACCGTCCTGTCGTTTTCATCGATGGCGTACGTTACAACATCGAAAACCTGGGCAACTTCGCCGCGACCGGTGCCGGGTTGGCCGGCTTGGCGCAATCGTCGCAGACAACGTCTGCGCTCGACCTGATCAGCCCTAACGACATCGAGTCGATCGAAGTAATCAAGGGTCCGGCAGCAGCCACGTTGTATGGGGCCGAGGCCGCGAACGGCGTCATTCAGATCATTACGAAGAAGGGGACTCGCGGCCAGCAAAAACTCCGCTGGTCATTCCGCGGTGAGCGCGGCCAAACGGAATGGGCGCTCGATACGCCCGTCAATTACACGACGTGCGACTCCGCCAAGTTCGCGGCTGCCAACGCGGCGACCTGGCCGGGCTGCGCCGGACAATCGTTAGGCACTGTCCTCACGGATGAGCCGATGCGGCGCCACCCGGAAGCATTGCGCACAGGCGATCTGCAGCGCCTCTCGCTGAGCGTGCGCGGCGGCGGCGATCGGTACTCCCTTTACCTCGCTGGCGATCGCGACACCGATGAAGGCGTCTTCTACAACTCGTTCAACAACCGAAAGTCGGCGCGCGCGAACTTCACGTTCAATCCAACGGACATTGCTGACTTCCAGGTCAATACGAGCTTCATTCAGACGAACCTCCGCTTACCGATGCAGGATGAATCGGCCAACGGCTTGTTGTTGAGCGCAGCGCGTGGCCGCCCTGGCCGTTTACCGGTGCGGCCGACGCTTGACGGGTGGTCGACGATCGAGCCGGAGCGCGCCAACCGCTATAACAATCAGACTCGCTCCGAACGACTCACGTTAGGCGGCACCCTGAACGTCAACCCCTGGTCCTGGTTCCGCAACCGTTTTACGGCGGGACTCGACAATACGACCGCACAGGCGGAGCTCCTGTTCCTGCCGGGAGACGAGGGTGAGCCAGCCGGAGCGCACGCGCAGCGTAATCCGATGACGAAGGTTTACACGCTGGATTACGCCGGCACAGCGGACTTCGCCCTCAATAGCACGTGGCAATTGACCACGTCCTTCGGAACGCAGATCGTCTCCAATCGCACCGAGACGTTGTTTGGCCAGGGAGTAGGGCTGGGCGCGCCTGACGTCACACTCATCGGCACCGCAACGACGACGTCCAGCACGAGCAGCTTCAGCGAAAACAACTCCGTCGGCTACTACATCCAGGAACAGATCGCGTGGAATAACAGGCTGTTCGTGACGGGCGCTGTGCGCGCGGACGACAACTCTTCGTTCGGCACAAACTTCGACATCATCACGTACCCCAAGGCCTCGGTTTCCTACGTCATTTCGGAGGAGCCGGGCCTGAGCAACCTCTTGAGATCGTGGCGCGTGAACTCGCTCAAGCTGCGCGCGGCCTGGGGCGCTGCCGGGCGCGCGCCGGCGCCTTACGCGGCCGAGCAAACGTACACGGTCGATCGCGTCACGTTAGGCGGAACCACCGGCTCGGCCTTGCGCACACAGTCGTACGGCAACCCTGACCTCAAGCCGGAGCGCGGCCAGGAGATCGAGCTGGGTTTCGACGCCGGCTTGCTCAATGAACGCCTGGCACTCGACTTCACCTTCTACAACAAGACGACGAGCGACATGCTCGTCAGCGTTCCGGTCAAACCGTCGACAGGTTTTCCAACTTCCCGCCAAACGAACCTGGGAGAGGTCAACAATCGCGGCGTCGAGTTCGCGGTGACGGCAACTGCGCTTCAAAACGAGAGGGTGCAGTGGGATAGCCGTCTGAGCCTGGCGACGACACGGAATCGGCTGAACTCGTTCGACATCCCCGGCAAAGTGAGTGAAACACCAACGGGGCAAGCCTACGGTGCGGTCCAGCAACACCGTCCCGGTTTTCCAATGGGTGGTTACTGGGCGCAGTCTCCGCGGCGCAATGCGGATGGCTCGCCCGTCGTGAACTCCGCGGGTGCCGTGCAGTTCGACACCGCCAAGTACATCGGCCCGTCTGCGCCAACGCGAGAGGTTGGCTTCGCGAATACGGTGACGCTCTTCAAGAATCTGCGCTTCTACTCGCTGCTGGATTACAAGGGCGGGTTCTACCTCTTCAACCTCAAAGAGCGGAATCGTTGTCAGGCGGCGAATGACAACTGTGCGCGCAACAACGATCCGCGCGCTCGTTTCCCGCAGAATGCAGCCGATTCACTACTCATGAAGGAGCTGGCCGTGTGGCGCGGCGCGACCGCCGCCGCTGCGTGGATCGAAAAGGCTGATTTCGTGAAGCTGCGAGAGATATCGCTGACGTATACGCTGCCAACGCGTTGGCTTTCGCCGGCCGGTGCGAGCAGCGCCAACATCATCGTTTCGGGACGCAACATCGGGCTCTGGACCGACTATAGCGGGATCGACCCTGAGGTGAACTCGTATGGCGGACGACTCTTCGTGAGAGCGGACGCCTACGCATCTCCCATGACGCGGCGCTTATCGGTCGCGATCAACCTCACCTACTAACGCGGAGACACGACAATGTCGCATAAGAATCTTCGCGTGCGCTGCTGGACCGCCGCCATGCTGGTGCTGAGCGCATCCTCGTTAGGCTGCAACGACTTTCTCGCCGCCGAGAACCCGGGAGCAGTGATCGTCGACGATCTGGAGGATCCGCGGTACGCCAGTCTGATTCCAAACAGCGTCGTCGGTGAGTTCCAGCCCATGTTCGGAAACATCGCGTGGTGGAACGCGGTGTACGCGGACGAGTTATGGAATCGGGCCGTCTTTTTCGAAGAGGGGCTCATCGATCAACGGAACGTGACCGATGTGAACGGCACCTTCAACGTGTTCTTGTACGGGCCGCTGCACCGTACGCGTTTCATGGCCGACGACGGTGCCGCCCGCCTCAAGCGCTTGCTCGGCGACAGCGCCTCGCGCGATCTGCGCCTTGCGCGCACGCTCGTGTACGGCGCGTACTCGTACACGTTCCTTGGCGAGATGATGTGCGCGACGCCTATCGACGGCGGCGATCCGATACCTCCCGATGAGCTTTTCGCCAAAGCGATCGAACGTTACGACGAGGCGATCGCCGTGGCGGCGGCCGCGCGAACCGCGGCACTGGCGCTCAATCCGCCGGATAACCGGACCGCGTTAGGCGCTGATTCCATCCGTAACTTCGCGCTCGTCGGGAAGGCGCGCACGCAACTCGATCTGAATCAGCAGCAGGCGGCGCTCGCCACCGCGCAGCTCGTGGCCGCCAACTTTGAATTCCGCGCGTACTACTCCACGAACTCGACGCGCGAGAACAACTGGTTCTGGAATCGCCTGACGGCGAGCACGTCCGGTTCGCTGGCGAACACGCCGTTCCAGGCCATGGTCGGTGATCCGCGCATCCCGCGCATCGCGACTGGCGCGCGCGCAAACGTGCCGCTGTCGCCCGAATCGTTCAGCAGCTGGAGCAATACCGTAGTCGATGCGGACTTCGTGCAAGGTGGGTTTGTGCGGATCGCTTCTTCCCTCGAAGCCCAATACATAATCGCCGAGGTACAGGGACCGGTTGCGTCGACGCTCACATTCGTGAACGCGCGGCGCGCTGTGGGCCTGCAGGCGCCTGTTGCATTGACGGGCGCCGCCCTCATGGCGGAACTGCGCGATCAGCGGCGACGTGATTTCTACCTCGACAATCACCGGTTAGGCGACCTGCGACGCTACAAGAAATACTATCAGGTCGATGAGTTCCCCAAAGGCGCGTATCCCGGGAGCACGACAGGCGAGACGTATAACGCGAATGCGGACTGCTGGCCCTTGCCGCTCGCGGAGACCAGCGGCGTGAAATAACAGTCAGTCCTTGTACGGGTCGAATTCGTTAGGCCCGGCCATGACGACGATCAATGGACGCAGCGTGTGCACCACTTCGATGGTGCCACGCTGCGCCGTGAGCACCTCATCGAGACGGCGGTAGACCTGCGGTGCTTCGTCCAATCCTCCACCGCGGAGGATGATGCCCTTCGCGCGCATCCAACCCTCCATCATCTCGGGAGTGAGCCTTCCGGGCTGTATCACTCGGCCGGTCTTGCGGTGTCGTTTCCCGGCGGCTGCCGTGCGTGACATGACGCGCCCGGCTCCGTGGACGGTGGAATGCAGAGCGCCGCGTTGCAGAACGGCCCGCTCGTCTTCCGGATCGTCGATGACGGCGCCGCGCACGATTACCGCGTCATCGCCCATCGATCCGCCGACGAAACCGAGCTGCCCGGGGAAAGCTGGCGTGGCGCCCTTGCGCACGACGACGTATTCGGCCTCGTTATGCACTTCCTTCCAGGCAAAGTTGTGGTGGTTGTGCACGAGCTCCAGCTCGCGCCCGCCTAACAAGTCGACGACCTTGCGCGCGACCCACTCGCGCCCGGCATATGCATAGCGGCCCGCGAGGTTCATGAGGGCCCAGTAGTCTTCGCCGATCGGCGCCGCAAGGTCGAGCAGGACTTCGTGTTCAGGGGCACGCTCCCCCCATCGCTTTCCCTGGCTGAGCGCGAGGAATCCGGAGGCCACCGTATGACCGAAGCCGCGACTGCCAAAGTGCACGCCTACCCAGAGGGCGTCATTTTCGTCCGCGAATACATCTATGTAATGATTGCCCGAGCCGACGGTCCCCAGCTGTGCGCGCGCCTTCTCGCGCAACGCTTCGCGTTCACGGGGTGGCAGCGCGTCCCACGCGTCGGCCAAGAAAAGCGCGTCGTTGGTGGGAGCATCGTCGGCGCGGTTGCTGCGGCCGATGCCAAAGCTCACGTTGGCCGCGATCTCGTCCGCCATCGCGCGCAGCGTGCCGGCGCGCTCGTGCGGATCGCTGCCTAACGCATCGAGCGTGAGGTCGGTGCGGATGGCGGCGTTTCCGCACGCGATGTCGAACCCGACACCCACGACCGACACCTTGTTCCGGTACGCCGCAACACCCCCGATCGGCATGACGTAGCCGACGTGGCCGTCCGCCATGAGCGCCGCATGCTCCGCCCGCGAGGCGACGTCCTCCAGTTGCGCGAGGGTGGCCGGTTCGTGCGTCCCGAAGATCTGCATTCCTGCTCCAAGAACAAAGGGCCGCCCGTCAGGACGGCCCTCGTGCCTAACGTGGCTGTACTGACTACCCCGTCTTCGTCAGCTCGAACCGTGTTCGCGAGACGACGGAGTCCGGCTTGCTCACGAGCATCTCCTGGGAGGTGCCTACGAGCTTTCCACCCTGCATGCGGCCGACCGCGCGGAACGTCACCTGCGGTTTCCCCCGCAACGTGGGATGCGGATAGGGCGCCGATGTCGCGACGACGCTATCTGCATCGATCATGTGCGTGACCTGAACAGTATCGGTCGATCCCTCGAAAACGGCCTTGGCGTCCATCCCTGTCGGACTAATCACGGTGAAGCGAGCGAGCACCGAATCGCTCCCCTCTGCCATATCGACTCCGCTCCAGGTGCCGGCCAGATCGGCCGCAGTCAGCGCAGCAGGCCCCGCCGCTGCCGCAGTCATGCCGGCTGTGTCGGTCGCGGCATCTTCTCTGGGCCCGCATGCGCACAGCACCGCCGCCAACAGCATCAGTCTTTTCATGTAGCCCTCGTACGTGAATAGGAAACTGTGCCTAACTATTGCGCCTTCGTGGCTTCCCACCGGTTTCGCATAACGACCGAATCGGGTTTGCTGACCAGCATCGTCGTCGACGTGCCGAGCAGCTTCCCGGCCACTAACCTCCCGACGGCGCGCGTGGTGACCTGCGGCCGCCCTGGCAGGTTGGGATCGCGGTACGGCGTGGTCGTGGCCACGAAGCTGTCTGCGTCGAAGGTGTGGCTCAGCGTTAGGGTGTCCGTTGAACCTTCGAACACGCCCTTGCCTTCCGTTCCGGTCGGGTTGATTACCGTCCAGCGCGCCAACACAGAGTCGCCCGTCTCCATCATCGTGACACCGTTCCAGGTGCCAGCGATATCCGCTGGGGTGAGTGCGGCGGGTGCCGTCGCTGCCGTCATGCCTGCACTGTCAGTGGCAGCGTTCTCGCGCGGCCCGCACGCGCCAATCACGACCGCGAATAACATCAACCTTTTCATACCAACCTCACGAAAGTAGGTCCGGCCTTACTACGGAGACTTCGTCGCCTCCCAACGTACTCGGCCAACGACGGAATCCGGCTTGCTGACGAGCATCAGCGCCGCTGTCCCAGCGATCTTGTCCCCCTGCTTCCGGGCAACCGATCGGAAGGTGACCTGCGGCTTGTTAGGCAGCATTTGATCCGTGTAGGGCGCGGACGTAGCAACCGCGCTGTCGCCGTCGATCACACTCGTGAAGGTCACTGTGTCCTTCTGCCCTTCTTCGATGAACTTGCCGTTCACGCCGTCAGTGCTGATGAGGGTGAAACGGCTGGCGACCGAGTCAGTGCCCTCGATCCACGAGGTGCCGGTAAATGTGCCCGTCAGATCGGCGGCAGTAAGCCCAGGGGGTGCCGCAGTAGCAGCCGTATCAACGGCGGGTTCTTCTTTTGGTCCACACGCGACAATAAACGCAGCCAGTAGCAACGCTTTCTTCATGGGATCCTCGATTAGGAGGCTGGTTGTGAAGGGGAGATGAGCTACAACTAATGCTAGCCCTGCGATGTGCGCTAGGACTTTGCCTATTTCTTACGGCGCGAGCGGCCGCGACCACCCTTTCGTTGTGGGACCTTTGCGCCCTTCTCGCGTGCCTCGGAAAGACCAATAGCGATCGCCTGCTTGCGACTCTTCACGCGCCCACCTTTACCGCCGGGACCGCTTTTCAGAGTCCCTCGTTTGCGCCGCCGCATCGCGCTCTCGACTCTTTTGCTCGCTGCTTTGCCGTATTTGCGACGACCGCCTTTTTTTCGCGCAGCCATGCGTGCTCCGTGCTAACTGGACAAGCGGCGTCCGCTTCATAATGTGTGCCCATCCGTCTTCAGTCTTCAGTCCGCAGTCAGTAGCTCCTCGCTCCTCGCTCCTCATATGCGCCATTTGTTGATAGGCCTGTGCGCCATCAGCGCGTGTTCCCCCACAACCGATCAGCCGGCTGTCGATTCCGCCGCTCTTGCATCCATCACCACTGACGATCTCATGCGGCACACACAGCGCCTTGCGTCGGATGGGTTCGAAGGGCGCGCGCCAGGGACACCTGGGGAAGACAGCACCGTCGCGTACCTAACGAGCGAATTTCAGCGGTTGGGCCTGGCGCCTGGCAATCCGGATGGCTCGTTCATTCAGAACGTGGAGATGGTCGGCTTCACCGCAACACCGACGGCGGCGATATCCGCGGGCGGCAACGCGATCGCACTACGCTTTCCGGATGACTACGTCGCCGTGTCGCGGCACGAACAGCCGCAGATCGATGTCGTCAATTCCGACATCGTCTTTGTGGGATATGGGGTCGTCGCACCGGAATACGGATGGGACGACTACAAGGACGTCGATGTGCGCGGGAAAACGATCGTCATGCTCATCAACGATCCTGCCATCGCATCGCCTAACGACTCCACACAGCTCGACAGCGCGATCTTCCGCGGCAACGCGATGACATATTACGGGCGCTGGACGTACAAATACGAAATCGCCAGCGAGAAAGGGGCGGCGGCGGCCATCATCGTACATGAGACCGGCCCTGCGGGCTATCCGTACGAAGTCGTGCAGGGGAGTTGGGGACGCGAGAACCTCGACGTGAAACGCGCAGCGGGTGCGCCATACAGGCGCGTGCAGGTCGAATCGTGGATGACGCTCGACAAGACGAAAGAGTTGCTGAGCGCCGCGGGCTTCGACTTCGATTCACTCAAGCGCGCGGCCTTGAGCAAAGACTTCCGACCTGTCGCGCTCAACGCCAAAGCGACGTTTCGAATAAAGAACACAATCCGGCAGCTGCAGTCGCGTAATGTCATCGCAAAACTCGAAGGTTCCGATTCGACGT
This sequence comes from Gemmatimonadaceae bacterium, assembly GCA_035253645.1. Taxonomy (GTDB): domain Bacteria; phylum Gemmatimonadota; class Gemmatimonadetes; order Gemmatimonadales; family Gemmatimonadaceae; genus DASYRX01. The sequence continues at coordinate 18,017 of DATFBW010000434.1, read as the reverse complement.
TGCGCGATGAATACGTGGTGTACACCGCGCACTGGGATCATCTCGGCAGGGACACGACTCGCGAAGGAGATCAGATCTTCAATGGCGCCCTCGATAACGCATCCGGCGTCGCACAGATGCTCGAGATCGCCGAAGCGTTCACACAGCTGCCCGAAGCTCCCAAGCGCTCGATCCTTTTCCTTGCGGTAACGGCCGAAGAAAAAGGCTTGTTAGGCGCGAAGTATTACGCCGAGAATCCGTTGTATCCTCTGGCCAAGACGTTGGCCAACATCAATATCGATGGCGTGAATCAGTGGGGACGGACGTCGGATATTACGGTGATCGGCCTGGGCAACTCTACACTCGATGACGTCTTACACGACGTGGCGACCGCGACGGAGCGCAACGTCAACGCCGATCCGGAACCCGAAAAGGGATACTTCTACAGGTCAGATCACTTCGAATTCGCGAAGCAGGGCGTGCCCGCGCTGTACATCGACTCTGGAATCGAGTACATCGGCAAGGACTCGACATATTCGCAGCAGAAGCGCGAGGAATACGTAAACAACGATTACCACAAACCGACCGACGAAGTAAAACCCGATTGGGATTTGAGCGGTGCCGTCGATGATGCTCGGCTCCTCGTCGAAGTTGGTTATCGCGTGGCGCAGGGCGATACGTGGCCCGCGTGGAAGCCGGGTGTGGAATTCAAACGCGACACAACAGGTCAGGGGTCCAAGGTCAACGGTCAACGTGACGACACCTCCAAGTCGCCCTAACGACTCCATTGCTTTGACCTGTGACCTCTGACCCTTGACCTAGCCCTTTGACCTTCGACCTGAGGTGCCAATGCATCCCTCAAGACTTTGTCTCGTTGTAGCTCTCGGCGCGCTCGCTGCGCTATCCGCCGGAGCGCAGGAAAAACCGTCGGATACGCTCCTCACGGTCAATCATTACCTCGACTACGAGACTGTTGGGGATGTGAAGATCTCTCCCGACGGAGCGCGCATCATCTACACGCGGCGCTACGTGAACAAGCAAATGGACCGCTTCGAATCGGCGCTATGGATCATGAACGCTGACGGCTCCGAGAACCGATTCCTTGCGAAAGGCTCGAGCCCCGTCTGGTCACCGGACGGGACACGCATCGCCTTTGTGAACGAAGGCGAGCCTCGCGGGAACCAGATCTTCGTTAGGTGGATGAACGCCGAAGGGGCCACCAGCCAGGTCACCCGTGTCGAGCACGATCCGACCGACATCGCCTGGTCGCCGGATGGGAAGTGGATCGGCTTCGCGATGTTTACGCCCAAGCCTAACACGTGGTCCATCGACCTCCCCGCCGCTCCAACTGGCGCGCAATGGACACCAGCTCCGCGTTATGTGAGCAACCTGCACTATCGCGCCGACCGCCGCGGATTCCTCGAGTCGGGGTTCGTGCACCTCTTCGTCGCGCCGGCCGATGGTGGAACAGCACGACAGATCACGAAGGGCGATTGGAATGCCGGTTCGCGTTTCGACGGCCAGCCTGGTTCGGTTGGCTGGAGCTGGACGAGCGATGGCAAGGCGCTCGTGTTCGATGGTCTCATGAGTCCCGAAAGCGATAAGAACTACCGCGACTCGGATATCAACATCGTGGATGTGGCCACGGGCACCGCGCGCAAGCTCTCGTCGGCGCGGGGCACGTGGACGCGTCCGGTCGTGTCGCCCGACGGGCAATGGATCGCGTTCGCCGGTTATGCGTACACGCCCCAGACGTACAAGACGAGTGAGTTGTTCGTTATGCGCAGCGACGGTTCGGGCATGAAGAAGATATCGGCGAACCTCGACCGTGACGTCGGCGAGATCACATGGGCGCAGGATAACAGTGGCGTGTACTTCAGCGCCGGCGACCGCGGGACCGTCAACGTGCACTTCGCCTCGCTCGCTGGTGCCGTGCGGCCCGTCACGAGCGGCAACCATCTGCTCTCGTTAGGTACGATCGCCCGCAACGGTGTCGTGGCGAGCGCCCTCACATCGGCGCAGCAGCCCCCCGACGTCGTACGCTGGGACCTCAAGACCCCCAGCAACATCACGCGCCTAACGCGTGTGAACGAGGACATGCTCGCCGGCAAGAAACTCGGTGCGCTCGAAGAAATCTGGTACGCCTCGACAAACAACACGCGCGTGCAGGGTTGGGTCGTCAAGCCGCCGAATTTTGATCCGGCCAAGAAGTATCCGATGATCATGGAGATCCACGGCGGGCCGCACGGCATGTACAACGTCGGCTTCAGCTACATGTACCAGAACTTCGCCGCGAACGGCTACGTCGTGTTGTACACGAATCCGCGCGGCTCTACTGGTTACGGCACCGACTTCGGCAACGCGATCAACAAGCGGTACCCCGGCGTGGACTACGATGATCTCATGGCGGGTGTCGATACGGTCGTGAAGCGCGGCTATGTCGATCAGACGCGCATGTACGTTGGCGGTTGCAGCGGCGGCGGCGTGCTATCGAGCTGGGTGATCGGGCATACGAACCGCTTTGCCGCGGCTGCCGTTAGGTGTCCTGTCATGAACTGGATCTCATTTGCCGGCACCGCGGACGTACCCTTCTTTAGCCACGCGTGGTTCGAGAAGCCGTTCTGGGAGGACCCGAAGGCCTGGCTCGAGCAATCGTCATTGATGTATGTCGGCAATGTGACGACACCGACGGTGATCATGACCGGCGAGTTGGATCTGCGCACGCCCATGGCACAGAGCGAGGAGTACTACGTCGCCCTCAAGATGCGCGGCGTCCCCACTGCGCTGCTCCGTTTCCAGAACGAGTTTCACGGCACGAGCTCGCGGCCGAGCAATTTCATGCGCACGCAGTTGTACATGATGAGCTGGTATCAGAAGTACAAGCGGGATGCGGCCGCTATGTAGTCTTTAGCTCTTAGCTCTTAGCTCTTAGGAGGCTGGTCGCTAACGCCTAAGAGCTAAGAGCTAGCGACCACACTATGGCTGAACTAAAAACCAAACCAACAGACGCCAACGTCAATAAGTTTTTAGAAGGCGTCACAGACGAACAGCGCCGCAAGGATTGCCTAACGGTGCTATCGCTCATGCGCCAGATCACCAAGCAGGAGCCCAAGATGTGGGGGGACAGCATCGTCGGCTTTGGCAGCTACCACTACAAATACGCGAGCGGCCAGGAAGGCGACTGGCCGCTCACCGGCTTCTCCCCGCGCAAGACGAGCCTAACGATCTACGTGACCCCTGGCCTGCATCGCTACGCGGACTTGCTCAAGAAGCTGGGGAAGCACAGCACGGGCCAGTCATGCCTGTACATCAAAAAGCTCGCGGACGTCGATGCGAGTGTCCTCAAACAGCTCATTGCCCAGGGCGTGAAGGATCAGCAGCAGCTCGTGCGCGAGAGGACGAAAGCTGCTTCAAAGGGCTAGCCCTCTCCCCGCTCCCAGCTCCCCGTTCCTGAGTCTTCGTTCCTGTCGTTAGGTGCGCACTGTCACGTTCGGCGTCGGCAATAGCCTCGATAACTTCATCGCGCGCGCCGATCACGGCGCCGACTGGCTGCAATGGAACGACGAGATTGCCGCGATCAGTGCCGAATATTGGAAGACGATCGATACCGTGCTAATGGGGAGGAAGACATACGAGACCGCCTTGAAGTACGGCACGTCGTCGTACCCTGGCGTCAAGAACTACGTGTTCTCCCGTACGCTCCCGCCAGATCCCAGTGGTGAAGTCGAGATCGTCCGTGCCGACGCGGCTGAGTTCACGCGCGCACTGAAGCAACAGTCAGGTAAGGGTATCTGCGTCATGGGCGGTGGCGAGCTGGCGAACGCGCTCTTCGTGGCCGACCTGATCGACGAAGTGGGTGTGAACATTCATCCCGTCCTCCTCGGCACCGGAATCCCGCTTTTTCTGCCATTGCAAAAGCAGATCGATCTTACGCTGGTCGAGCATAAGGTACTGGCGAATGGTTGTGTGTATTTGCGATACCGCGTAAAGGACCGAGGAGCCGGGAGCAAGGAGCGGGAAAAGTGATGCAGTCAATGGCTCGCTCCCCGCTCCCTACTCCTCGCTCCTTTTTTCTTACTCCAGTTCATCAATCGATCTTGGCCAGTCCTCCTTGAGCAGCCGCGATAGCGCGCGATCGGCGAGCAACCGTCCGCCCGTCTGACAGCGCGCGCAGTAATTCGTTTCGTTGTCCGCATAACGAATCCGCTGCACGGGTGTGCCGCACACCGGACACGGTTTTCCGTAGCGGCCATGCACCGCCATCCCTTCCCTGAAAGCCGTCACGGTTTCCGGGAACCCGTCAGCGGTCTCGTTTCTGATGCGCTCAATCCATTCGGTCAGCGTTAGGCGCGTCGCATCCAGCAAACGTGTCGCTTCTTCGTCACTAATGCGCGACGTGAGCAGAAGCGGCGAAAGGCGCGCGCGGTGCAGGATCTCGTCCGAATAGGCGTTCCCGATACCGTCGAAAAAGCGTGGATCGGTTAGCGAGCGCTTGAGCGTGTGATTCTCCTTCCGTAGCTGCGCCACGAATTGGTCGCGTGTTGCGACAAAAACGTCGAGCCCACCGCGATCCATCGCGCGCACATTGGCCATCCCGCGCACCACGTGCAGCGACGCACGTCTTTTGGAACCGGCTTCGGTCAAATACAAGGTGCCGTGCGCGAACTCGAACGCGGCCTGTGCCAGCTTCCCTGCGACTTTTTCGCCAAGCGGCCGCCAGCGCAGCCGACCTGCGATCATGAGATGGACGACGACATGGATGTCGCCGCTCATGCTCAGTACGATCCGCTTCCCGACGCGAGCGACACCAGTCACCTCGCGCTGCTCGACTGCACTTAACGGCGGCTCAACCGAGCGGAGTATGAATGGATTGAGCGCGCGCGCACGCTCGATCGTGTGCCCGACTACGAAACGCTGGAGCGCTTCGATGTAAACCGTGACGTCAGGCAGCTCGGGCATGCGGCGAATGTACTGCGGGCAGCGGCTTGCCGCCGTTGGCGACGTGCCGGATGTTCACATCCACGTTATGCGCCGCCAAGTATTCGAAGCGTTGCCGGTGGACGAGGCGCTTCCGCGCCTGAAGAACGCGCTGTTCTCAGCGGCAACCGCGGTGCTGGTTGCGCCGCCTGGCGCGGGCAAGACGACGCACGTGCCGCTCGCGCTGCTCCACGAATCCTGGCTCGCAGGACGAAAGATCATCGTGCTGGAACCACGGCGACTCGCGGCACGCGCCGCGGCACATCGCATGGCTCAACTCCTTGGCGAAAACGTCGGCGAGACCGTTGGCTTTCGCGTGCGGTTAGAGTCGCGGATCGGTCGCCGTACGCGCGTGGAGGTGGTTACTGAGGGCGTGCTCTCGCGTATGATCGCGTCAGATCCAACACTCGACGGTGTGGGGCTCGTGATATTTGACGAGTTCCATGAACGCAGCGTACACGCAGACCTCGGCCTTGCCCTCACGCTGCACGCGCGCGACGAGCTGCGCGACGACCTGGGCGTGCTCGTTATGTCTGCGACGCTCGATGGTGCCCGTGTCGCACGGTTATTGGGCAACGCGCCCGTCATAACGAGCGAAGGAAAAGCGTTCCCCGTTGAGACGCGCTACGTCCCATACCGTTCCGCAACCTCGCGCGAAGCTGCGGTAGTTGCCGCCGTGACCAGCGCCGCCGCGGATCCAGGGGATATACTCGTCTTCCTTCCCGGCGCCGGGGAAATCCGCCGAGTAGCTGAAGCGCTGCAATCGCGCGCGCTCCCGCGAGGGATGAGCATCATCCCCCTCTTTGGCAGCATGTCCCTGGAGGATCAGGATCGGGCTATCCAACCCAGCCCTGCTGGCACGCGTAAGGTTGTGCTTGCGACCACAATCGCGCAGACGAGCCTAACGATCGAGGGCATTGGCGTCGTCATAGATTCCGGCTACACCCGCATACCGCGCTACTCGCCGCGTACGGGGATGACGCGCCTGGAAACCGTGCGCGTGTCTCGGGCTGCCGCAGACCAACGACGTGGTCGCGCGGGTCGGATGGGCCCTGGTGTGTGTTATCGGCTGTGGAGCGCCGCCGACGAGGCGCTGCTTAAGCCCCACGACACGCCTGAGATCCTCGAAGCTGACCTGGCGCCTCTGGTGCTCGACCTCGCCGTGGTCGGCATAGCCGACCCGGCGCAACTCCGCTGGCTCGACCTCCCTCCGGAAGGCGCTACCGCACATGCCCGCGAGCTCCTGCGGGAGTTAGGCGCGCTCGACACAGCCATCACGTCGCACGGACGCGACCTTGCCGCGTTAGGCGCTCATCCGCGGATTGCGCATATGCTCATAACGGCGCGGGACGCAGGCCACGGAGCGCTCGCCTGCGACCTGGCGGCCCTGCTCGAGGAACGGGACATCCTCGGCGGCGTGCCGCATGAACGCGATCCCGATTTGCGTACCCGCCTCGACATGCTGCACGGCCGAAGGCAGGCTGCTGCCTCTCTGCAGCGTCTGCGTAAGACTGCTGACCGCTGGCGTGACCGCCTCGCCGTACAAGGTGCTTCGGACGTTCGTGCGGCAGGGTGGCTGCTCGCACTGGCATACCCGGACCGGATCGCACAACGCCGCGAAGGCACCGCGCCACGTTACGTGTTGCGGCAGGGGATGGGAGCCGTACTTCCCCCTGGGAGCGGGATGCATAACGAGCCGTACATCGTCGCCGCCGAGCTCGATGCTCGTGGCCCCGAGAGCCTGATCCTGCTTGCGGCGCCGATCACGGCGGAGGAGATCGAGGAACATTTCGCCGATCAGATCGAAATCAGCGACACCATTCAGTGGGACGAAACAACTGGCAGCGTGAGCGCGCGCCGCCGCCGCGTGCTCGGTGCGATCGTTTTGGCAGATGCACCGCTCAAACATCCGTCGGAACAAGACATCACGCGCGCGATCCAGCGTGTCATCCTGGAAAGTGATTTCTCGATGCTGAACTGGACGCGAGACGCCGTCACCCTCAGAAATCGCTTGGCATTTCTGCATGCGCATGATCCGGAATGGCCGGACGTCTCAAACGCAGGTTTGCGCCTAACAAGCGACAAGTGGCTAGCCCCGTACCTCACCGGGTTGCGCCGCCGTCAGGAGATCTTGCGCATCTCCGTGGAGGACGCGGTACGCGAGTTATTGACGTGGCAGCAGCGCGCCAAGCTCGATCAACTGGCACCAACGCACATCCAGGTGCCCAGCGGCTCGCGGATCGCCGTCGACTACAGCGATCCGGCAACGCCAGTGCTCGCCGTCAAGTTGCAGGAGGTGTTCGGCCTAACGAGCACGCCCACCATCCTTGCTGGCCGCAAGCCCGTGACGATGCATTTGCTTTCGCCCAGCCGGCGTCCGGTCCAAGTTACGACAGATCTCGCGAGCTTCTGGCGTACTTCGTACTTCGAGGTGCGCAAGGAGCTGCGAGGCCGCTATCCGAAGCACCCGTGGCCCGATGATCCGCTGAACGCTCCTGCTACGCGACGGACGAACCGGTCGCGGCCCTAGGGCTGAAAGCGCGGTCCCGTCTTGGTCAGCACACGTCCTGGCAACGCCCACGTGGGCTGCCCATTCGCGACGACTTCAATTCCGTTCACCCACACGCCCAGCACACCTTCCGCATACTGGTGCGGTTGGAAGAACGTAGCCTTGTCCCGAATTGTGGTGGGATCGATGAGAGCGATATCGGCGACCATCCCTTCGCGGATCATTCCGCGATCCCGGAGCCCGAGAATCTGCGCCGGAAGCGACGTCATGGAGCGGATGGCGCTCTCGAACGAGAGAACGTCTCGCTCCAGTGCATAACGACGCAACTTGCGCGGGAAGGTGCCATAGAACCGAGCGTGCGTCGCCGGGCCATCTTCTGGCAGCGCGATTCCGGCGTCCGACGCTGTTGCGACCCAGGAACGCGTGGCGATCAGCTCGATGTCTCCCTCTGCGAGCGAAAAGCCGCGCACGCGGGCGCCGCCCCGCCGGCTGGGATACCCGCGTAACTGCAGTTGGATCGCGCCCTCGATGGGCGTCACACTCCATCCCGCGGCGATTTGCGACAATGTCTTTCCGTTCAGCGCCGAGTCGGGGAAGTCGAAGATCATCACCTGTTCGGCGCCCCCGCGCCGCGCGATCTCGTGCGCGATGTCGCGGCGCACCTTCGCTGCGAGCGTGCTGTCAGCCAATGTACGCCGAAGGCCGGCCGCGTAATCGCCGCTGCCTAACGCCCAATCGGGAACCAGCACAGTAGAGCCGTCGGATCCGCTGGTGTTGTACGGGTACTGATCGGCCCACACGTCTACGCCCCGTGCGCGGGCCCGCTCGATCAACTCCAGCGCAGCATTGGATGAGCCCCAGTAGTTGAAACCCTTCGCTTTGAGATGTGATGCCACGACAGTGGCCCCTGTGCGCTCGCCGATCTCGATCGTTTCGCGGACCGCGTCGAGCAGCGTCGGCGCGCCGGGTGGATCCTGGCTGGGCCAAAACCACATCGGGTCCTGGCCCTCGCTGCGTTCGTGCGAGATGTACACGCCGCGATAGGGCACGATCTCCTGGGCGAGCGCGACGACTTCGTCCGTCGTGCTCCAGCGGCCCGGCGTGTATTCCAGACCTGCCGAAAGTCCCCAGGCGCCTTCGCGGAGGCCCTGCCTAACGAGCTCGCGCATGGCGGCGATCTCCTCGGGACGGGCCGCACGCCTGAAGTCCGTGCCCATCACGCGCGCCCTCACGGAGCCATGGCCGACCAGCAGGATCGCGTTAGGCCCGATCCCGAGCCGCTCTACAGTCGCCCGCTGCTCGGCGATCGGAAGCGGCGAGCGGCCGTCCTGATTCACCACGACGGTGGTGACGCCCTGCATCACAAGATTCGGCGCTGCGCGGCGCTTTGCGTTAGGGTCCCGAAAGCCTCCGCGTGGACTCGAACCGTCGTCGGCGTGCGAATGCAGGTCGATGATCCCGGGGATCACCGCCTTCCCTTTGGCATCTACTCGCCTGGTGGCTCGCGCGCTATCGAGCCGACCCACGGCTGCTATGCGGCCACCGCGAATTCCAACGTCAGCGTAAAACCAGGGGTTCCCCGTACCATCGTAGATGCGGCCCCCGGCGATGATGAGATCGAAGAGTCCGGTGTCGGCACGGGCAGATCCTGCGCGTCCCTGTGCAAAAACGACGCAGGGACACAATGCGGCGGCGAGTAGTAGGAGCGATCGGCGCATGGCCAGTTTTGTACGCCGCGACGTCGCCAGCCGCAAGCCTGCTCCTGTCTTCCGGCGCCTTACCCCTGCCTGGTATCTCGTATCTCGCATCTGGCGCGCGCCAGCGCTCCAAGGGAGACTTCTGGCATGCGCTGGCGCCTACTACTCATCGGCCCCCTCACCGCAGGGTGCATGCAGGACCCCGCGGTCCCGAAGATCCGAGACGAAGTCGTGCTGCGCATAGCTGTTAGCAGGACCAGCATCCGTCTGGGCGAGCCCGACACCATCCGCGTGACCGCGACGAACAACTTCGGCGAACCGGTATCCATCCGGTTCCCGAACGCGTGCCAGGTCTTCGCGTTCATCCGCGATCCACGCGGGCGCATCGTGACGCCAGAGGATGGTTGGACTTGCCTTCCTGTCGTGACGACCCTCAACCTGGCCAAGGACGAGGCGCGCACATTCACGTTTGTCTGGACGGGGAACAACGTATTCGCCGGCGGGCTCGAACCTTCGCCGCTCCCTCCAGGTGAGTACTTCGCGACCGCGACGATGCAGGCCGGCGATTTTGTCGTCCACTCACCACCTGTCCGCTTGAACCTCCTGCAGTAGCGGCTCATCATCGGACGAGACATGCGTATTCGAACTCTAGCGCTGCTTGCGCTAGCCCTTCCTTTATCGCTCACGGCGCAGAACGATCCGCACATGGCCAAGGCCCGCCGTGTGCTCCGGGCGGTGCCTCTCATCGACGGACATAACGATCTGCCGTGGGCCATCCGAAACAACGCCCCGGCGCCGCGTGACGTCGACGCCTACGATTTGCGCAAGCCTACGACCGGCCACACCGATATCGCCCGACTGCGCAAAGGCATGACTGGAGCGCAGTTCTGGAGCATCTATATCCCGGGTGACATCAAGGATTCCGGCTATGCGCGCGTGCAGCTGGAGCAATTTGACATCGCGCGCCGCGTAGTGGCGAAGTACCCGGATGTCTTCGAATGGGCCCTGACGGCAGCGGCGATCCGGCGCGCGCACCAACGCGGACGGGTAGGCTCACTCCTCGGGCTCGAGGGCGGGCACGCCATCGAAAACTCGTTAGGTGCCCTCCGCGTGTATTACGACCTCGGCGCGCGCTATATGACGTTGACGCACAACGTCACGCTCGACTGGGCGGATGCGGCCAACGATCAGCAGAAGCACGGCGGCCTCACCAAGTTCGGCGAGGAGGTTGTCCGCGAGATGAACCGTTTGGGGATGCTCGTCGATTTATCCCACGTTTCGCCGGGGACGATGAGCGACGCGCTGAACACGGCCGAAGCCCCGGTGATCTTTTCGCACTCGTCCGCGCGTGGCCTGGTCGACGTACCACGCAACGTTCCCGACTCGATCCTGCGTCGGCTGCCAGAGAACGGCGGCGTCGTCATGGTCACGTTCGTTCCGAGCTTCATATCGCAAAAAGTTGCCGATCACGCTGGACGGCGCGGCGCAAAGCTCACCGAGCTCCGTCAGCGATTCCCCAACGACTCGGCAGCAAGCGCGCGGGAGTTGGCCGATTGGGATCGCGCGAACCCGCTTCCAAAAGCGACCCTGGGTGATGTCGCCGATCACATCGATCACGTCCGCAAGCTCGCCGGTGTGAATCACGTCGGTATCGGCTCCGATTACGATGGGATCGACGACACGCCGGAAGGGCTCCCGGACGTAGCGGCGTTCCCGGTCCTCTTTGCCGAACTTTCGCGGCGCGGCTGGAGTGAGGCTGATTTGCGCAAGCTCGCGGGCGAGAACCTATTGCGCGCGATGACGCGCGCAGAACAGGTCGCGCGGCGCTTACAGCGCGAGCGGCCACCGTCCACGAAGACGATCCAACAGCTCGATGGGCCCAAGATGTAGCGTTAGGCTTCGCGGAGATCTCATGGCGCGCCTTGTCAGTCATGGATTGTTGTTGGCGTTGGTGTTGGCAGCGGCCGGCGGGTTGAGCGCTCAGCCCGCGCCACTCGGAACGATCCACTTCCCGACTTCGGGAGCGCCTAACGCACAGCCGTTCTTTCTGCGGGGCGTTTTGTACCTGCACAGCTTCGAATACGACTCCGCGGCCAAGGCCTTCCGTGAGGCCCAGAGACTCGACCCGGCCTTCGCGCTGGCATACTGGGGCGAGGCCATGACGTACACGCACCCCGTGTGGTTCCAGCAGGACCTGGCTGCCGCCCGCGCCGTCCTCGCCCGATTCGGTGCCGACCGGGCCGCCCGTGCAAAACGTATCGCGGATGAACGCGAGCGCCGCTGGTTCGAGACGGCCGAGGTTCTGTACGGCGATGGCAGCAAGGAGTTGCGCGACACGCTCTTTGCAGACGCGATGCGACATCTTGCGGCCGACTATCCCAGCGACCGCGAAGCGCAAAGCTTCTATGCGCTCGCCTTGTTAGGCAGCACGCATGGCGGCCGTCATACGCCAACCTACATGCGTGCGGCCGCCATCGCCGAAGACGTGTTTCGCGACAACCCGGATCATCCGGGGGCCGCACACTATCTCATTCACAGCTACGACGATCCCGTCCACGCACCGTTAGGCATGCGTGCGGCGCGCGCGTATTCGAAGATCGCGCCGGGGGCGGCGCATGCGCAGCACATGACGTCGCACATTTTCGTCGCTGCCGGGCTGTGGAAGGATGTTGTCACCGCCAACACCGCTGCATGGGAGACAGCGAACCGCCGCAACGGGCATTACACGCAGTGGCTCGCCTATGGGTATCAGCAGGAAGGTCGTTTCGCTGACGCGTGGCGTTACATCCAGAGCATCCGTGCGGACGCCGAGCAACAACGAACGCCGTATGCGATCACGCATTACGCGATCATGCTCGCGCAGTATCTCGTCGACACCGAAGACTGGAATGGTCGTGCCGGGACGGTCGCGCTCGACTCCGCGCGTGTCTTGACGCAAACGCACGAGGGCGAAGGTGGTGGCCCGCGCGTCGGTGCGTTCGCAATGACGCGATCGTTGGCAGCGCTCCGCGTCGGCCGAACCGAGATTGCCGAAGCGTCGTTGGCAAACATCACGCGCCGGTGCGCAGTCGCACGGCGCACCGCCACTCCAAGCTATGTCGCTGGTTCACCGCACATTTGCCAGGTCATCGAGCTGACGTTGCGCGGGGCGATGCATAACGCCGCGGGCCGCACGGATTCCGCGATCGCCGCGCTCACAGCAGCCGCTGAAGTCGAGGCCGCGCTACCCTACGAGTTTGGTCCGCCGGAGACAGCCAAACCGCCGCGCGAGTTGTTGGGCGATGTCCTGCTCGCCGCGAAACGTCCCCAGGAAGCCAAGCGCGCCTTCGAGCTTGCCCTCGAGCGCACGCCGAACCGATCGCGCGCCGTCCTCGGCCTCGCGCGCGCATATGCCGCGTTAGGCGATCGTCCACAGGCCGCGCGATGGTACGCGCGTTTCCGCGCGAATTGGGCAATGGTGCCGGCTACTGTTGCGGAAGTGGCAGAGGCGGAGAAATATCTGGCGGGGAGCGAAAAATCTCGTTAGGCGAAGTGGAGCGGGGAGCCAGGAGCAAGGGCGTGCATACGAGACGTGGTTCCCCGCTCCTTGCTCCGCGCTCCTCTCTGTTACGACCGCTTTTCGTGCAAGGCGAACGTCCCCCCCTGCGGATCCGCGCCCATTACGATCATGTCTCCGCCAGGGACTTCCATCGGCCCGGTGAGGATCTTGCCACCCTTTTTTGTCACGCGCGACGCGGCGTCGTTGATGTCCGGCACACGGAAGTAGTAGGTCCAGGCAGACGGCATGTTCGGATCCGGCTTGTTCATCATGCCGCCGAGCATCTGCCCATTACGCGAGAACATCTGGTAGACGCCCATGTCGCCCATGTCCATCGCTTGATCCTTTTCCCACCCGAAGAGCTTCTGGTAGAAATCGAACGCTGCTTTGTAGTCCGTGGTGTACAACTCATGCCATGAAGCTTCGCCCACGTGCGGGCCTTCTTCGCGGCCCGGAGTATCACCTGCCGCCGTGAACACAGCGAACGTCGCGCCCTGCGGATCCTCGAGGACGGCATAACGTCCCACTGTCGGGATGTCGGCGGGTTGGACGAGCACCTTGGCCCCCAGCTTGACCGCTTCCTGGACCGTGTTGTCCACGTTGGGCGTAGCGATGTAACCGATCCAGTGCGGCGGCACACCTTTTTGCACGACATCCGCGGGCAACTGCGTCGAGCCGCCGACGTTGGCTCCTTCAGGCGACTTCCACATCGCGTATCGCGTCGGTGCGCCGGGAAAGTCTTCTGTTGTCCATCCCACAACTTCCGAGTAAAAATCGATGGCCTTCTCTTGATCCGTCGTCATGAGATCGTACCAGACGAATCGGCCCTTTGGCTCAGTAGGCATTGCTTCCTCTTCTCGTTAGGCGTGAAACCCTAGTGCATCGGGCTGCGAAGGCGCACGTGGCGCATCATGCGGGGCCGCCACGTTACCGCGTTCCATGGAGCCCTGCAACCATGCACTACTCTCCGACATCCGTCGGCACAGCGTACGCATGAATTCGTCGCGTTCAGTCGTTGTACTCGGAGGCAGCGGCCTCGTGGGCGGTGAGTTGCTCACCCTTCTGTTACGCGAGCCGACAGTTTCCTCTGTAACTGCGTTGGTGCGCAGCGCGCGCAACCTCCCCGCGGATCCAAAGCTTCACATACGCGAGATCGACTTTACGCAGCTGGAACGTTACGCGGACGCTTTTGAGGCGGATCAACTGTTTTGCGCGCTCGGGACAACGATGCGCCAAGCGGGTTCACGCGAACGATTCCGAGCCGTTGATCACGAGTACCCGGTAATGGCCGCGCGACTCGGCCGCGACAGAGGTGCGACTCATTATCTGCTGGTGAGTGCGTTCGGAGCGAATCCCTCCTCCCGCATCTTCTACAACCGGGTGAAGGGGGAAACGGAACGCGATATCAGCGCTCTGGACTTCACGTCCCTGACTATCGCACGACCTTCGTTCCTCTTGGGGCGCCGCCACGAAACGCGCCTGGGCGAGCGCCTTGCCGCGGTAATCGGCCGGCTGGCTCCAGCGACTGTGCGTCCGATTTCGGCTAAAGATGTTGCTGCAGCATTGACACTAGCCGCACGCTACGTACGTCTTGGGAAGCACATTTTGACGTCGCGAGAGATGCGCGATGCCTCACTCCGGCTGTCTAACCAGAGTCCGTAAGTTCCAGTTTCCCCTCAGTCCCCCGTCCCCCGTCATATGCGCCTCTCTCTCCTCGTCGCCGGTTGTCTGCTCGCCTCGGCCGCTGCATCGGCACAACCAGCCAAAGGGTTCGCCCCTGGCAACTATGCTTTTCTCCCGCGCACCGCGTCCTACGATCCGCAATTCGACGCTTGGCGCTCACAGGTCGTCGCTGACTCGTTCCGGGTGATCGATCCCAGCGGCGCCGTCTTTCTGGTCTCGGTCGGCAAGATGTCCGGCGACACGCTCCAGTGGACGGACGTGGCTGGGCCCTGCACCGGCGTCGTGTCGAAATACAAGGTCTCGCGCGATTCGGTCGGTATCATGCTCGACCTCATCGATGACGCATGCACCGACCGCGCGGCAGCAATCGTTCACATGTACTTCGCACCGGCGAAGCCATCGAGCGATACGGCGGCCGATCGACCGCGACGTTATACGAGGCTCACCCTCTTCGGGCAGCGTTGACCGGTTTTGTTAGGCGTACACAAACGCGCTGGCGTGAGCCGGCGCGTTTTGTATTTGTGGCGTTGTCTGGTACTTTCACCGCTCACCTCTAGCGGCGAATCACATGGGAAAAGGCGATAAGCGCACCAAGCGCGGCAAGATCTTCCGCGGCACGTACGGCAAGACGCGCAAGCACAGGAAGAACGGCAAAGCTAAGGAAGGGAAAAAGGCCGCTACCTAGCGCTCAATTGTTAGGCACGAAGATCTCGACCAGGCTGGTCTGCGCCAGCCCCGCGCTCGGTCCCCCTCCGATCGCGTAGAGGCGCCCCGCAACAACGGCGACCCCCAAGCCGTGGCGAGCGGTTGGAAGCGCGGCAGCAGTGGCCCACGTGTTGCTCGCGGGATCGTACACCTCGTGGTTATGGAATACGCTGGTGGCTGTTTCGCCGCCTAACGTGTGAATCCGGCCGTTCAGTACGTCGCCGCCGAGTCCTCCGCGGCGGCTCGGCATGGCCGCTCGCGTCGTCCAGCGATTAGTCGTTAGGTCGTAGGCCTCCACGACGTCGTAGATCGGGCCGTTATTGCGGCCCGCGATCGCATACAGCACATCGTTCACGACACCCGCCGTGAGGTGATCGCGCGGTGTGGGAATCGTGGCCCCTGACCGCCACGAGTTTGTCCCTGGTTCGTAGATCGCCACAGAATCCACGCGCGGACGATCCGGCCCGGTCCCGCCCACGACAACCAACCTTCCACGGACCACACCAACGGCTGAGGCACCTCGGCCCGTCGGCAAGGACGCGCGTGGCACCCAGGCCTGCCTGTCAGCGCGGAGAATCCAGAGGTTGGCTCTCCCGACGAACCCACCACTGTATCCGCCGATTGCGTAGAGCGTGTCGTTGGCCACCGCGAGCGGCATGTGGTGGCGTGGTTCAGGCAGGTCCGCGATGCGCTCCCAACGATTCTCGGAAACGATGAAGCGGTACGCCCGGCGAGATTCGGAAGCCACTGAGTCGAAACCGCCCGCGATGTAAATGTCCCCCCGCCAAACAGCCGCGTGCATCTCTTGAACGCGCTCGGGAAGTGCCACTCCCGTTGTCCAGCCTGGCTCGGGGGGCGGCGTGACGGACGTCGTTTCATCGTTGCACGCCGCGAGCGTCACATAGGAAGCGATGGCCAGCAACCGTATTTTGAGCATGTGCTCGACTCCCAAGCGCTGATCGTTCGCCCTGCGCGCCATGTACTGAGAATCTAGGCGAGCGCTGATCCCGATGCCCGCGCGCAAGGCTGAGCCGGCTCTGAAGCCGTTCCACCCCATCGTGCGCCGCTGGTTCACCGAATCGTTAGGCATGCCTAGCGATCCCCAGCGGCGAGGCTGGCCTGTCATCGCTAGTGGTGCGCACACGCTCATCCTCGCGCCGACAGGGAGCGGGAAGACGCTCGCCGCATTCTTGTGGGAGCTGAATGCGCTCATCGTACAGGGACTCGAGGCGCCGCTCGCCAATGCGGTGCACTTGCTCTACGTCTCACCACTCAAGGCGCTCAATAACGACATCCAGCGCAACCTCACCGGTCCGCTCGCTGACCTGCGCGCGCGCTTTGAAGCTGCCGGCGAGCAGTTCCCCGAAATCCGCGTCGATGTGCGCACCGGGGACACGCCGCAGTCGGCGCGCAATCGGATGATACGAAAGTCGCCGCACATCCTGATCACGACACCGGAATCGCTGCACATCATGCTCACCTCGCAGCGTGGGCGCGGGATGTTCAGCGAAACGCGGGCGGTGATCGTCGACGAGATCCATGCGATCGCTGGCAGCAAGCGCGGTGCCCACCTTGCGCTCACGCTCGAGCGCCTCGCGCACTTCGTAAGCCGCCCGATCCAGCGCATCGCGCTTTCGGCTACGCAACGCCCGCTCGACGAAGTCGCGCGCTTTCTTGGCGGTGGCGAGCCTTCGGGCGAGAGCTGGGTGGCGCGGCCGGTGAGCGTCGTAGATTGCGGGCTCGTTAGGCGCGCGGAGCTCCGTATCATCTCGCCGGTGCCAGATCTACGCGACGTGGGGGGATCCGTGTGGCCCGCCATCATCGAGCAGATCGCGCGCCACCTGCAGGAAGCGCGTACGACGCTCGTCTTTTGCAACAACCGCGCGCACGCGGAGAAAATCGCGTCGCGCGTAAATACGATGGTGGAGAGTGAGGTCGCGCATGCGTATCACGGCGCGCTGTCGCGCGAACGGCGCCTCAACCTGGAGCAGCGACTCAAAGCAGGTGATCTCCGCGCACTCATGACCACGAGCGCCCTGGAGCTTGGCATCGACATCGGCTCCGTCGATCTCGTCATCCAGATACAGAGCCCGAAACGAGTTTCCAGCGCGCTGCAGCGGGTTGGGCGCGCGGGCCACTCGTTAGGTGCGACGAGCCGCGGGGTCTTTCTGCCCACGCACCTCGACGATGCGCTGGAATCGCTGGCGATCGCCGCCGCCGCTCGTGAAGGTGACGTGGAGCCGACCCGAGTCCCGCAAAACCCGCTCGATGTGCTGGCGCAGATTGTGGTCGCTGCCGTCGCTGCCGATCTGTGGCAGGCAGATGATCTGTTCACACTCGTCCGGCGCGCCTACCCATTTCATCATCTCACTCGGTCCGCCTTCGACGAAGTGCTCGCCATGCTGTCCGGGAAGTACTCTCCAGAGCTGGCCGCCGAGCTTGCACCCAGGATTATCTGGGACCGTAGCACAGGCCGGCTCGACGCGCTGCGTGGCAGTCGGCAGACCGCGATTGTCTCCGGTGGCACCATTCCCGATCGCGGGATGTACGCGGTCTTTCTCGCCGATCGCACGCGTATCGGTGAGCTGGACGAAGAGTTCGTACACGAGTCCCGCGTCGGCGATGTCTTTCTGCTGGGTTCGTCGACGTGGCGCTTCGCGGCCATCGAACATGATCGCGTCATCGTCACCCCTGCCCCGGGCCAGCCCGCGCGGATGCCTTTCTGGAAAGGGGAATACATGGCGCGCTCCGCGCACCTCGCCCCGCGGATCGGAGACCTGCGGCGTAAGCTCGGCGAGCTCGATGTAGCCGACGAGACGGCCGTCGCCACCTTCGCCGGCTCGTTAGGCTGCGAGCCGAACCTGCTCATCTCACTTGCTGGATACATGCGGGAGCAGCGCGCCGTCGCCGCCGCCATCCCCGACGAGCG
>DATFBW010000433.1:0-3804 GCA_035253645.1 Gemmatimonadaceae bacterium | reverse complement strand
GCCATCGGTCCGCGGATAACGCGGGATTCGCAGCTCCTGTGGCGTGCCATCAATCACCACGACTGTTGATGCGGCCTCGGCAAAGTCGGCGTCGTCGGTAGCGGCCCAGAAAACCGGCGCGGTAGGGATACCTGTCGCGTTCTGAATGGCGTCGGCGAGTGTCAGCACCGATAGCGCTTTGGCGGTTGTGTAAATCGGCCCGCCAAACAGGCCAGGCTGCTGTCCGGTCGTAACCACAATCCCGTTTTCGGCGACCACTTTCTTGAGCCGCGCCGCGGAGGCGTCGCGGTGAACGAAGGCCGGCGCCAGGCGGTCCGCCCAGCCTGCCGGCGCGCGCGACCGCGCCTCGAGCGCGCGCTCGCGCCACTCGTTAGGACTACACGGCCGCCGCGCGTACCAGTCGTCAGGCGCGCGCCCCTCGATGGCGAGCCGCGCGAGCGGACCGCCACCGAGCGATTCTGTTGTGACGCGCGGTTCGTCCAATAGCGTCTCCACGGCGCGATGGCGCGGGCGGCCCCGTCGGCCTTGCCGCGCGGCGTGTAATCTCACTCGCGCGAGTTACTTGTGGTACGGCTCACCACGGAGAATCGTCCCCGCGCGATACAGCTGCTCGGCCAGGACAAGGCGCGCGATCTCGTGGGGAAGTGTCCAGGGCGCAAGCGCGAGTGTGTGTTGCGCGGCCTGCCGCAGCGCTTCGCTCACACCGAACGCCCCTCCTATCAGAAAAGCGACATCGCGCGCCTCGACGCGCAACGCGTGCAGCCAGCCCGCGAATTTGCGCGATTGATAGGGCTTTCCGGTCTCATCACAGAGCACCACCATCGCGTCGCTGGCAGCTTCCAGGAGCCGCTCGCCTTCGCGCGCGATCACGACCTCCCGGGTGCCTGACGCGACGGCCTTCACCTCACGGATATCCAGCGGCCAATAGCGCTCGGCGCGCTTCTCATATTCGGCGATCGCCGACGCCAACGCCGCGTTTCGCGGCCGGCCGACTACACAAAGCCGAAACCGCACGCTTTGACCGTTGACCTCTGACCTGGACCTGTGGTTTAGCCGTTAGGCATAAATTCCGCGCAGCCGATGAACCGTGGCGACACGACTGATCGACAGCATATACGCCGCCGTGCGCATGTTCACCTTGTGCTGTCGCGACAGCTCGAGAACGTCTTTGAAACCGCGCACCATGATGTCGCGCAGGCGTTCGTTCACCGTGTCTTCGCTCCAGAAGTATCCGCCACGATCCTGCACCCATTCGAAATAAGAGACCGTGACGCCGCCGGCATTCGCGAGAATGTCCGGGATAACGAAGATCCCTTTCTCCTCGAGGATCGCATCCGCGGCCGCTGTCGTCGGGCCATTTGCACCCTCACAGATGATCTTGGCGCGAATCTTCGGCGCGTTGCGCGTTGTAATCACGTTCTCCAGCGCAGCAGGAACCAGCACGTCGACGTCCAGCAGCAACAGATCGTCGTTCGCGATGTGATCGCCTTTGGGATATGCCTCCAACGTTCGATGCTGCTTGACCCACGCGCTGGCATCGTCGACATCGATGCCTGCCGCGTTATACACACCTCCGGTGCGATCGCTGATCGCAACGATCTTGCACCCTTCGCGTGCGAGCAGCTGCGCAGTCACCGAACCCACGTTCCCGAAGCCTTGCACCGCGACCGTCGTCCCGCGCACGCTCATGCCAAGGTGCGTGAGAGCTTCCTTGGTGACGAACATGCATCCGCGCCCCGTCGCCTCGCGACGCCCCGCTGAGCCACCCATCTCGACGGGCTTCCCCGTCACGACGGCGGTGACCGTGTGGCGCACGTGCATGGAGTACGTGTCCATGATCCACGCCATCACCCGCTCATTCGTGTTCATGTCCGGTGCCGGCACGTCGCTGTCCGGGCCTAACGTGGCGATGATGCCGGACGTATAACGGCGCGTTAGGCGCTCCAGCTCACCGACGCTCATGTGGAGAGGATCGCAGATTACCCCTCCCTTTGCCCCCCCGAACGGCACGTTGACGACCGCGCACTTCCAGGTCATCCAGGCTGTCAACGCGGTCACCTCATCCAGCGACACCTGCATATCGAAGCGGATGCCGCCTTTTGCGGGTCCGCGCGAGGTGTTGTATAGGACGCGAATTCCCGTGAACACTTCGATCTCGCCGCTGTCCATCATGATGGGGCACGCGACGATGATCTGCTTCTCCGGCTTGCGGAGGACCTTGTACAGCCCGGGCTCGAGATCAAGCAGCTCCGCGGCGCGGTCGAACCGCGACATCATCGCCTCGAAAGGATTTTCCTCGGGCGAGGTAAGGAAGCGGTCCTTGTCCGGCTGGACGATGCTATGAGTGGGGAGTCTGAGGTCGGTAGCCATAAGCTAGAGTCAGCGGCCGGCGTGCAGTGGCGCTAAGAACGGTTGGCGGGGCGCAAGTCTAATAGGCGAGCGAGCATACGCTCAATCTCGTCCTCTCCTTTTTCGACCTCGAGGTGCTGAGAAACATACCATAGCGCAGGACCTTGGCGAGGCCAGACAGGGCCAAGCTTTACCGCATCTTTGAGTGTACAGACGACCAGATCGAAGGCATTGGCACTGGTCGCGATCTCCCCAGCCTCACGCTCCGAGTACGCATGGTGGTCGCGGAACACGCAGGCCTCCACTTGCGATGCATAGGCTCCGAGCTGTTTGAGGAACGCCGCTGGATCTCCTATCCCTGCCACGGCGAGTACGCGTCGGCCGCGCAGAACGTCTATCGGGTGCCGCTCCTCGGTTGACCAGCGGACCAGCTCCGCCGCCGTCAGGAGTACCTGGGCGACCTTAGCGCCAGGAAATCGTAACTGGATCTGGTCGCGCAATGACGCCGCCTGTTCGGTGCTCGCAGCCTTGCGAGTAACGATTACCGTGTGGGCGCGACTCAGTGCGGTCCACGGCTCACGCAGCGGGCCAGCAGGAAGGACTTGGGCTCTGTCCGCGCTCCTGTCCGCACTCACCAGTACGACGTCGACGTCGCGCCTGATCGCGCGGTGTTGAAAAGCGTCGTCGAGAACTGCTACGTCGCAACCCGCACGCACCGCCGCCGCGACGCCGCGAGTGCGCTGTGGATCCGCAATAACGGGAACACCCGGTGCGATGAAGGCGAACACCTTTGATTCGTCATCTCCCACTCCGCGCATAACGAGTGCGGGTCGCGCCCCCATTTGTCGCAGTCTCCCCGCGAGGTACGCAGCGACAGGGGTCTTCCCTGTCCCGCCGACCGTTAGGTTGCCTACGCTGAGCACTGGAATGGCTGCCCCCGAGCTGTGCAGCACCCCCGTGTCATAGAGCGCGTTGCGCGCGCGGACGGCCGCGCGGAATCCCCAGGAAATCGGAGTAAGCAGCGCGCGAGCGAGCGCGGCTCGGCCGCCGTCGCCGTACCACAACCGTTCTATCCATAGGGCGTCAGGCACGCACAGCTTCCAATGCGCGAAATGCGGCGCCGAGTCGTTCAGAATCCTTATCGATGTCGCCTCCTGCCTCATCAGCGCGTGCGACGAACTCATCGCCGTATTCGATCGTTATGCGCGCGAACGGCTTCGGAATCATGAATCGATCCCAGGTATTGAGCCGCCACGCATTCGACGCGCGCACGCCAATCGGAATGACGGGGACGTTGGCGCGCCGAGCAGCGTACACCACGCCCGGGGCGATCGTATGGACTGGACCGCGGGGCCCGTCCGGCGTAATGGCGACTTCGATCCCGCGGCCCAGCGTTCGCGCGATCTCCACCAGGGCCTTCGCACCGCCGCGTGACGTGGAGCCTCTGATGGTCTT
>DATFBW010000432.1:0-4176 GCA_035253645.1 Gemmatimonadaceae bacterium | reverse complement strand
CATCCTGAAGCTTCCTATATGCTTCCTACTGACATCAGCCGCCCGAGAACGATAAAGCCCAGCGACGCATAACGCGTTGCTGGACATTTAGTTACAAATCGGGACGGCGGGATTTGAACCCGCGACCCCCTGAACCCCATTCAGGTGCGCTACCGGACTGCGCTACGTCCCGTGCGCGTTAAGGTAACCCATAAACGCCGAGCCTTCAACCTGAGGCCGCTTCGGCACACCTAAGTCCGACACGTCTCGCGCGCTGCGGTGCCGCCTAACGCAAGGATTATGCGATTCCTGCTCGTTAGGCATCTCTCTTGGCCGTAGCTCTCGTCAAAAGGTTCCGGCCCCGGCTATCCCTAAGCCCGCAGGAATGGCCCACGGCGTGCTCCGATGGCTCTGCATGGCAGAGAGGAGCACCGATGAAATCCAGAGCAATCTCCACAGTAGCGCTCGTGGCCGGACTCATCGCTTGTGGGCATGAACGCTCAGCCGACCCGTCAGCGCTACCCACACAAGACGACGCACTGCTCGCCGTAACCAACGATCACTGGCTCGACATGAACATCTTCGCCGTCCGCGGCGGTACGCGTCAGCGGCTCGGCACAGTGCCAGGATTCAAGAAGGACACGATTCCGCTGCGCCTCACGGTGTTGAGCGGAGGTACGCCTGTTCGCTTGCTGGCCGAACCGATCGGACTGCAAGAGCGCCACCTCAGCGACGCGATCCAGGTCGGCCCGGGTGAAGTCGTCGACTTCAGAATTCGCAGCCCACTCAACCTGTCCAGTGTGATGGTGTCGCGGCGGTAAGCTGACGGAGGTTCACAGGTCAAAGGTCAAGGGTCAAAGCGCCACTCGACGCCTCTGCCTAACGGCGATCACAGCGGGAAACCGCGCAGTGCCAGCCTTGAGGTGCGTTATTCGTGTCGAAACGCCGATCGTGCCTGCTGCGTATCACGCGTATGCCCCCTGCCCTGGTGCCGTAAATGACGCGAACGCGGCTCCCGTTCCTCCTCGCCGTCGCACTGGGCTCATTCAGTCACGCGTCCGCCCAGGCACGGACGCAGTTCGGCGTCACGATCCCCATGCGCGACGGCGTCAAACTCGCCGCGGACATCTGGCTCCCGGAATCGCCCGGGCGCTACCCGGTGCTTCTCGCGCGCACTCCGTACATGAAGTCGGGCCTCGGCCTCAACCAGTGGGCCCGATACTTCGCCGCCCAAGGCTACGTGTTCGTCATTCAGGACACGAGAGGACGCGGCGACTCCGAAGGCCAATTCGAGTTCTTCTTCACTGACGGAAAAGACGGCTTCGATTCGATCGAGTGGCTCGCCAAACAACCATTCTCCAACGGTCGCGTCGGCACGCTTGGCCTCTCCTACCTCGGCACCGTCCAATGGCTCGCGGCACGCGAGCAACCGCCGGCCCTCAAGTGCATGGCCCCGACGGCGTCCGGGGGGCGCTGGTTCGAGGAGCTTCCCTACATGGGCGGCGCGTTCGCTCACGCGTTCGCGCTGCAGTGGGTCAACCAGACATCGGGCCGCACCGAGCAGTCGCCTAACGGGCAGACGGCCGATTGGACGAAGGTCCTGGCGCACCGGCCACTCCTTACTGCGGACTCCGTGCTCGGTCGGGTGATGCCGATGTATCGCGAGTGGCTATCTCACTCGACATACGACGCGTACTGGGCACGCCTGCGCTTCACCGCCAGGGATTTTGCGGGGATCACGATACCCACCCTAACGACCACGGGCTGGTATGACGGCGATCAGCCCGGGGCGCTGTTTTACTGGCGCGGCGTGATGGCGAATACCACACAGCGCGATCGCCACTTCCTTGTGGTCGGCCCTTGGCGGCACATCGAGACTTTCCGCGGCGGCTCGCTCAAGGTTGGCGACAGTGAGTTTTCCGCCGAATCGATTATCGACAACAAAGCCGTGCATCTGGCGTTTTTCGATTGGTGTCTGAAACAGAGCAGCGCGCGCTACGACGCTCCGCGCGCTCGGATCTACGTCACGGGAGCAAACGTCTGGCGCACGCATGACAGCTACCCGCCGGCCAGTGCGGCCCCGCGCACTCTGTACCTAACGAGCGGCGGGAACGCGAATACGAGCTCCGGCGACGGCATGCTCGCCTGGCAGTCGGTGGATTCGCCGCCGGACCGCTTTGTCTTCGACCCGAAAAAGCCGGTGCCCGACGACATGGACAGCTGGGGTGTAGACCGGCGGCCCATCCAGGCACGTCGCGACGTGTTGGTCTACACGAGCGAGCCTCTGTCCGAAGCAGTCGAGGTGATCGGGAGTGTGACCGTCAACCTGCAGGCCGCAAGCGACGCGCGCGATACAGACTTCACCGCCGCGCTATCGGACGTGCTACCCGATGGCCGCGCGCTCGCGCTCGGACCTATTGTCGGAATCAAAAGAGCCCGCTATCGCAAAGGTTACGATGCCGAAGAGCTGCTCACGCGCGGTAAACCCGAGAGCTTTCGCATCGAGCTCTTCGACATCGCGCACAGCTTTGAGCGTGGACATCGCATCCGGCTCGAGATCTCGAGCAGCGCGGCGCCGCTCTACAATCCGAATCAGAACACAGGCAATCCGGTTGCAACCGACACGGTGTGGAAGGTGGCGAATCAAACCATCTTTCACGATCGCGCACGCGCGTCATTCCTGTCCTTGCCAGTCCTCGCGCGCAAACAGCCTTGATGCCGACGCCACCGTTAGGCGTCAGACGAGACCGACGTATTGCTTAGCGGACCGGCGCTTCACCCACGCGGACGTCCGCGTCTGAATCCGTGCGGACCGGCCGTTCCTGGTCGGCTCGCCTGCTAGCGTCCGGCTGCGGCAGCTTCGCCGCCAGAACGTCGACCTTCTCGATGACTGGTGGCTGAACCAGCAAATCTCCCGCCTTCTCCATCAGGGCCGCCGCCACTTTGCCGGTGAGGTGGGCGTCTCTTCCTGCCTCGTTAGGAAAGGCATCGAAGATTCCATAGGTGAACGGTCCAAGGCGGATACCAAACCACGCGGTTGTCGCAGGCTCGGCTTCGACAAGCGCCAGCCCACTCTTGAGGAACTGCTCGACCTCGGCCTCTTTGCCGCGTTTGGCCTCCAACCTAACGAGCAACGCCACGGTAACCATTGTCGTCCTCCGCTGAACCGAGAGTGCTGATGATGTTCGTTCAACGTAGCGCCGACGAGCGTCGGTGCCAGATGCGCGCGCGCCTGGATTTCACCTTGTGACTGGCCCAACCGTGCGGCGAGGCCGAGCGGTTCTTGCCAGCGAGGAGTCGAGCGCGTAACCTCATCTGCGCAAAGCAGGGTGCACCCCGTCCGCGGAAAGGGATGATCCCACCTGCGCTCCACCGGCGGTTTGGTACAACACCTCCCTTCTGCCCTGACTAGCGGACTCCGGGCGCCAAGAAGGAGGTCGTATGCCTACCCTGCCCGCTCGAGCCAACCTCGAGCATCTGAAGAAGCAAGCCAAAGCGCTGCTTCACGACTACCAACAACGGGACCCGTCCGCGACCGCGCGTTTCAGCTCGTTAGGCGCCGACGTCGCCAGCGACCGGGCGAAGCTGGCCGATGCACAACACGTCATCGCCCGTGAGTACGGCTTCGCGAGCTGGACGAAGCTCAAAGAACATGTCGAAGCCTCCAGAGCTGAGCCGGATCCGCGTAAGGCGTTGATTGCGGCCGTCGAGGCAAACGATGTCGCCAAAGCGCGGGACCTTCTCGAGCGCCATGCGATATTGCGCGAAAAGATCAATGAGCCAGCACCTGAAATCCCCTTCGGCGGCCGGCCGATCGGGGCCGTCGCGAGCACGGAAAACCGCGAGATGGTCGACCTCTTCCTCGACTTCGGCGCTGACATCAACGCCCGCAGCGACTGGGCCCCCGGCAGCTGGGGTGTGCTGGATGGTGCGAAGCCAGAGTTCGCGGACTTCCTGATCAGCCGCGGCGCGCGGCTCGACGCCCATTCCGCCGCGCACCTGGGTAAGCTGGACGTATTGCGGCAGATAGTTACCGCCGAGCCTAGCGCCGTGCACGCCCGGGGCGGGGACGGCCAGACGCCGCTGCATTTCGCCAGAAGCGTCGAGGTAGCCGATTTCCTTCTGTCCCACGGCGCTGATATCGATGCTCTGGATATCGACCACGAGGGGACCCCCGCGCAGTGGATGATCAGGGAC
>DATFBW010000431.1:0-3754 GCA_035253645.1 Gemmatimonadaceae bacterium | reverse complement strand
AGCGCCGACGGCAACAGTGCGGACAATCTCCCGATCGCCCACCAATCGCAATGCGATGTCACGGCCACGCAGCCGCTCCGAAATCGCCGCGCGCGCGGGGGAGCGCGCCAGCGCGACAATGCGCCAGGCTGTGCGCGCGAGGAGCGCGAGACCTGCGTAGGCTGCAACATCGGCCGCGTTGAGTACGATCTCTTGGTCGTGCCCGATGCCGACCGCAATGAAGTCGACAACACCACCAGCATGGATCAAAAGGCTGACGAGGTTGCCTAACGCGGCCCCGATGATAAGGCCGAGGGCGACGGGCACGTCGGGATCGATGCGCGCGAGGTCGCGTGTCGCCGCCAGCATGAGCAGGATCGCTGACGTTTTGACGATCCAATTGACATGGAACGTATACGCGCCGAACGACATGCCCAGCGGCGCAGCGTCGTTATGCACGAGTGTGAAGCGGAGCCAGCTCGCGAAGTCGATGTCGCCACCCACGAGCGTCCAAACAGCCACCTGCTTCGTTAGCAGATCGCCAACGACGACCAGGAGCGCGACGCGAAAAAGCGGGCCGGCGTGGCGGAGCACGCCGTCAAAACTGGCTCGATACACCAAACCTCGCGAGGTCCGAGTTAGAGCATGGCGAGGGGCCACCGTACAGAGCGCGCGAGGGAGGGCCCAGCGGCGCCCGTAGGTGGCCCCTCGCGCAGGGGAAGCGCACGGGGTGTGCCAAATGATGGGTCACGCGCATGGTCATGTCCGAGGTTCGCGTCAGGCGTCACTATCACATCGATCTCACGAGCACATCCGCACGTCGCTGAGTCATGCGGCGCTCGTGACGCACTTCCCTTACCGAGGGAGTCGCGTGTGTGACGGGGAGAGCGCCGGTGTGGAGTATGTACTGGTCAGGCCGGAGAGCAAGAAGGCGCGACGCTAGCCCTGGTTTTCAGCGAATCACACATGGACAGGGCGCTGAGTGCACTGCATCGCGGGAGGCCCAACTTGACAATCCGCGGTGGTAGGAGCCGCCGTTGTCAAATCTCGTTAGGCAAGACAGAGGGAACGGACGGGGTGGGATTCGAACCCACGAGGCCCTTGCGAGCCCACACGCTCTCCAGGCGTGCGCCTTAAACCACTCGGCCACCCGTCCAAGTCAGTCGCCAGCTGTCAGCTATCAGTTGTCGTTGTCAGCTGTCAGTCGAAGCTGCGAAGACTGACAACCGAGAACTGCGAACTGGAGAGACTGTTACGGACAGGGTGGGATTCGAACCCACGATACGGTTACCCGTATACCGGTTTTCGAGACCGGCTCCTTCAGCCACTCGGACACCTGTCCAGTCGCGCGGCGAAGGCTAACGGCCTTCGGCGGAGCGTGTCAACGCGAAGAAATTTTGCAGGAGCGCCGCTGCGGGATCGGCTAACACACCGCCAGTTACCTCGGGTCGGTGGTTGAGCCGCGGGTGTCGAAGGAGGTCGCCGACCGAACCCGCCATCCCCGCTTTGTCGTCCCATGCGCCAAAGACCACCCGATCGAGTCGCGCGAGCACAATGGCTCCCGCACACATCGCACAGGGCTCCAGCGTGACGTAGAGAGTACACCCGGACAGGCGCCATGTGCCTAACGTTCTTGCTGCGGCTCGGATCGCCAGCGCTTCTGCGTGTGCGGTCGGGTCCTGATCCCGCACTGTGCGATTGCTCGCACGGCCCACGATCGTGTCGCCGAACGTGACAACTGCGCCCACAGGCACGTCGCCGGCGCGCGCGGCCTCCTCCGCCAACTCGAGCGCTACGGCGACATAACGCTCATCGTTCGCCGAGTACCCGTTAGGCACTCGCGGCAACGGGTTCGGCCTTCGTGAAGGTCAGCGTCTCATCCGCGGCGACGTCCGCCACGATGTGATCACCTTCCGAGAAGCGGCCTTCCAGCAGCGCCAGGGCAAGCGGATTCTGCACGAGGCGCTGAATCGTTCGCTTCAACGGACGCGCACCAAACGCCGGATCGTACCCTTCCGTCGCCAGCAACTGCTTCGCGCGGTCGGTGAGCTCGATCGTGATTTTGCGCTCGGCGAGCAGCGCACGCACGCGTGTCAACTGCAGCTCCACGATGTGCGCGATGTGCTCCGCCGCAAGCGGCCGGAAGATGATGATGTCATCCACACGGTTCAGGAATTCCGGCTTGAATGTCTGGCGCAGCGCCGCTGTGACTTGCGTCTCCACCAGTCCCCAATCCTCGTGCGCGTGTTCGAGGATATAGCTGCTGCCGACGTTGGACGTCATGATCACGACCGTGTTTCGGAAATCGACCGTGCGCCCCTGCGAATCCGTGAGACGACCATCGTCCAGGATCTGCAGGAGGATGTTGAAGACATCCGGGTGCGCCTTCTCGATTTCGTCGAACAGGATGACAGAATACGGCCGCCGCCTAACGGCTTCCGTGAGTTGTCCGCCTTCTTCGTACCCCACGTATCCCGGAGGCGCACCGATCAACCGCGCCACCGCGTGCTTCTCCATGTATTCCGACATGTCGATGCGCACCAAGGCACGCTCGTCATCGAACAGAAACTCGGCGAGAGCGCGCGCGGTTTCGGTTTTTCCCACCCCCGTGGGGCCAAGGAAAATGAAAGAGCCGATCGGGCGATTCGGGTCCTGCAGTCCGGCGCGCGACCGCCTAACGGCGTTCGACACGGCCTGCACCGCTTCCAGCTGACCAACGACGCGCTTCGCAAGCTCGTCCTCGAGCTTCGCCAAACGTTCGCGCTCGCTCTCGAGCATCTTCGTGACCGGAATGCCGGTCCACTTCGCAACGATCTCCGCGATGTCGTCGGCAGTAACCTCTTCCTTCAGGAAACGGCGTGCGCTGGCCTGCGTTTGCATCTGATTCTCGACTTCGCGCATTTTCGTTTCGAGCTGTGGAATGAGGCCGTAACGGATCTGCGCGGCCTTTTCCAGATCACCCGAACGCTCCGCCCGCTCGGCATCGACCTTTGCGGCGTCGATCTCCGCTTTGATCTTGCCAACGGCGCCTAACGCTTCTTTCTCGCGCTGCCACTGCGCTTTCATCCCGGCGGATTGCTCCTTCAATTCGGCGAGCTCGCGCTCCAGCGCCGCGAGCCGCTCCTTCGACGCCTGGTCCTTTTCTTTCTCCAGCGACAAACGCTCGATTTCCAGCTGCCGGATGCGCCGCTCGACTTCGTCGATCTCCTGCGGCATCGAGTCCATCTCGATGCGCAGCCGAGACGCCGCTTCGTCCACGAGGTCGATCGCTTTGTCGGGCAGAAAACGGTCTCCGATGTAGCGGTTGGAGAGCGTCGCGGCCGCAACGAGCGCGTTGTCGGTGATGCGGACACCGTGATGCGCCTCGTACCGCTCCTTTAGTCCGCGCAGAATTGCAATCGTGTTCTCGACCGTCGGCTCGCCGACGTACACGGGTTGAAAGCGCCGCTCGAGCGCTGCGTCTTTTTCGATGTATTTGCGGTACTCATCGAGCGTCGTTGCCCCCACGACGCGCAACTCACCGCGCGCGAGCATGGGCTTGAGCATATTGCCCGCATCCATGGAGCCTTCGGCCTTCCCGGCGCCGACCAGGGTGTGCAGCTCGTCGATGAAGACGATGAACTGTCCTTGCGAATCCGTGATTTCTTTGAGCACCGCCTTGAGCCGCTCCTCGAACTCCCCGCGGAACTTGGCGCCGGCAATCAGCGCACCAAGGTCGAGCGCGATGAGCCGCTTGTTCTTGAGGCTCTCGGGAACGTCACCGTTGACGATGCGC
>DATFBW010000430.1:0-8347 GCA_035253645.1 Gemmatimonadaceae bacterium | reverse complement strand
CCCGGTCACCTGCTCCAACCCGAAATCCTCGTCGGCGCCAGGACCGTCGAACGGAACGTTGCCTAACGCGGGCGCGATTTGCGGAATGCCGGCTACGTGCTCCCGGAAATCGCTGAACATCTCATTGGATTGACCTGACACCGCGTGACACTGCACGCATCCGGCTCGACCGAAGAACAGAACCGCCCCGTGCTTTTGCCGCTCTGTCAACGCCGAGCCGATGCCACGTGCATAACGATCGATCGGCGCGTCAGCAAAAACCAACGTGAACTCAAACTCGGCAATCGCCCGGCCAAAGTGGTCGAACGTGATTGCCCCACCTGATTTCACTTCGGGGAATGCGCGGGCGAACAGCTGGCGGTAATTGTCATTTGTAGTCAAACGACGCAGCACTTCGGCACGGATATCATCGTTGGTGCCGGGGAAATGAAACCCGGCTGCCTCCACGCGCTCCGTCGGCGGGATGAACGCCTGCGCAGTGAGCAAGTGCGGCAGATATGAGAGCGTGAGACCCTCGGGGGCGGGAAAGACGAAGCCGGCGCTGTTGTCGAAGGGATCGCCGGAGCGCGCGTGGAAGCGCGAGTTCCACATGAGCGTCGGATAAAACACAGCGTTGATCACCATCGGCGAGCGGCGCTGGTTGCGCGGACCCGTTCTTCCCGGGCCCACGATCCTGTTGTTCTCGATGCCGATCGCGATCGGCTGGGTGTCACCGAAACCGTGCGTCGGCGAGTGACATCCGCCGCACGTGTTGTCGTCGTTCAGACCCTGGATGGGATCGAACCACAGCAAGCGGCCAACATTAGCCAGCTGATGATCGATGCGCCGGCCGAGCCGCGTCTCCAGCGTGCTCGCCATGCGACCCGTGAAGCCGTGTCTAACGAGATATCCGCGCAACCGCGCATCCACGTCGTCGCCGGTTATCGACGCCGATACGTTAGGTACCGGCGCCGTGGCTCGCTCAGGGTCCAAATCGGAGCAGGCGCCTAACGCGCCGCAACCGAGTGACAGCGCCAGGAGGCGCCGCAGTGTCGCGTAATACACTGCTCTGGTCCTCCCCTATGATGAGTGGTTACGCCGCTCCGCAAGACACGTTAGGATTCGCCTCGGCGAACAGTCCGTCAGGGTTATGACGCCAGACCCAGACATGCAACGCAAACACGCCGAACTCGTCTTCCCGCTGGAACGTGGCGCCGAGGAACTGCGGTGGCGTCTGCTGCGTCCATAGCGGATAAGGAATCGCGAACTCGACACCCACGAGCCGCTCTCGCCCATTTCGCGTCGGTTCGTAGATCAGGGCATCGGGCGAAGCGGGATCGACCAGACCATCGAGCAAGCGCGCAAAGTTCACATACACGATCCCTACGGGACCTTCGCCCGGGCGGCTCTCGCACGGATGCAGTAGCACGAAGCCATCCGCGGTCGCGACGTCGAGGTTATGGTAGCGAGCTGTTACTCGCTGGAGCGTTGCGATCGCTCCATCTGTGTCTGTTCCCGGCAACGTCGCGAA
Source organism: Gemmatimonadaceae bacterium (assembly GCA_035253645.1). Lineage (GTDB taxonomy): Bacteria > Gemmatimonadota > Gemmatimonadetes > Gemmatimonadales > Gemmatimonadaceae > DASYRX01. The sequence continues at coordinate 6,837 of DATFBW010000430.1, read as the reverse complement.
TTGAACAGGCATCGCGGGCGGCAGATTCGGTCCGACAGGTGCGTCAGCGCAACCGGCGAACAGGGCGGCAGCGAAGAGCGATGCAAGAGATGTGGTCTTGTTCATTGTCATTTCTCCATTCACAACAGCGGCGTTATCACCGCGGTGACGATGAGGGCAGCAGCCCAAATCAGGTTCATGTTGATCCAGGCGCTCCGCAGCAGACGGAGGCCGAGCTTTTTGTAGACCAGCCACGCGATCGCGCCAGCGACTGCGAGATAGCTGGCAGTGTGCAGTAACGTCGCGACCACACTGGCTGTCTCGACGCCAGGAAACGTTGGTGTCGTTAGGTGGTTTGCGTGGGCACTTGGCGCTTGTTCGGAAAAACCGAGCACGAAGGGGAGGACCATGAGCCCCGCTCCGTGCGCCGAAGCGATCAGAAACGACCAGATCGTCAGGTCCATCGCTCCCACACACATGCCGCCGCCGCGAGGGTGTGCGTGTCGCCTCAGCATGAACAACCCGGATCCGAGCAGCGCACCGGCTGCGATCCAGCGGAGCCACGCCAGCGGCACGATTATGCCTAACGCCGAGGCAAGCAGGAGAGCAGCCGCGATAGCAGACGCGTGACCTAACGCGAGTGGACCGAGTGCACGCCACACTGCCCGACCGCTCCCCGCTTGCAATCCGAGTGAGACCGCGAAGAGCCAGCCCATCCCCGGGTTGATCCCATGGAACGCACCGAGCACCACGATCGACGCGAACATTTCAGGCGTAGCAGAACGAGTCGGATGACGCGTCGCCGCCCTCGAGCCGGACCTGGTGCGGCCGAAGCCCGTCCTCGAGCTCGACCAGGAACCGTTGATCGAAGGCAATGCCGCCCTCTGGAGCGACATCCAGCTTCGCGACCCAACCGCGGATCCCATCCGGATAGAACTGCGCGTCCCACGGGCTGTAGAGCGAGTTCGTGATGTAGACGCGCTTGCCGTCGCGGCTGACTTCGACCATCTGCGGACCGCCGTTGAGCGCTTTGTCGGGGTTCGAGGGGTGTGCAGCGCGCCTAACGATGCCACCGATCCTCGCGGATCCCGTGAGCTTTGGTTCGAACGGATCCGAGACGTCATACTGCCGTAGCTCGCCAGTGCCCCAGCAGGAGACGTAAAGGAAGCGGTCGTCGAGTGAGAGGTTGATGTCGCTGACGAGCGGTGCCACCGCCTTGAATCCCTGGAGCAGCGGCGGCAGGTCCTCAGGCGCGGCGGGCTCCGCCGGGATCTCGATCACCTTTCGCGTGGCCCACTCACCCGTGTCTTTGTCCCGATACCAGATCCAGATCGAGCTGGAAAGGTTCGCCAGGCTGATCACCACGCCGACAAAGCCGTACGCGCGTCGCGGGTTATGCGCCGGCCGCAGCTCGAGCACCATCTGCTGCTCGGCGCCTAACGAAAGCTTTTTCACGTGCGTGCGGCGCTTCAGGTCCCAAACGTGCAGCGCGTTACCGTATTTGCCGCCTAACAGCAGCTCGGGGTTGACGCCGTCCTTCACCATGTTCGGCGTCCCCCACTCGCTCGTGATCATGGTGTCGTGTCCGAGGTGCCACCAGAAGTCATAGGCGAGGCGCTGCGGGCCGCGGTCTTTCTCCCAAGCCCCCTTCACTTCGAAGGTCTCGTGGTCGAGCATGAAGATGCCGCCAGGGCCGTCGCCGTTAGGCGACCCGAGTGCATTCATGTAGATGCCGTCGGGCCCGCAGTGCACCGTGTGGGGCGCCGCGTAGCCGGTCTTGCGCATCACTTCTTCGCCTTCAATAACCTTGACGAGGCGAGGGTTGCGTGGATCCGGCTTGGTATCCACAACATGGATGCGCGAGCTGTGCGTGCCCGGCACCACGAGATAGCGCCGCTCGGCGTGCGGGTTGGGTGCATAGCCGCAGAGGTGCGAGCTGCAGGCGTTCCAGCCAAAGTGGTGCAGCTCGTTGCCGCCTTGCGGGAAGTTCAGCTTTCCGACAAGCCGGCCATACTCAGGCGACAGCCGGTCGGTGTCGATGACACCAAGCGCGTCGGTCTTGCCATTGGCTTCGGACGCGAGCAGCGCCACGTATGCCAACCGTTCGGGCGGCGCCTCGGCGGCGAGTGTCGGCGAGGGATAGAAGGTCGAGTCTGGGAACATGCGGGCGGCCATGGTTTCCTCGATGGCTGGATGGTGAGCGGCGGAGAGAAGTCCGGTCCCATCGCTTCCTCATCGCCGCGGCAGTATCATGGCCCTCCATAGGTTCGGGGTGCTTGAAGGTCCCATGGAGCGTACGTGGAGACACCGTGGAGATCGCGCCCACGCACTGAAGCACCGGTGAGGTAATGGTCTACGAATTCGGTGTGTTCTCGCTCGACACGAAACGCTGCGAGTTACGTCGCGCGGGCGAGCCACAGCATGTGGAACCGCAGGTGTATGCGGTCCTCTGTCACCTGATCGAGAACAGAGATCGTCTCGTCACGACAAAGGAATTAATCGAGCACGTTTGGGGACATCGGTTCATCACACCGGGGACGCTCAACAGCCGCATCAAGGCACTGCGTCACGCGCTCGACGATGATGGCAGCTCACAACGCGTGATCCAGACCGTGCGCGGACTCGGCTTTCGCTTCGGCGCGGACGTGTCAACGCGATCCGACGCAGCTATTTCGACCTCTGTTGAGCCGACGCAGAAGATCCGTTTCTGCCGAGCGCATGATGGCGTTCGCATCGCGTATGCGACGAGCGGAAGTGGGCCGCCACTCGTCAAGACGGCCAACTGGCTCACGCATCTGGAATACGATTGGAACAGCCCTGTGTGGCGTCACTGGCTGCGCGAGTTCGGACGTACCCACACTGTCTTTCGTTATGACGAGCGCGGCTGCGGCTTGTCGGATCATGATGTGGCGGACGTTTCGTTTGATGCGTGGGTACGCGACCTCGAGGCGGTAGCGGATGCGGAGCGGCTCGAGCGCTTTCCGATGTTAGGCATCTCGCAGGGTTGCGCCGTCGCGGTTGCGTACGCCGTTAGGCATCCCGAGCGCGTGAGCAAGCTCGTTCTCTACGGTGGATATGTGGTCGGGCGGAACTACCGCTCGATCACACCTCAGCAAGAGCTTGAGGCGACGGTCCTGCGTAACCTGATCCGCGTTGGCTGGGGGCGGGACAACCCGGCGTTTCGTCAGGTCTTTGGAAAGCTGTTCGTACCGGAGGGTACTCCAGAACAACTGCAGTGGTTCGACGATCTCTCAAAGACGCTGCCCATGGAGAATGCGCTGCGCGTTATCGAGACCACACATGCTATAGATGTGCGTGAGGAGGCTGCGGCGCTGAACGTGCCGACACTCGTGCTCCACGCACGGCACGACGCGATTATCTCTCACGAGGCGGGACGCTTGCTCGCGGCGCGCATTCCCGGCGCGCGTTTCGTTTCGCTGGACAGTCAGAATCATGTGCTCCTCGAGCATGAGCCGGCATGGGCCCGCTTCGTCGAGGAGGTCCGTGCATTCCTCGCGCCGGAATCCGAGTCGGCAGTCGCTCCACCGGATGGAGGTCGCTTGGTCTGGCGCGCGACGCCTGCCTAACTAGTGTTTGTACGCTCCGGGCGTGCAGCGAAGCGCTGAAAGGCAAACGCGCCGCGCTACGGTTCGTCTCCGCTGGGTCCGTAGATCTGCGGCACGGTCGACCACATAGGCCTGAGGTCGAGATCGGTCATGCGCGGAATATGCGGCCCAGCGGGCGCTGTCACCAACCTTCAACACCTCCCAGCGCTTTGCAGGGGCGGTCTGGCGTCAGCGAATTCGGTACGACAATCCAGACGTAATCAGCTGGCTCGTGAACGACCGGTCGGCGCGAGTCGAGACCGCGTCCTCGTGCGTGTAATACATCGACCACGTCAGGCGACGCAGCCTAACGTCTGCGGCGACGGTCCAGTGGTCGCGCGTATCACGCCGCCCAAAATTGCTTCCGGTCGCGATGGACGTTGTGTAATCACGCATATCTCTTCGATAGCGCGCAAACAGCCATACAGGTGACCATGGCACTGCGCGTACCGCCGCCCACCGTGTGCGCTCGCTGTAATTCTCGTTAGGTAGCGAGCTTTGCCAGCTGGACCGTACCTCCGCCACTTCCGGTGAGAACTGATATCCAAATCCGCGATAGCGAAGGGCACCGCCACCACCGTAGTACCGGCTGTCCGTCGCCAGAGCATGTAGATAGATGTCGTAGTAGTGGCCGAGCGCGCTCAGTTGTAATTCGCCGGGGAGCTTCACTCCATACGAGCCGGTGCCGTATATGCTGCTGGCAAAACCGGCCTGATCTCCGGCGCCGAGGCGCGGGCTGCGACGCTGATAACCCGCGGTTCCTTCAAGGACATGCACTTTGCCGCTGAAATCGAAACCTCCAACGGCCGCCACGCTTGGTGCGAATCCGTCGAAGAACGTTTGGCTTGCGCGCGCGTGCACGTTGACGCGGGGTGCCGGCACACGGAGGAGGAACCGCATCTCGGCTGAAGTCGCGCGGAGTTGAATCGCTGGTGCATTACGCGGCGCCTGGAAGAAGTTGTCCGCGAGTAATCCGCTTATGCGTAAATGCATTTCTGTAGTGGCGGATGCTGAAGCGGGCGAGACTTGGCCGACCGCTTGAGCGGGAACGTTTTCCTGGCGGGCGTCGTCTTCCACGAAAACCGATCGCGTCGCAGCGGCTCCTTCGCCAACAGCGGGAGGCCGATGGACCGAGTCAGTGGCCTTACTATCGGCACTCAGACTTCGTGGGCTTTCACGTCCAACCGCACGTGCAGGAGTGGTGGGACGCAGCACGACCACCACGTTGTCCGACCTGGTGAGAGTTCCTGTTTCGCCGTCATAACGCAACATGCGAGCGTGACGGGTTGGCAACCATCGAGAATAGAAGTAGTCCGGAAGGTACAGAACACCATTGCGCAGGAAAGCGACCTGCTGCATCGCGACCAAGAGGCCATTGTCCGCGAATGTGCCGTGGCCAGGACGGAACCATAACGTCGTGCCGAACACCTTGACCTCGATGCGGTCCGCGTTAGGCATGATTACGGCGCCCAGCGGCGCCAGCACGGTCACCGGATACGCCGCGAATCCGTAGTCCCAGACTGCCGCGGCCCGAGCGGTCGTGCGCGCCGTCACGACGAGCGTGTCTTTCCGCTGCGCGCCCAGTGAACCAGCGAGCAGCGCCGACGCAAGCAAGAGACGCGTGGCTATCATGCGGCCGCCGGGGTCGGGGATCGTGGTCGAGGGGCTCTGCTTCTCGCTGATGCTTCTGTGGCCGCCGAAGCAGGACCAGCACCGGGAGCCCATGTCGCCGATCGTTGATTGCGAACCACCGACAGCAATGCAACGAGCGCGCAGGCGTTTACGGTGCAGAAGTACAGCGGCACTGTGAGAAGACGATGTGCACCTCGGCGACCTTCCAGCACAAAGCCCGCAACCGCGGCTGCGTAAAACCCAGCATGAAGTGCCAGGAGTACGCGCCAGAAAGGCGATCCTAGAGCGAGCAGCGCATTCGTGATCAGCATCAAGATGAGGAAGATTGGAACGAAGTAGCGCAACAGCTTGTGCGAGATCAGCTGCAGGGAGTAAAAGCCGGACGTCCACAGAGCCCGCTTCAGCCCGAATAGCGCGACCATCGCTTGGTTGGCGATGCGCACCTTCCTCGCGAATTCACTCCGCCGATCGGGCCGTTCGACACGAGCGATCGCATCGGGCTCATATATGAGCCGTTTCCCCTGAAGCACGACGCGCACGGATATCGCGATGTCATCGGCCGCCGTGGGGTCGCGCATGGGGATGTACAGTTCCTTCCGTAAGGCGTGCAGGGCACCGTGGGCGCTGATTGTACTGCCGATGCGACTCTCCAGGTGTTTTTGCCATTCGTCGAAGCGTACATACAGACCTTCGCCGCGTGCGATCGCATGCGTAGTCTCGCCGGCTTCAGCACGATACGCTTTGCGTCCTGTCACGCCGCCGACGTTAGGATCTGCGAAGTTGCGCAGCAGGAGGCTGAGCGCACCGGGATCGAGATCCACGTCGGCGTCCGTAAAGACGATGATCTCCCCGCGAGCTTCGCGAACCGCTGCGTTCAGCGCGGCAACCTTGCCTTGACGCGGCAGCTCCAGCAGTTGCAGCTTGGGATGCCGGATGCGCCTAACGAGCTCGTTGGTCCGATCGCTTGAACCGTCTGACGCGACGATCACCTCGAGCAGCTGCTCAGGATAGCCATTCGCGAGTGTGCTGCGAACCTTATGCTCGATACAGCCTTCCTCGTTAAAGGCCGGGATAATGACGCTGATCCCGGAGAGGCATGCTCCGTGGCGGACTGGCCACGGTCGCATTCGTGCAACGATCGCAAGCATTACGGGGTAGCCGCCGTATACGTAGCCGCACAAGAGCAAACACACGATGAAGGTCGTGGCTAGCATGTGCCCAAGCCTCCCGCGCGCCGGCGCAGCACCTGCGCGCTTGCGTGCGCGAGCTCCCGGCCGCGCTCGAGCCATGTTGCCGTATCGGCGATGCGCGCGCGCGCCTGCGCAGCAAAACGAGCGCGTGCTGCGGCGTTTCTCGTTACGCACTGGAGCGCCGCCGCCAGTGCCATCGCGTCGTTAGGGCGGAAGAGCACCCCGTTGGTGCCGTCCAGGATGATCGCGCGAACGGGGGCGAGGTCTGGGGCGACGATCGCAAGCCCGGCTGCCGCGTACTCCAGAAGCTTCATCGGCTGACCGTAGTCATTGCTCCCCGGCAGCACTCCGATATCGCAGGCAGTCAGGAGCTCCGGCATGCGTGCCGGGGGGAGTGCCCCTAGACTCGTTATGCGCGGTCGGAGCCCCAG
>DATFBW010000429.1:0-5095 GCA_035253645.1 Gemmatimonadaceae bacterium | reverse complement strand
GAAGCAGATGGTGGCGGCAGAGGCTCGGGGAGCTCCGTGTTCCACGCACCTAGCGTGAGCGTATAACACGCGAGCGGCGATGGCGCGGTGATTGGTGATTCAGAGCACGCAAGAACGAGTACTGCGACGACAATGGCGCGTTGTAACGATCGAAACATCCGAATAGGCTCGTAGAGAGGTACACGTTGATTGACACACCGGCGCGTGTGCTCCCTGACACTGTTACAACGGCGCGGCGGGCGTAGTTAGGCGCTGTGTTGCGGCAAAATACGCTGCGTTAAGAAGCGGTCCACGCGCCCAACGCTCGGCGCAGCATGACCAATTGCCCCACGTGGTATGCCGTGTGATCGACGATCAGCACGAGCTCCCGCGCGTAGGTCTGTCCGGTTCCATGCGGGATTTTTGCGGAGAGATCTATCGATGCGTCGGCCGCGATCTCTTGAGCTTTGGCGAGGTCCGCTCTGAATGCGGCGATACTTTCATCCCACGCTGTCGCCGATGGGGGTTCTATTGATGGTGGCCAGTAGTCGTCTGGGAAGACCTTCTCCTCATACGCAGAGTTGACGCAAAAATCCACGATGTCGTTTTGCACACGTCGCATGTGTTCGAGCAACTGCCACGGCGACCAGAGGATTCCGGGAACACGCGCGCCACGCAGCTCTGCGGGCAAATCGGCAGTAGCGCCATCGAAATTCACATGAGCGTCCTGCCAGTTGAGCGACGACTGCAGGAGCGCGCGAAGCGGATCGGGTGAAGAAGAGCTCATTGTCCGGTCAAGAAAAAAAGGACGCGGAGCGGCAAGGAGCGCGCTCCGCGTCCGACTAAGAACGACGTTCGTGAATCGGTTCCCTTACGGCCAGCTACTTGTTGATGAGCGCGTGAATGTTGCCGTCGGGATCTTTGAACCAGGCCACTTTCATGTCACCCGACACGTGCAGGTCTCCTTGCACGGTGGTGTTGGGCATGTTGTTGTAATGCTCGAACGTTACGCCCTTCGCTTTGAGCGCCTGAACCTCACGCTCGATGTCATTTCCTACGCCCCACGTCGCCGCTGTCGCTTTGTTCGTGCCGGCGAATTGCGATTCGTAAACCAGGATCTCGGTGTTGCCGCTGCGGTAGGTGATCGCCTGATCGTCCTCATTGTGGACTGGCGTTAGGCCCAAAGTCTCCTGATAGAACTTCTGGGCGACTTCGAGATCTTTGACCGGGATTGTGGCGGCCACGTCTTTGCTGCCCAGCATGGTTTCTCCTCTTTGATGTTGAGACTGTTTCTCGGATCGTTGTTTTGCCGCAGGAATGTTGCCAGCTCCTTCGCTTTTCCGTTGGTTGCGCTGTGACTCTGCTAGCCGGCCTTGGCTTTAGTTTCGATGTCGACCGCGATGTTACGCCACTTCCCCTGATTGAATCGCCATACGCTCAGTACGCATCGGGTTGCGTGACCCAGCAGGATTGCGATCCAGATATCGATCGGATCGAGAGTGCTCGTCCGTTGGATGACGAAACAGATGCCTAACGGCACTATGATCTGGGAGATTATCGAGATGTACAGTGGGCTCTTCGTATCGCCCGTCCCCTGGAGACCGCCCGTATATGTCAGCGCCACGGCGATCAACAATCCGGACACGCTCAACACCCGCATGAGCTGCACGCCGATCTCGACGACCGCGGGCTCGTCCATCCCGAAGATCGCGAGCAGTTGACGCGGGAAGAACAAGAAGAACAACCCGATAAAGGCCGCCCCCAACAACCCATAACGTGCGGCGATGTGCACCGCCTTCTCGGCACGCTCGGTATGTTTCGCACCCAGGTTTTGTCCAGCAACAGCGGCCGCTGCGCTCATGAGTCCCACGGACGTCCACGTGATCAGCGAGAAGAGCTGCGAGTAGGACACCGCGAACGCCGCCTGCGCGGCCGCGCTCTGCGCGAGCGAACCGATGAACGCGAGCATGAATACGCCGCCGACGTTCATCGCAATCCCCTGAATGCCCGTCGGCAATCCGAATCGGAACAACGATTTGATGATGCTCCAATCGGGCTTGTACCCGTGGCCGTGAGGGAACGAAACCACCCAGTCGCCGCGCCACAGCTTGATGAACGCGTAGATCGCCATCACCAACGAAGCAGCCACCATCCCGATGGCGGAGCCTATGGTGCCTAACGCGGGAATCGGACCCAACCCGGGGATGAGGATGAGGTTGAACACGATGTTCAGCACCGTCATCGCGATTCCCAGAATCATTGGAGTTCGCGCGTCGCCCGCGGAGCGGAGGGCGCCGCTCAACATGTAGAACACCATCATGCCGCCGGTGAACAGGAACATGATGCGCAGGAAAGGCAGCGCAACGGCCTTCACCGGAGGGGCTGCGTTCACGAGATCGAGGAGCCAGGGGGATGCAAAGTACCCCACCGGCGCCATGACGCCTAACGAGAGGAAGACTGCCGTGATGAACGCCTGATAGACGACGCGATCGACTTTCTCCGAATCGCCGGCGCCCGCGAAGCGCGCCACGAGCACGCTCATCCCCGTGAACAATGACATGATGAAGACGAACACGACCGCAAGGATTTGCCAGCTTACACCTATAGCTGCGTTGGCCGTGTAGCCGACCAGGTTGCCCACAAGCACGTGGTCGATGATTCCCTGCAAACCACCGATGATGTTCGTGAGCATCGTCGGCCACGCGATCTTCCACACCGCGGCCGGCAGCGGCCCTTCCACGATGGATCTATCGTAGCGCGGTTTCTCTCGGCGCAGCGCTTTGGTGGACCCTGTCGTCGTGGTCCCGGAGGCTGGCGGCGCGTGCGCCGCGGAAACATCGGTCATTGACCCTCAAGCATACTCGACACTCGCCCTAAACGGATTCTTTCCTGACGTGTTTCTGATACGCGCCGTGCCGGTCTCCCGCTAGCTCCCGGCTGCGTTTGCTTCAGCGCTCGGCAGGACCGCCGGCAGGGACTCTGATTCGCTGTCAGACGGCGCCGAACTGGCGCGCACATGACGCATCCCGAGCAGGCCGAACAGGGCGAGTCCTAACGAGCCGACGACACTTATGCCGGCGACGATCCGCAGACCCTGCATGAACGCCTCGCGCGCTCCGGCGAGCAGCTGCGCAGAAGCCTCGGCGGGCAGCTGAGCGGCGACTGTCACGGCGCCGCCAAGTGTCGCGCGCGCCGCGGCGACGGCCTCCGGCGCAAGGCTCGGCGGAAGCGCGTCACCGATCATGCTGCGATACGCGGCGACGCCGATGCTACCGAACAGCGCGATGCCTAACGCGCCGCCGAACTCCGCGCTCGTCTCCGAGATCGCGGATGCGGCGCCCGCGCGTTCCGGAGGCGCCGAGCCGACGACGAGATCGGTCGTCAGCGTGAAGACCGGAGCGAAGCCTAACGAGAAGACGAAGCTGCCGAGCGCGAAGACCGCGAAACTCATCCGCTCGTCCACCTGCGTGAACACCGCGAAGCCCGGCGCCGCCAGGGCGAGACCGGCGGCCATCAGATATGCAGGCCGGACGCGACGCACGAGGTGCGGCGTGACGATCGATCCGATGATGAACGCACCTGCCCACGGCAGGGACCACAGTCCGGATTGCAGCGGAGATAGTCCCAGCACGAGCTGCAGGTACTGCGGAAGAAAAAGGAAGCCGCCGAAGAGGACGATGATGCTTATGCCGTACATCGCCAACGATGCGCTGAATCCTGGGAGTGCAAACAGCCGCAAATCGATGAGTGGGTCGGCGAGGGTCAGCTGCCGGCGTACGAAGGCGATTCCGATTGCCATGCCCGCGACAATGGATGCGAGCGGCATCCAGCCGAAACCGTCCTGCGCGATGAGTTTGAGCCCGAAGATCACCGCAAGGACAGCGGTGAGCGACATCGCGGCACTCAACAGATCGGGCCGGCCCGCCTGCGGATCGCGGTATTCGGGAAGGAGTGAGGGTCCCACAAACAGCAGCATAGCCATGATGGGAACCGCAATCAGGAACACTGATCCCCACCAGAACCATTCGAGCAGAACCCCGCCTAACAAGGGGCCGATGGCGGCGCCCAGCGAAAAACTCATGATCCACACGCTGATCGCAACGGTCCGTTGGTGCGGATCGTGGAACATGTTGCGGATGAGCGAGAGCGTCGAGGGCGCGACAGTAGCACCGGCGATGCCGAGCAATGCGCGTGTGACGATCAGCATTTCGGCGCTGCGCGAGAACGCAGCAATTACGGACGCGATTCCGAACGCGGCAGCTCCGATCAGCAGGATGCGGCGACGCCCGATGCGATCGCCTAACGTCCCCATCGTGATGAGGGAACCGGCGACCAGGAAACCGTAGATGTCGATGATCCAGAGGAGCTGCGCGCTACTCGGCTGCAAGTCTTCGCTGAGCTTGGGCACCGCCAGGTGCAGCACCGTGAGATCCATTGAATACAGGAGACACGGCAGGGCGATGACGGCGAGCCCAATCCATTCACGGCGTCCCGCGCGGGCGGGAGTGACCGGATTCATGCAGGGGTTCCTCGGGTTGACGTGTACGGTGAGTCATCAAGACCGGAAGCTTTCCTCCGGTTCCAGGCCGCGCCGTCTGGATATTGCAACGAGCACAACCGGCTCGACACCACGGTTGTGCAACGCGCATAAATCCAGTCCGTGCAAGCTAAGTACATCACCGGTAGCAAATTGGTATCTGTCGCCTAACGAACACTCGAGCTCGATCTCGCCGAGCTCCACCGCCACAAGCGCGCCGTGCCATTCGCCCGGCTCATACGCGACGGTAGCTCGCGGTGGGATTACGACCATACGTCGTTCGAGCGGCCATGAAATCGACAACTCCAGGAGCGAGAAGCGCGTGTCATCGCGCATAGGACGAACGTTGAGCGCTGTTTAGCGAGGGGCTTCAACTGTTATGACGGCCCCCGGTTGCTGAACTCATCGCTGAACCAGCGGTGTGGACGTCATCGTGCGCGGGTGTCCTGCGTCACAAGCGGTTACTGAGGCCACGCGGCTCAGTCTCTTAGACGACATGAGCAATCTCACGATGATTTGCCCAACGCTCCACGTATGTGTGGTGATTCTACTCGGCACAGTGGCGGCCGCGTGTTCTGG
>DATFBW010000428.1:0-2729 GCA_035253645.1 Gemmatimonadaceae bacterium | reverse complement strand
CCGGACCTAACGAGTGTACGGATTGTGGACAGCTCGTGAATCGCGAGAGGCCGGGGGCTTGCGACCACGCGACGCCAGTTGCCATGGCCGTCGCGCTTGATTGGATATTTCTCTGCAAGCAGCGCCTGGGCGCGCTCCTCTGGAATCGCGTGTCCGATAAACTTCGTCGCTTCCTCCAGGGCTTCATCGTCAGGCGCGACGTGCGTCTGAGAAATGACTGTCGCGACTTCGCGCGAGCTGCCGGCACGGCGCAGCGCATTCTCGAGTGACTGCTGGATCATATAGCCGATCCACCCTGCCGTCGCGGCAACGAGGACGCCGAGCGGAAGGGGGCACGCCTTGTCGCGCGCCAGTTCATTGCGCAGAAGCTCGTCCCCCACTTGGGGGCCGTTCCCGTGCACAACACAAACATTCCAGCCATCAAGGGCCAGATCGACGATCGGATCGAGGCTCTCACGCGTGTGGCGGAATTGATCGTATATGGTCGTCTTCTCACCGGAGGGCGCCAGTGCGTTTCCACCGAGCGCGATCACGGCAAGCTGTTGTGCGTGTTGATGCATATAGGGCGCGGCGGCAAGCTATCCGAAACGCGCGCCCATGAGCAAGCATCAGCGCTGCGGTGTGCGCAGGACCCTGCCAAGTGCTTCATACGCCTCTCCAAAAGCACGCCAGTCACCGCGCGCGAGCGCATCGCGCATCTGTCGATAGTACGATTCGACCCGGTCGCGAAATTCCTCGGGCGTCGCGGGTGGCAACGCAATGCTCGTAGGCGCAACTCCCAACGCTGTCATCAAGGTCGGTCCGTAGCGCACAGAGTCGCGATCAGCCACGACAACCTTTGCAACCGCTACGGTTCCGTCGCCACGAGCCGCGTACGTCGTCTGCACAAACGCCACGCCGCCTGAATGAGGCACGGCGCGCACGGGGCCACCGCTCGCTCGTGTATCACGGCTGACGGTCCCGGGTCCATCACCTGTTCGCTGCATGCGTTCGAGCAGCACAGGCCACCGAGTCGACAATTTGCCGGCCTCTATGAAGACGGGGTCATGCATGCCACCGCCCGTGGCCACGTAGATCCCCCGCACGACATTGGCGGCGTCGAGGATCGCCGTGCTCCAGTACAGCGCACCTCGCTGCAGATCGTACGCGGGTGTGGCGGCGTACTCGCCGTACGATTCCGCTCCGCCTGTAACTGGCGGGAGTCTCGAAGGGGGCGCAACGTCCCCACGGCGACCATAACGAGCGAAGGCACGCGCCTGCACGAAGCTCGCCTCGAGCGGCGGGGCTACCTTGCGCAAGAATTCTGGCGCGATCGAGCTACGGCTAACGAACAGCGGCGGGAATCGGCGTGCCCACGAGTCGCTGATGGGATCACCAATGTCATCGCGAATGGCCCAGACACGTCCCGTCGTCGCGTTGACAATGGCGACGGCCGCTGGGCGCAAATAGTGCACATCTTCGCCGCCCAGTGAAACCGGTTCGCTGAGTGGATACGACCCGGATACCGAATACAGGTGCAGCGACCAGTACAACGTGTCGTTATGCACGATGGGCCGGATGGCGTCTCCGGTGAAAAACGGGGCGTACAGGGCGCGCACGCGTTCGCGCACGTCGCGGCGCAGCACGATACGCGGGCGCGGCTGTGGCAATTCGCCAAAAAGAAGTCTCGGATTCTGCAGGTGCCACGCATGCGCCAGACGAGTTCCGAACGATGTGAGCTCGGGCGCGGAGATCGTCCCGAGACTATCCGACATCGTTAGGTACCCGCCGATCGAGTCATGCACGAGTGCGGGCGCCGCGGCTGTTGCGCCATCGAGCGCGAGGACATCGCCGAAGATGGGGAGTCCGCGATCGTCGAGCACCGATGCATTTGTGCGCGCGAGCGACCATGGTGCCAGCGGATCGACAGCGTCGGGGCCTCCCGGCTGCTCAGCCACGAGTGCCGCGATATGGCCGTCCTGAAAGTCCCAACCGACACCGCCGCTTACCCTGCCGCGCCGGCGGATCCGTTCCGCGTTCCGGATGATTTGCGGCTCATCGATGACCGAAACACCGAAGGCATTTGTGGTGAGGTCGGCGAATGTGCTGAAGCTCGTGTCGATCGCGATGCGATCCGTGTCGAAACCACGCCGCGTATATGCCGCGCGAGTTTCGAGGTACGGCCTCTCGCGCGCGGTGGCGTCGGCGCTGAGACTGGTCCGTTGCAAGATGGGCGGGACGATCTGCCTAACGGTTAACGCGCCAACGAGGACAATTGTCACTGCGGCAAACGCGATGCGCGCCTGGCCCATCCACCCCGACCAGAGTACGAGCGCTGCTGCCGATACGGTGATGAGCGCGAGCACGAGGTTCGCCGGCTGACGGAACTCCTTGTCGAGCGCCGTGAACGCACCCAGCTCGCCGTGGCCGTCGATCAGCAGTGTATAGGCGTCGAGGCGGTAGCTCCACCCCAGCAACACGAGGAGGACGGCGCCTAACGCGAACAAGTGGCGCCGCACATGACCGGTCACCGAGACGCGGCCGCGCTCCCAGCGCAGGCTCGGTGTCAAGGCGTACAGGATGAGCACCAGGAGAGCGACGACAACGAAGGTGCTCAGCGCGCCGAGGTGCAGTGAAAGCTCGAGCGGGAGCCAGTAGACGAAGAAGGCCAGATCGTACTGGAAGTATGGATCGCTTTCACGGAAGGGCTCTCCGTGCCGCACGAGCTCGAGCGCAACCCAGTTGTCCTG
>DATFBW010000427.1:0-4173 GCA_035253645.1 Gemmatimonadaceae bacterium | reverse complement strand
AGCGGCTACAGCGTCGCGGTACTGTCCAACTATGGCCGCGCCGCGATGCCGATTGTGCGCAAGGCGCGATCTCTCCTGACGCAGTGAGCAATGGCACCTAACGAGCTTCCGGGTTTGACGTCGCGGCGCGATTTCGTGGCGCGTCTTGCCCTGTCGGCCGCCGGTGGTGTGGTGGGATGCAAGACGCGTTTTGGGACTCCCGACTTCGATACCGAACCGGCACGCCTCACGGCACGCGTTGTGGCACCCACACGCAGCATCACTCCAGGGGGGCACAACCTGGGACTCGCCGCGGGCCGCGATGGGTTGTTATACGTCCCGCAGTCGTACCGGCCGACGACGCCCGCGCCGCTCATGATCCTCCTGCATGGCGCCGGAGGGAACGCGAACAACTGGTTCGGATCGTACGGCACGCGCGCCGATACGCTCGGCGTCGTCATGCTGGCGCCCGAGTCGCGGGGGTCGACATGGGATGCGATTCAGGGTGCGTTTGGCCGTGACGTCGATTTCATGGACTCGGCGCTGCGATTCACATTCGAGCGGGTGGCCATCGATCCAGCCCGCATCGCGATCGCGGGGTTTTCGGACGGGGCGTCGTACGCCATCTCGTTAGGTCTGCCGAACGGCGACCTGTTTACCCACGTGGTGGCGTATTCTCCCGGATTCATCCGCGAGCAAAACCCTAATGGCAAGCCACCTGTTTTCATCTCGCACGGAACGAACGACGCGATCTTGCCCATCGATGCAACGAGCCGCGTGATCGTGCCGGCGCTACGGGCGCGCGGCTATGTCGTCACGTATCACGAGTTCAGCGGCGGGCACGAGGTGCCCGCCGCGATCTCTACCCAGGGCCTGGACTGGTTCCTGGGGCGTTAGGCCTCAGACGATCGGCCGCCTGCGCCCCCAGTAATATCGGCGTGGCCCGCGCAGTGGCAGCAACGCCCGCAGAATCAAGAGAAAGAGGATGGCGCCGATAAAGGCCACGAAAATCGCGCTCGCCAGTCCGCTGAATGGCAACGAGACATTGAGCGCCCGGAAGAGCCATCCGCCCAGCAACGCGCCTATCATGCCGACGACTATATCGCCGAGGAGCCCGTAGCCAATGCCGCCTAACACATAACTGGCAAGCACACCGGCAACGAGTCCTACAACAAGCCATGTCACGAGATCCACAATAACCTCCCAGAAAGGTATTGCTCTACTCCAGGGTCCTAACGAGCCTTCCCCTTGGTCGCGGTAGCCGTGTCGCGTCCGCGCGCGACGGTACGACCCGCTCCCTCCATCCATTCGACGGCAGCGTGCCACAGCGCCGGCTCTACGTCACGTCCGTTGACGTACACGCCATAATGGATATGGGGCCCCGTGGCGAGACCGGTGCTGCCGACGCGCCCGAGCTGCTTCCCGGCAGTCACCACATCACCGCGCCTAACGAGCGCCGTATCCAGATGGAAATACGCCGTGAAGACGCCCAGCCCGTGATCGAGGATCACCGTTTTCCCCATGAGCGTATACTGCCCAACGTCCGCGACGAGGCCCGCTGCCGGTGCCGTGACCACCGACCCCTTGAACCGGGCAATGTCCACCCCGGTATGCCGCCAGCCAGGAAGATCGACGTTACTACGGAGGGTGTCGGTGCCAAAGCCGCCGGGTGATTTGAGCGCTGCACCCAACTGGATGCTGCGGGTGGAATCGGACGCGTGCGCGTAGAAGCGCTCGATCCCGTAAGGCGAAGTTTTTTCGCCGCTGCGCGTGGCTTCACGCCAGCGTCCCTGCCAGCGCTGTTCGGGGCTCATTGTCGAAAGAACCTGGCGAACCGCCCGCGCGTCGCGCGAAATCTCGGCGCGGCGCTTGATCAGCGCGAACAATGTATCGCTCAATAGGATGAGCTCGCGGCCGTAGTCGTGGTCCGCGACGACGATTTGTCGCGACACGCGCGCGTTAGGCGTCTCGATTGTCAACGTGAATGTCCCCGCCGTATCGTCAGCCGAGATCGGCACGAAGGCGCGCACGCCACTCGCGGTATTGTGACAGGGAGTCATCGCCCCCTTCCACGTGCAACGGGCCGAACTCACGCTGTCTCCAGGCAGGAGCGCCACGAGCACGCCGCCGCGCCGCGGACTCGCTGGATGAAGCGTGACGGCCCCGGTATCGGTGAGAACACCCTTAGTGGTGTCACCGACGGCGCCGTAGTGCGCAGCGCCGGTGTCCAGTGCAACCGTGCCGGCCGCGGTATCCGCGATTGTCTGTCCGCTGTCCTTGAGGGTCGCGTCCCGCGAAATCGTGTCGCAAGCGACGAGGAGTGCCGCAAGCAGTACAAGCGATGATCGCATAATGACCTCCGTTCAGCTCAGCGACCGCAAGAGAAAGACCTTTCTCACGCTCGAGTCCGATTTACCTTTCACAGGTCATGCGACCCATCTCACCTGCGCGCGAGTATGACGTCCCATCGCTCGCCGAGCTCAACAACCGTTTTGTGAATGAGGGACTCACGCTGCCGCGGAGCGAAGCGTTCGTGCAATCGCACATCGACGACTATCGCGTGATCCGCGACGACGATGGCCGGATCGTGGGTTGCGTGTGCGTGGACGACTATTCGCCGTCGCTTGCTGAGCTCGTATCACTCGCCGTAGAACCCGCGCACCAGGGGAAGGGCTTGGGCAAGGCGCTCATCGCCTCCGCCGTAGACCTGGCGCGCAAACGCGGCTATCCCGAGCTTTTCGCGGTCTCGTTCTCCGATCGTTTGTTTCTCACGTGCGGTTTCGAACGCGTCGCGGTTGAACGCTACCCGGAGAAGAAGCATCGTTATGCACGCGTGTCGGACGACGAGTGGACAGTTGGTCAAAAACACTGCTTCGCCATGCAACTCGAGGAGAATCATTCGCATGCGTAAGACTGGCGCTCGCCTAACGATTGCCGCGGCTTTCCTTGCGTCCAGCGCTTCGGCGCAGAGCGCCCCACAGGCAGCGCCGCTTCCGGTGGCGGTGCAAATCACGGCGGCGGTGTTACCGCTGCCCCCCGAGATGCGAGCCGGCGCGACTGTGTTAGGCTACGACGGCGCGGCGACGCTCAGTGTGATCCGCAAGGGCACGAACGGCATGACGTGCCTCGCACCGGATCCCAAACGCAGCAACTTCCACGTCGCGTGCTATCACGAGTCGATGGAACCGTTCATGCTCCGCGGGCGTGAGCTTCGCGCCCAGGGCACGGCCGATAACCAGGTTGACACGATCCGCTTTGCCGAAGCGAAAGCCGGGAAGCTCGTGCTTCCCAAACTACCCGCTTCGCTTTACTCCCTAACGGGACCGGCTGGATCCTTTGACATGGCAGCCGGTGAGGCGAAAGGTGCGCGGCGCCTGTTCGTCGTGTACGTGCCTTACGCGACTGCGCAATCGACCGGGCTTTCGACGGCGCCGAAGCAGGGTGAACCATGGTTGATGATGGCGGGAACGCCCAAGGCGCACATCATGTTCGTGGGGTCGATGCAGTAGGCCGCGTTGAGGCGAAGCCAGCAGTAGTGACCGTTATCACGCTCCGCGACGAGCGTAAGAACCGCAACTGTTACATGCACTGACCTGCGGTTGCCGCGCCTTCCGAGAAGCGTCACCTTGGAAACAAGGCTTCTCGCGGGAGTCCCATGTCGCAGCACCGTCTATTCTCGTTAGGCATCCGCCTAGCGGTCGTTCTTCCTTCGTCTGTACTCGCGGCACAGAACGGCCGGTCCGCACCGGCCGCGCCACCGATCGCCGAACTCCTCGCCAAGTACGATACGCTGCACGGGGACGTGCGTGTGGATCACTACTTCTACATGCGCGATCGCGACAACCCCAAAGTGCTGCGGTATCTCGAAGCCGAGAATGCGTATACCGATGCATTTACCAAACATACGGCACGGCTCCAGGAAAACATCTATCAGGAGATCCTGAGCCGCATCAAGCAGAGCGATCTGTCGGTGCCTGTTTGGCGCGCGCCGTACTGGTATTACTCACGCACCGAAGAAGGGAAGCAGTATCCGATCTTCGCGCGGAAGAAGCAGAGCCTAACGGCGCGCGAGGAAGTCATCTACGATCAGAACAAAGAAGCGGGTGATTCGAAGTTCTTCTCGCTGGGTGGGTTCGAGGTCAGCCCGGACCACTCCAAGCTCGCGGTGCTCGTCGATACGACAGGCTACGAGTC
>DATFBW010000426.1:0-7289 GCA_035253645.1 Gemmatimonadaceae bacterium | reverse complement strand
TCGACGGCGTTCGGTTGGAACGCCGGATTAGGCGTTAGGATGTACTTCTTGCGATTTCGCAGCTTCCTCGAGGCCCGCTATCATAGCACGGAGCGTGATGCGAGCAGCATCAACTACTTTCCTCTGACCTTTGGCGTGACGTTCTAAGAAGCGGGGAGTAAGGAGCAGGGAGCAAGGAGCAGGGAGCGAGTCACTCTTTACAGGGCTTGCTCCTTGCTCCCTGCTCCTCGCTCCTCGATCCCGTTCCTTTCTTCAGTACGCACGCCTTGTCGTTCCCATACGTCCACTTACCGCAAACAAAATCCCCAACGTAATGCTCGCCTGATTGGGGAAATCGTTGATCATCGTGTACTCGAAGTGTGCGTACGGGCGCCATGTCGGGTTCGTCCCGAAAACCAGGCCCTGAAGGATGTTGATGCCAACGTTTGTGTCGTCGAGGTCGACGCCCGGCGTGTCTTCATCGATGCTCAGGCGATTGAACGCACCGCCAAAACCGGCGTACGGCTGAATCTGGGAGATCGACGCTCGAAAGTTGAACAACATGTTCAGATCGAGCTGCATCATGCTCCCACCCGTGAACGACTGATACTGGAAGCGCGGCTGGAATTCGAACTGCATTCGCGCTGAGCGATACCGTGCCTCGGCTCCGAAGACGAGCCAGTCGTCATCGTTGTCCATGGCGGCGCCGAGAAAGCCGCCGACGCGGATGTTCGACTGCGCCAAGGCCTCAGGGGCGCCAACGGTCGTGAGCGATACCAGCACAGCAGAAATCACCAGCGCCAGTCGTCTACGCATTCCGCCCTCCACGGTGAAGTGATCAGCTATACAAACGCCCGCGCGCAGTGAGCGCGCGGGCGTCATGCCTAACGCTTACTGCCGATTGTACGCGACTCCCTTGTCCTGCGCCTGTTGAATCGCGACAACCATACCCGGGACGAGAATGACTCCCGGTAACATGTTGGCCTTGAGGTCTGCCAGGACCGCGGGCTGCTGCGCGCTGTTGGCCTGTGCCACGAGCCCGGCCCAGATGTTGAGCGCGTTGTTGCACAGCAGGAAGATCGCGCCGCGCTTCTGCAGTGCCTCGATGCTCGCCGGAGGGGCCACGATCAAGCCAGCGATCTGCGGATCTGTACGCCACACATTGCGCGTGGCCGGCTGACCGGTCTTGTGATCATTGAACTTGAGGATCGCGCCGAGCTTGTACTTCGCCCACATGTCGTCATTGAACGCGAAGAGCGTTGTTGACGCAGGCGCGCCATACAGCGTCATGACGGTGCTGATGTCGCTGTCCTTCACGTTGTAGGCGGCGTTCAGCGTGTTGTAGTAATTGAGCACATGAACGAGCGGTAGCCCGTCAGCGTGCGCCGGCGCATCGAAAAACTGACGATGCTTCCCGGTCAGCTTGTTGAGCCATTCGTCTTCAGCCGGCGCCGACGTTTCCGCGTACATCGCGCGCGGCACAGCAGACACTCCGGCGGCCGCGGCAACAGCCGCAAGACGGCCGAGGAATCCGCGGCGGGGGGTGGGAGTGCGAGCCTCAATCATGGTGGTCCTCCGGGGGATGCTTTTGGGGATGGTTGCTCGTTAGGTACCGCGCGCACCGGACGTGCGTGCGTATTGAAGACGCGATGGCGGTGGTACGTTCCCGCGCCGAATCTTGAGCTAGTGGTCGGGGTTAGGCAACGGGCGTACCAATTGATCCCGCTCAGTCCGCTAGGCGGCTGTTCGGGGACCCTATTCGCCGTACGGGATCCAGATGTTCTTGACCTGAGTGGCGCGTCTAAGGATTTCACGCCCTTCACCTTGCACTACGCTCAACCAATCCCGCGGCAGCCACTCGGCCCACGTCCGTTTCATATTCGGAGCCGAGGCACGCTCGACCTCCGCGACACCGTCGCGCGGACCAAAGAACCACATGGCATCCAGCTCGTCGTGCTCGGCCAGCACCTTGGATAGGGTTACCCTTGATCCGGTGACGATGTTGACCACCCCGTCTGGGACATCCGACGTCTCCAGCACCGAATAGAAGTCAGTGGCGGCGAGGGGCCATGGTTCGCTCGGTATCGCGACGACAGTGTTGCCCATCGCGATGGCGGGGGCGATCAGCGAGACGAAGCCAAGTAGCGGCCACTCGTCAGGGCACGCGATGCCAACGACCCCCAATGGCTCATTCATGGCGAGAGCCACTCCGCGGATGGGGACGGGGTGCACAGCGCCATCGTATTTGTCGGCCCAGGCGGCGTACGTGAAGAGCCGCCGGATCGTGGCGTTGACTTCGGTGGCGCCGTGGCCCAAACCGGTCATGCGGTCTATGCGCCTAACGAATTCGTCGGTGCGCGTCGCCAGGTTTTCAGCGATGTAATACAGGATCTGTGCGCGATTATGCGCGGTCGCGCGCGCCCAGCTCGCAGCCGCGTGAGCTGCGGCGACGGCGTTGCGGATGTCTTTGCGATTTCCCTCGCCGACTTCGCCGATTGGCTCACCGTCGGCGTCGCGGATGACGCGAGAGTAGCCGCCATCGGGGCGCGTTTGCTTGCCGCCGATGAAGAGTTTTGGTGAGCGGTCGATTGGCGGGATTCCGAACGCTTCGGCGCTGGAAGGGTTAGGTGGGGTGCCGATCCGGAGCCCATTTTTCCCGCGGGGGGGGGGCCCCTCGCTCCTCGCTCCGTGCTCCTTGGTCCGCTCCTTCATCCAACTGGGCGTCATGTACTCATACATCCCCTCGCGCCCGCCTTCGCGTCCAAATCCGCTCTCGCGATAGCCGCCAAAGCCAGCCGCCGCATCGAACTGATTCGTGGAGTTGATCCACACCACGCCCGACTTGAGCTTGGGCGCCACATCCAGCGCGAGGTTGATGTTGTCCGTCCACACACTGGCCGCCAAACCATACGGTGTGTTATTCGCCAGCTGCACCGCCTCGTTAGGCGTGCGGAATGTCATACTCACCAACACCGGCCCAAAAATCTCGATCTGCGCGATCGTCGCCGACGGCGCCACGTTCGTGAACAACGTGGGCGGATAGAAGCACCCTTCCTGCGGTACCGCCCACGAGGGCTGCCACATCGTCGCCCCTTCATCGACACCTTGCGTCACGAGGCTGCGGATGCGTTCGAGCTGCACAGGGGCGACGATCGCCCCCATATCCACCGCTTTGTCGAGCGGAGATCCCACGCGCAGCCGCTCCATGCGTGCTCGCAGCTTTTCCTCGAGTCGCTCCGCGATCCCCTCCTGAACGAGTAATCGCGAACCAGCGCAGCAGACCTGACCCTGATTGAACCAGATCGCATCGACAGCCCCTTCGACCACGCTATCGAGGTCGGCGTCCTCGAAAACAATGAACGGACTCTTCCCGCCTAACTCGAGTGTCAGCTTTTTCCCGGAACCGGCCGTCGCTTTGCGAATATGGCGCCCGACTTCGGTAGACCCCGTGAAGGCGAGCTTGTCCACGTCCGGATGAACGACGAGCGCTTTCCCGGTTTCGCCATCCCCCGTCACGATGTTCAGCACGCCGTTAGGCAGATTCAATGCGTCCGCCAGCTCCGCGAACCGCAGCGCCGTGAGCGGCGTGAATTCCGCGGGCTTGAGCACAACGGTGCACCCTGCGGCCAGAGCGGGCGCGACTTTCCACGCCAGCATGAGCAGTGGGAAATTCCATGGGATGATCTGACCCACGACGCCGACCGCGACGTGCTCGGCGAATTCGGTGTCGATGAGCTGCGCCCAGCCGGCATGATGGTAGAAATGGCGTGCGACGAGGGGGACGTCGATGTCGCGCGTCTCGCGGATGGGCTTCCCGTTGTCCATGGACTCGAGCACGGCCAGCATCCGCGAATGTTTCTGCACCGCGCGCGCGAGCGCGTAGAGATAGCGCGCACGACCGTGGCCGCCTAACGCCTCCCATCCTGGCAACGCCGCGCGCGCTGCGGCAACAGCGGCGTCGACGTCGCTCTGACTGCCTTGCGACACCCGCGCAATGACCCGCGCGTCGGCGGGATTGATGACGTCAAACAGCCCACTGGGCTGAGTCCAGGCGCCGTTTATGTAATGGCCGAAGCCGTCCGTGTGTCGCTCGAGCCATTCCCGCACCGGAGCATCGCTCTCGGGGGCGGGGCCATAGTCCATCGTTTCGAACAGTTCTGCAACTGTGGCCATAGGTCGGAGCTCGGAGCTCGGAGCTCGGAGAAGGTCTCAGGAATCTAAAGCGGACTTGCTCCGAGCTCCGAATTCCGAGCTCCGAGCTAACTCAGGGCATCGGTTGACGATAGGCCGCAGCATAACGCCCGGTCACAAAGTGCTCGAGCTGTCGCTCAATATCAGTAAGTAGTGCGCTCGCTCCTAGTCTGAAGAGCTCAGCCTTCATCCAGGGCTCGCCTAACTCCTCTTTCATCAACGCAAGCCAATCGAGCGCGCCCTTCGCCGAGCGGATTCCTCCAGCCGGTTTGAAGCCAACCGCATGTCCAGTCCGTTCGTAATAATCGCGGATCATGCGCACCATAACGAGTCCCACCGGCAGCGTTGCGTTCTCGACCTCCTTCCCGGTGCTCGTCTTGATGAAATCGGAGCCGGCCATCATCGCCACCATGCTCGCGCGCGCAATGTTTGTCATCGTCGCCAGCTCGCCGGTCGCAAGGATCGTCTTCATGTGCGCATCGCCGCACGCAGCGCGGAACTGACGCACTTCGTCATACAGCGCCCTCCAGTTTCCGGTCAGCACATGTGCGCGAGTGACGACGATGTCGATCTCCTTCGCCCCGGCGTCCACGCTCGCTCCAATCTCTGCGATGCGCTGCTCGAGAGGATTCAATCCGGCCGGAAAACCCGTGGACACCGCCGCAACGGGAATTGCAGAGCCTTCGAGTGCTTCTACCGCGGTCGGCACCAGCGCGTGGTATACGCAGACCGCACCGACGTGAATGTTCAAAGGACCGACGCCTAACGCAGCCTCCAGATCGGGGCGCAATGGGTGCCGGGCCTTGGCGCACAGGCGGCGCACGTTCCCCGGTGTATCGTCACCCGAAAGCGTCGTTAGGTCCATCACCGTGATCGCCCGCAGCAACCAGGCGGCCTGCCACTCCTTCTTCACCGTCCGCCGCATCGGCAGGGTTGCCGCGCGCCGTTCGACCGCGCTTCGGTTGACGCGTATCGCTCGGACGATATCGAGATCGAGGGGGATGCCCGGATTGCGCTCGCCAGACGTCCCAGGTTCGACCGGCACCACCAGGGCGGGCCGACTCGCTCTCTGAGTCCCAGGCAGGTTCGGGCGGGGGGCACTCATGCCAGTAACAAGATGCCCCGTCAGCGAAGCTTCGCATACCCCCTGGAACTTCCTGGCTCCCGCTCCCCGCTCCCCGCTCCCGTCAATCGTTCCTTAGCGTTGCCGCCGGATCGATGGCGATGGCCCGCCCCGCCGGTATCAGCGAAGCCAGCGCGGCAACTATTAGAAGCACACCTATCATGGACACAATCGTAAGCAGATCTGTCGGCGACACCCCAAACAGGATCGACGTCAGGAAGCGATTGAGCGCCACCGCCCCGCCTACGCCAAGAACGATGCCAAGGCCAAGCAGCGCCGCACTGCGCGAGAGCACCGTCGACACGATCTGTGGACGCGAAGCTCCCAACGCCGACCGCAAACCGATCTCCCGCCATCGCTCGGCCACTCCCGCGGCCATCACCCCGTACAGCCCGGCGCTCACAAGAACCAGGGCGACAACGGCAAACACGCCTAACAACCGCAACACGAATCGCCGCTGCGACATGGCGCTCGTGACCACATCCTGCATCGCGCGCGGCTGATCGACAGCGACGCTCGGATCGATCGCGCGGATTGCCCGCTGCATTGCATGCGCCGTTGCGGTCGGATCGCGCTGGGTCCGGGCAACGATGGCGATTCCACCAGGAAGGGCGGAGCTGGTCTGATCGATCGGGTGGTAGACCTGAAAGTCCTGCGGCCCATCCAACGAGACGTGCCTAACGTTGCCGACAACTCCGATGATCGTGTACGGTGGGTCATCCGTCCCCCCGAGGAGGATCTCCTTTCCGATCGGCGAACCATCCGCGAATACCTTGGTCGCCAGCTCACGGTTGATGATCGCGACCCTCGGTCCACCCGCATTGTCTGTCGCGGCGAATGCGCGACCGGCGATGAGCGGAATGCGCATGGCAGACATGTAATCGGCTGTTACCGCAAAGCGCTGTGCGGACGGGTCCTCCTCCGGATTCGCGGAAGGCTTGTCCTTCCGGTGGACACCATACGCATCGAAGTTGCCACCTAACGGCAATTGACTGGTGAGCCCCACAGCCTCGACGCCGGGGATGGCTCGCGCGACATCGAGCACCTGAGTGTAATAGGCGAGCGCCGCTGCATCTTGATTGTAGCGCGGACCGGACAGTGTGCTGTTCACCGTGGCCACGCGAGCCGCGGCGAATCCGACATCCACGTCCAACAACCGGTTCACTGTTCGAATCAAAAGCCCGGTCCCCGACAGCATGATCAACGCGAGGGCGACTTCGGCGACGATCAATGCGCCCCGCACACGCTGCGTTCCACGGCCGACGATGTTGCGTGCGCCGCTGCGCACACGATCGATGAGTCCCGCGCGAGCGGCGAGCGCCGCGGGAAACGCCCCGGCCACCACGGCGCACAAGAATGCACTGGCGATACCAAAAATCATGACGCGACCGTCGACGACCATGCGCTCCACACGCGGCAGCGGAGTGGCACTCAGCAAAACCAGCGCACGAACGCCCCACCGCGCGAGCAGGATCCCCGCGGCCGCGGCGATCATCCACAAAAGCACCGCTTCAACAGCCGATTGCCTAACAAGTCTGCCCGTACGCGCCCCCAGCGCCGTGCGCACGGCAAGTTCGTTTTGCCGCTCGATGGCGCGGCCGAGCATGAGGCTCGAGACATTGGCACAGCTCATCACCAGGAGAAGAACGGCTGCGCCCAGGAGCGCGAGCACGGCGGCGCGAACGCCTTTGGTCGCGTACGCGTCTACCCGTTCGAGGACGCCACCGACGTTGCTGTATTCCGTCTTGAACGTCGCGCGCATACCAGCGAGTGAACGCTCGACCTCCTGATGCGCAGCATCGACCGTGGTGCCTTCACGCACGCGGGCCACCATGCGCAGGTGCCGGCACGACCGGCAAGCCCAGGGCAAGGAAGCGTTGTACCCTAACGGGCCATACACCTCGGTGTTAGGCGTCATCAAATCCTCGAACGACTCCGGCAACACTCCCGCCACCACATACGGCAGCCCGCTGACCTGGATCGTGCGGCCAGCGAT
>DATFBW010000425.1:0-2338 GCA_035253645.1 Gemmatimonadaceae bacterium | reverse complement strand
GCCCGCGCACGTCGAAGCGATCCCGTCCGCGGCCGTAGTACACGTTGTATCTCGCGGTCGCGTCGGCGTGCTGCACGAGGCGATCGAGCAGGCTCACGCGCGCGTCTTGTTCCTCGCTCAGCTGATGCCCGAACAGATGCCCGAGCGCGAGCGCGCGCAGCGAGCGAATGGTGTCCACGAACAATGAGTGCGCGCCGTTGAACGAGTAGATGAACCCGCCGTCCGGCAGTCGCGTCCAGCGCCTGGCCTGCACTGCACCCGACACCTTCAGCGCCAGCTCATAGAAGCGCATCTCCCAATCGGTCGCATCGAGGCGTTCTTCACGCGCGAGCCGCCATAGGTTGCCGTAGGTGCTGATGTTGTTGAACCCGTGGTCGTGGACGCCCATGTGCGTCACGTGCGGCGCCATCCGTTCCACTGTGCGCGACCGCCCGAGATCGAGGAACTCGCGATCGCCGGTGGCATCGAATTGCAGGACGGCGGCGCCAAATTGAAACCCCTGCGTCCATTCGGTCCAGCCGCGAGCCTGATACCGGCCTTGCACGGTGAACACAGGCGCGCCATGTTCGGGACGCCAGGTCTCCTCGATCGATCGGATCTTCGCCGCCGACACGGCGAACAGCCGGTCGATCTTCGGCAACAGCTCACGTGGCGTTCGATGTCGATCTACTCGGATCATTCGCTGTGTCAGGGCTAAAGGCCTGCGGCTACGGTACGTCACGCTGGGTCACGCACCTTGGCACCTATCTTTGGATCTCACCGTCGTACGCGGTGGGAACGAAGGAATCTATATCATGTATCTCCCACAGACATGCGAGTGCCATACGAGGAGCTGTTCGAGACGCTGCGCCGCGTACTCGAGAAGACCGGTTTCAAAACGGACCGCGCGGGACTGTGCGCACGGCTCTTCGCCGACGCCAGCCGCGACGGCTTCGCATCTCACGGCCTCAACCGCTTCCCGCGGTTCATGCGCACCATTCGGACTGGCGTCGTCGACGTGCACGCATCCCCGGTACGCGTGGCCGGATTCGGTGCGTGGGAGCGTTGGGACGGAAGACTCGGACCAGGCAATCTCAACGCGCACCAGTGCATGGATCGCGCGCTGGCGCTTGCGCGCGAGCACGGGATGGGATGCATTGCGCTGGCAAATACGAACCACTGGATGCGTGGCGGCAGTTACGGATGGCAGGCTGCCGACGCGGGCGCGATTGGCGTGTGTTGGACCAACACGCTGCCGAACCTGCC
This sequence comes from Gemmatimonadaceae bacterium, assembly GCA_035253645.1. Classification (GTDB taxonomy): domain Bacteria; phylum Gemmatimonadota; class Gemmatimonadetes; order Gemmatimonadales; family Gemmatimonadaceae; genus DASYRX01. The sequence goes on along the minus strand of DATFBW010000425.1, from coordinate 1,093 downwards.
GCCGTGGGGCGTTAGCAACCCGCGAGTCGGGAACAATCCCTTGATCATTGCCGTGCCGCGCGCCGGCGGCCACGTCGTGCTTGACATGGCGATGTCTCAGTTCTCGATGGGAGCGCTCGAATCGTACCGGCTTCGCGGCGAGCCGCTGCCAGTCCCGGGCGGCTACGACGAGCGCGGCGAACTGACGCGCGATCCCGCCGCGATCGAAGCCTCGATGCGGCCGCTGCCGATCGGATTCTGGAAAGGATCGGGACTTGCGCTCGTGCTCGACCTCGCCGCCGCGGTGCTATCCGGCGGCGCAGCGACGTATCAGATTCCAACCGAGCCCGAGAAAGAAAGCGGGCTCTCGCAAGTGGTTCATCGCGATTGCCGTGCCTTCGCTCGAGCATGCCTCACGCGTCGCCGACAACGTCATTGCGTTTCTACACACGTCAGGCACGCCCGGCGAGCACGCGCGCTATCCAGGGGAGCGAACGCTGCAGACGCGGCGGCGCAACCTCGAGGCTGGCGTGCCAGTGGAACCGTCGATCTGGCGCGAAGTTCAGCAGCTTGTCACGGCGTAGCCACGCGTCGACATCCACGCGCGGTCAACCGTCAGGACCACGTTCGGTCCGATCCCGCCGCGGCTTGCTGTGCGAAGCGGGCGAGGCGAAACGCCGGATCCGGCGATCGCTCTTCGAGCAGCAGAGACGCCATGAGTTCGCCGATGGCCGGTCCTAATTTGAAGCCGTGGCCGGAACCGCCGCCCGCCAGCCAGACGTTCGCTGCCGCCGGATGTCGATCGACGACCAAGTGTGCGTCGGGCGTGCTCTCGTACTGACAGACCTCTGCTCCGACGAGCGGTGCCCGAGCGAGTGCGGGAAACCGATGCGCGAGAAACGCGCGGGCGTCCTCGATCTGTTCGACGGTCGTACATCGTTCGCCATCGGTCGGATCGAAGGGCGGACCGGGTGTGTCGTCGGCGAATTTAAACCCGCGATGCGCATTGCCCGGGATCCCGTAAACGACGCGGTCCGCGACTTCGATCCAGGCGGGTGTCTGCGCCTCCTCGAATCGGTCATCGCCGGCGGGTGTGCCGAAGTAATAGACCTCC
>DATFBW010000424.1:0-5462 GCA_035253645.1 Gemmatimonadaceae bacterium | reverse complement strand
GGAATCGTCTCGTTCCGAAGCGGTGAGTCAGGCCCGGAGGTTCCTGGGGCGCGCGTGGCCCTTCGGCATGCTGCTCGTCGTGTTAGGCTTACTGCTCACGGCCGGGCTCAGCGTGTCGCTCACGGGGCCACTCGCGCGCCTAACGCACGCGGCCGACGCGGTGGCAGCCGGCGACTACTCGCAAAAGACGCGGCTGTCGGAACGCAGGGACGAAGTCGGGCGCCTCACGGCAGCGTTCGACGCCATGGTCGACCGTGTCCAGGTGTCCTTCGCCGCACGCAGAGCCTCGGAGGAACGGTACCGGCTGCTGTTCGAGTCGGTGCCGCTGCCGCAGTGGGTGTTCGACCGCGAAACGTGGCGCATCCTTGCTGTGAACCAAGCCGCTATCGAACACTATGGATATAGCCGCGATGAATTCCTCGCGATGACGATTGCCGACGTGAGTCCTCCCGAGGATGTGTCGCGCGTGCGCGAGGCCATCGCGAAGCTCGATGGCGCCATTACCGAAGGCGATGCGTGGCGGCATGTGAAGAAAGACGGCACGCTCATCGAAGTAGAGACGAGCGGGCACTCGTTCGAATTCGATGGCCGACCCGCGCGTATCGCCATCATGCACGACGTCACAGAGCGGAATCGTGCCGCCAATGCGCTCCGGCGCTCCGAGGAAAAGTATCGCCGCGTCGTCAGCGAATTCCCGATTGGCGTCACGTCGGCGACGTTGGAGGGACGGTTCACGGTCGTGAACCCCGCCTTCGTCGAAATGCTCGGGTACGATTCCGAAGACCAGCTCCTCGAGCTCAATGCGCGCGATCTGGTCGCCAACCAGGAGCAGTGGGCAACGCTCCTCGTGCGGTTCCAGGAAGGGGGTCTCGTCAAGCGTGAGGAGATTCAGCTCGTGCGCCGCGACGGGACGCTCATCGTCACGCAGTTCACGGGGCGGTTGTTGACCGATGGCCTAACGGGAGCGCAGCACGTCGAGGCGGCGTGGGAAGATGTGACGACGCAACGTCGTATCGAGCGCCAGTTTCAACAAGCTCAGAAGATGGAAGCGATCGGCCAGCTCGCGGGGGGGATCGCCCACGACTTCAACAACCTGCTGACGATCATCATCAGCTCGAGCGACCTCTTGCTGGCGGATACACGGGTGCATGGCGCTTTCCGCTCGGATATCGAGTCGATCCGTTCAGCGGGTCAGAGCGCGGCCGGCCTCACGCGGCAACTGCTTGCGTTCAGCCGCAAGCAAGTGTTGCAGCCGCGCGTGCTGCAGCCGAACGAGCTCGTCATGAGTACCACCGCCATGCTCAAGCGCTTGATCGGCGAGAACATCGAGCTCATGACCGTGCTGGCAGCCGACGCGGGTTCCGTCAAGGTCGATCCGGGACAACTGGAACAGGTCATCGTGAACCTCGCCGTGAATGCGCGGGACGCGATGCCTAACGGCGGACAGCTGCTCATCGAGTCCAAGAACGTCGAGTTCGCGGAACCCTTGTGGGAGAACAAGGCGCTCTATCCCGCCGGGCGCTATGTGGCGCTGACAGTCACAGACACCGGCATCGGAATGGACAGTGAGACGCAGGCGCGCGTCTTCGAGCCCTTCTTCACGACGAAAGAGGCTGGTGAAGGGACGGGCCTCGGTCTGGCGACCGTTTACGGCATCGTTAGGCAGAGCGGCGGATTCATCTCCGTGTACAGCGAACCAGGTGCCGGGGCTACGTTCAAGATCTACTTCCCACGCGTGGACGAATCGGCGCAGGCCCTCGACCCGGCAGCGGGCGACATCGAGCCGCTGCGCGGCAGGGAGACCATTCTCGTCGTCGAAGACTCGCCGACCGTGCGCGCCATCATGCGTCGCGTGCTCAGCGGATTGGGCTATCGCGTCATTGAGGCCCACGATGGCGAGAGCGCCGTCGCGCTCAGCAGCACGCACGAAGGCCCCATTCACATGCTACTAACCGACGTCGTCATGCCGCGCATGGGAGGACGTACTGTCGCGGAGCGCATCTCAAAAGAGCGGCCCGGCATCCGCGTCCTCTTCGTGTCGGGCTACACCGATGACGCCATCGTGCGCCACGGCGTGCTGGAGCCCGGGGTGCACTACCTCGAGAAGCCTTTCACACCTGACGCGTTAGCCAAGAAGGTGCGGCACGTCCTCGATACCGCGGGCGCGTACGTCGCCACCTAACAACAGTCGTTGCCATCGCGATTCATGCGCGGATTGACGACCGTGCTGAAGATCGAGCCGAACGTATAGCTCATACCGATGCTGAAGTCGATGGAGTAACCCGTTGCCAGCTGTCTCCGACGGAGCAACACCTCGGTCAGGTCCGCACCCTCTTTGGCGAGGTTCACCTGATCACGGATGCGGGATGCCTCCGCAAACAAATCGAGCGACAACCCTTTGGTGATGCGGATGTCGATCCCGCCAAAAAACGTCAGCCTGTTGCGACCGACATCGTTCAGGTGATGAGCGGCCGTTAGCGTCGAGAACACGTTGCCCCAGGGCTGGATTGCTTCGGCACCGATTACGAGCTGTTGATCGGCGATGGTCTCGCGCAGTTTGTCGAACAGCGTCGTGTCCTCGTAACGCACCCTCTTCAGACCGATCGAATATTGCAGCACGAGCTGTCGCCGCGTGGATTGCGAATACGGGAAGACGTTGAACTCGAGAGCTGGCGCGACGCGCACGGAAAGCCGGTCGTTGCGAAACGTGGAAGACGTCACGCTGACGCGCTCGCCTAACGACCAGTGGTCACTGAGGCTTCGCACCAGCAGGTGATCGACATTGATGCTGTGCGAATAACTGGTGATGATGAACGCGGGAGCGCTGTCTTCCTCGACAGTGAATCTGTTCTCGTTGTATTCGGCCTCTATGCTGTTGGTCAGCTTCCACCCAGCGGTTACGCGATTCGCGCTGAGGTCGGCCGAACCCTCGAGCGATCGTTGTTGGCTCTCCTGCTCTACGCCTCCATCCACTCCCGTGCGAAAGACCCAGGCATTCCAGGGATCCCGCGCTGGGCCGGTCTGCACCGCCGCCGCAGCAGCGGGCGGCTGATAACGAAGCGTTAGGTACGCCGCAGTGCTCGTGCGCGCGGAGTACCGAGCGAGAACAAGCCCCAGATAACGCAGCTGAGCTCGGCGCTGATCGTCTTCGGTGTTGGTGGCCAGCGTCGAATAAGTGAGCGTATCGCTAAGCCGGGCGAATTGTCCGCGGCCGATCAACGTGAGCGTGTACGCCTGGCCGCCGGCGCCGGTCCCTTGGGAGGTGACGATGACGTGCACGTCGGCCGCTTCGCGATCGCGCACGAATCGCACGAACGTCATCTCCGTTTGCAGGAACTCCGTGTCGCAGAACGTATGGCAGTCGATGAACACTCTTAACGGCGCCGCAGCCTCTCCCTGGCTCGCTGCTTGTTGGCCGTGAATTTGGAACGGCAGCGCGGATGCGAGTATCAAAGGGAACCAGCGAGCGAGTCTCATACCGTTCCGGTTAAGGTTCGACTGCCACAACACACCCACGAAATCGTCGTTCGACATCCTCTCCTCGCGGAAGGTTGGCGGCTGTAGTTGGGCACCTTGTTTCCGCCTTCGGCCGGGCATAAGATGCGCTCCCGAACGGCAAGACTGGAGAGATGGCCGAGAGGCTGAAGGCACCGGTTTGCTAAACCGGCATAGGGGTCTAAACCTCTATCGAGGGTTCGAATCCCTCTCTCTCCGTCCGAGGAGCGTGGAGCGGGGAGCGCGGAGCAAGAGGGCGAAAACGTTGTCGCTCCTCGCTCTCTGCTCCTCGCTCCGCTTCGATACCTAACGAATGAGTACGCCGCTCCCTCCCCGACTCCGCTTCGCCCCTTCACCGACAGGGTCCTTACACGTAGGCGTCGCGCGGACGGCACTCCACAACTGGCTGTACGCGCGCAAGTATGGCGGCGCATTTCTGCTTCGTGTCGAAGACACCGATCGCGCGCGCAGCACGCCGGAAAGCACACAGGGGATCTTCGATGGTCTCCGGTGGCTGGGGCTCAACTGGGACGAAGCCGTCGTCCATCAGGGCGCGAATCTGGCGCAACATCAACAGGACGCGCGTATGCTGCTGGCGAGCGGCGCGGCGTATCGAGATTTCACGCCGGCGGAGGAACTGGACCGCCTGCGCAAGGAGGCAGAGTCGCGTGGTCACGCGTTTCGCGTCGATCGCGCCGCGGTCGAGCTTTCCGCGGAGGAGCAGGAGCAGCGTCTCGCGCGCGGCGAGGCGTACGCGATCCGGTTTCGCGTCCCGGAAGGCACGACCGCGTGGGACGACATGGTACATGGGCCCATCGAGTTCCCGAACAAGGATATCGAGGACTTCATCATCCTGCGCTCCGACGGAACGCCGGTCTACAACATGGCCGTCGTTTCGGACGACATCGCCATGCGCATCACCCTCGTTATGCGCGGCGACGATCACATCTCGAACACACCCAAGCAGATCCTCCTGTATCAAGCGTTAGGCGCCCCGCTGCCGCGCTTCGCCCACCTCCCCATGATCCTGGGGGTCGATGGCAAGAAGCTGAGCAAGCGACACGGCGCGACCTCCGTCGCGGAGTACGAGCATCAGGGTATCCTCGCCGATGCCATGGTCAACTTTCTGGCGTTGTTAGGCTGGTCCCCCGGCGGCGATATCGAGGTCATGTCACGCGAAGAGCTCGTCGCGCGTTTCGAAGAGAGTGGGTTCCTCAAGAAGGCAGCGGTCTTCGATCCCAAGAAGCTGGAATGGATGAACGGGCAGCACTTGGCGCACGCACCAATAGAGCGTCTCGAGCCAGTGATCACGCCGCACATCGTGGCGGCGGGCCTCGCGACGGAGCAGGAGATCACGGAGCGTCTCCCCTGGTATCGCAGACTTCTCGAGTTGCTGCGCGTGCGAGCGCGGACGATCGACGACATCGTGCGTCAGGCCGCGCCGTATTTCCGTGACCAGGTCGAGTATGACTCCGCCGCCGTTGCAAAACACTGGAAAAACGGCGGGCGCGAGCTTGTGGGTGCCGCGCGTGAACGCCTGGCAGCAAGCGATTGGGATGCCGCCGCACTCGAAGACGCGCTGCGCGACCTTGCGGAAAGTCGCGGCATCGGGGCTGGCGCACTCTTTCAGCCGCTGCGTGTCGCGCTCACGGGGAGCAGCGCGAGTCCCGGCATCTTCGACGTCCTGGTCCTGCTGGGACGGGATCGTGCGTTGCGCCGGCTCGACAGCGCCCTCGCGAATCTCGCCTAACAGCAATGCCCGATCCGCTCACCCCGCTCGAGCGCAAGGTCTATCACTACCTGATCGACTTTCTGGCTGAGAATACGTATCAGCCCAGCGTGCGCGAAATCGGCCAGCGGTTTCAGATCCGTTCGACCAAAACGGTCGCCGCCATCCTGCAAACAATCGCCGATAAAGGGTATATCGAGCGCGCGCCCGGACGCTCACGCGGCGTCAAGTTGTTAGG
>DATFBW010000423.1:0-6307 GCA_035253645.1 Gemmatimonadaceae bacterium | reverse complement strand
GCCACTTCAATCCCCAGTCGCCGCGCGATCTCTTTGTTCGACAACCCCGCCCCGGCCAGTGCGGCGATCTCTCGCTCGCGCTGCGTCAGCTCCGCCACAGCGCTGGAATTGAAGCCGCTGATGCGAACGTGCCCGGCGAGTGTCCCGATCCTGCGAAGCAGGCTGGCCGCCACATGCGGCGGACAAACCAATTCGCCTCGCACGATGCTCTCGACAGTTTCGATGAGTTCCGGCAGCGAGCTCTCGCGAGAGACGTAACCAGCAGCACCAGCCTCCGCCCATGCGATGATGTCGTCGTCTGCTTCTCGGAGGGCCAACGCGATCAGTTTCGCGCTCGGTGCGCTGGCGGTCACTTGAGTAGCGATCCCTAAAGCGTTAGGCATCGCGGTGTCGAGCAGCACGACGTCGGGGCACGCTTCGCGAACGCGGGCCAGCGCATCGTTCGCATTTGCCGCCGTCGCGGTTATAGCAAGGTTGTGCGCGCGCGCGAGGAGCTCCGCGAGACCTTCGCGGTAAAAGCGCACATCAGTAACGATCAAGATCCGAATCATCCGACGACCATCCGCGCCGCTCCCACCCGTATCCCCGCCGGAAGGAACTCACGTTCCACTAGGCCGCGATTGTATCGGCGCCCGACTGAATCAGGCGGGGAGCCGGGAACCTAGTGCCTCCTCGAGCTGGCCCGCTAACACGCCACGCGCCGAACCGTTACGCTATGTAACCTTTGAAGTGACAATCTCAGCCTAGAGAGTCCGTGGGTCGGAACCAACGACAAACGCCGGCGCGGTAGTCTGCGCCGGCGATCTGTCATTACGGAAACTGCCTAGAGGTTCGGATTCGTTTCCCGCTCAGAACGGCCAATCGGGAAGCACAGATCCTGTTGCGTTAGGTGCGCCGCGGCACCGACGGACTCGAGCGGATCCAGCGCGCCCGGGGTATTCGCGGCCTTCCAGCGACGCAGATCTCCCAGTCTCCGCGCTTCCAACCACAATTCGATCCCCCGTTCGCGCTTGAGCAACGTCCACGCTTCGGTGATGGTCGCCGCAGCGACGGTCGTCGTGCCCGCGTTGGTGCGAACCAGGTTGATCGACACCATCGCGCCGGCGAGGTCGTTGTTGCGCAACTTCGCCTCGGCCTCGATGAGCCGCATCTCGCGGCCGCTCGTTAGGCGGATCGGCGACTGCGAGAGCGGGTGTTTTGCCTGCGGCCAGAAATTCACGCGGCCGCAGCACTCGATCGCCGCGTCACCTTGCAGGTTCGTGATCGTGATCGGCACGCGCGGATCGCCGGTCGCCTGACGGTAGTTGTAGTGCCAGGTGTTCCACTGCGTGTGCGCACGATATGGCGTATTCGCCACGGCGTACGCGATGCGATTCCGCTGGTCGTCGTTGCCGATGTTGAAGTACGGCATGTTGAACACGAACGCGATCGGCACTTGGCCAGCGTCAGTCACCGCCTCAGTCCATTTGTTCAGAAAAACACGGACTGCGGCGCGACCCCCCGTCGCTGCTGTCGCCTGCGCGGCGATCGTTGCTGCCGTACCACCAGTTATTGCAATCGCTTTCGTGAATAAGCTCTCTGCGCGTGTGAAGTACGTAGCCTGGGGCAGGATGGCACTGCCGTCGATTACGCAATCGCACATGTTCTCGCCGAGGAGGCGGTTGGAGAACCCCGCCCAGAGATATGCGAGCTGCAGCTGATTGAAGTACGCGGTTCGCTCAGCCGCCGGCGCGCCGGTGGGCGGCGGTCCCGCCGCTTCCATTCGCCGGATCGTCTCTTCGGCAACCCAGCGGGCACGCTGTGCTTGTTCCCAATGCGTGCTCACGTCGGAGTCGTCAGTCGTTAGGTCACCGTTCTGCCACTTCTGCGTGATGCCGAAGCTGCCGGTGGAGCCGGCGGGGTGGATCTCGCGCGCGACTGCCGCACCGGTGTAGCCGATCCAGTTGATGCCCTGCGATAACGCGCGGCCGGCGCCATTGACCATGGCGGCGGCCGCGTTACGATCATTGAGAAACTCGTCCTGCACCGGCCCCGGATTCGTGACCTCGGTGTCGCACGAGACAGCCCCGGCAAAGAGCAGCACGGAGCAAAGCCTGCCGATGTTCCGCATGGGTGACCTCTCGTTAGGGATTCGTGGATGGGTTCTCATGGCCGGCTCAGAACGTTAGGCGCAAGACTGCGCTGTACACGGCCGGCGGTGGCACGTGCTCGAGGATCGAGCGCACGCGGGAGTCGAACCCACCGTTGTTCCCCGTCTCCGGGTCGAACGTCTTGAAATCGTCGTTCACCCACTTCCAGATGTTGTGACCGCTCAGCGTGAACGTCCCCGAGCGCGCGCCGCGCAGCAGGCGCTGCGGGATCGGCACGTTGATGGAGAGCTCACGCACCTTGAAGAAGTCGGCCGGATAGATCCAATAATCGGCGCGCGTCCCGGCGACGACGCAGCGTGCGGTATCGATCGCCTTGATCTCGGACGCGCGACCGGTCTCCGTCAGCGTGTAGAACTCATAGCAACCCGGCCAGCGCACTGATCGCGATGTGGCGGCGTTCGCGGCACCATCGGAGATGTAGTGACCGCCGTTGTATTCGCCGCGCGCTACTACGGAGATGTTGTAAGGCAGGCGCAGGTTGGTGTGTACGCCGTACGTCTCCGTGGGCAGGTTCGGCCCGAACGTGCAATCTTCCACATCACTGCTGATGACTGGCGCGGCACCCTTCGCCTCCGGATTCGTCACGCAGAAGTCGGTGCGGATGACCGGAATCGGCTGGCCTTCCATGATCCAGCCGAAGTTGCCGAGCGAGAACGCAGCGGCGCCGCCTAACGAGACGACTTCGCTGCTGTACAAGTGCATCGAACCGCCGATGCTCAGGCCGTAACTGGGACGCTCGAACAGCGTGTACGTCGCGGTCGCTTCGACACCGTCGCTCTTCATCTTCCCGACGTTCGCCAATTGCGATTCCAGGAAGCCGAAGGACGGGATCTGGCGCACGTTGAAGAGCGCGTCGGAGATGTCGCGCTTGTACCACGTCACATCGCTCGAGAGACGGTCGTTGAAGAACGCCGCATCGAATCCAATTTCGAGCTCGGTCGTGCGCTCCGGACCGAGATCAGGGTTACCGACGTTGCGCGGGAAGAACGCGGGCTGACCACCCCAACCGTTCGTGGCATTCTCCCACGTGCGCACCGCATCAAAGGCACCAGGTGCGCGCCCGGACTGACCATACGCAACGCGGAACTTCATCGCCGAGCTCCACGTGGGCCAGAAGCTCTCTTCAGAGGCAACCCAGGAGAAACTCGCGCGCGGATAGTACTGCAGACCGAAGTTTTCGCCGAAGGCGCTGTTGCCGTCGACACGTCCACCGACTGTCAGGAAGTAACGATCCTTGACGTCGAGGAGGACCTGGCCGAAGAAACCGCCGTTGATCACGCGCGTGCGCTCTTCGAAGCCTAACGTGGTGCCCCCGCTCGATACGATCGGCTTGCCGGGTCCTGGGAAGTTTTCGCCGTACGCCGACGTTGCCCGGTTATCTGTTGTCACCCACTGGCCGCCCCACGAGAGCGTACCGCGGAGTCCCGAGCGGAGCGCTTGGACGAAGCTTCCCGAGTAGTCGAACGTGAGGTTCTGATATGAATTGCGGCGGCTCGAGATGATCCCGGTCGGCGCCAGGATGAAGCCGAAGGGCCGCAGATTGCGGTTCTCGATCTGCGCGAGGTCGAACCCGACAGTGAACTTGTTCGTGAAGTTGACCGATGGACTCCAGTTCGCGGTGCCACCTGTGATCAGGTGGTCGATATCGCTCGTGAGCTCCTGATTGAGCATGAGCTCGACGATTTCCGGCCGGTCGTTCGACGCGTAGTTTCTGTCCCGGCGGAACGCGTTCAGCGTTAGGCCGTGCGCGTTGTTCCCGGCCGCCGTGTTCGCAATCGCGTTCTTTGTGTACGACGTGTTCCAGCTGAAGAGCAGATTCGAGATCGGCGTGAACGAGAAGTTGCCGCGTACGACCTTCTTCTGCTCCTTGTCTTTAGGGAGCACGCCTTCTTCATCCGTCGTCGTACCCGACACGTAGTACTTGAGCGCCTCGCCGCCGCCGCCTAACGAAACCGTGTAACGCTGCTGGTACCCGTTGCGCAGCCACGGATCGATGAACAAATACTTGGACGAGCCACCCGCACGCGACACGCCGCGCGTCGGCAATCCGTCGAAGCGATCCGGGAAGCTGTCACGATACGCTTGCATGGTCCCCGAACACGGCGTCACTACGGCACAGGCCCAAATCGTGTCGCTCGGCGGTGCTTCACTTTCATCGGGGCCGAACGGCAGCGCCTGCGCAAAGCCTTGCGAAATGTCGACGGTCCACTGCGCGGCGCCCGTCATCCCGCGCTTTGTGAAGATCTGGATGACGCCGGCCGCGGCCTCGGTGCCATATAGCGTTGACGCAGCCGCACCCTTGATGACTTCGACCCGCTCGATGTCGTTAGGGTTGATGTCGTTGAGCGGGCTCGCGATGTCGTTGCCGCTGCGCAGATCGGATCCTGTCGGCGGAACGTTGCGCTGATAACCGTCGCTGCGGATGCGCACGCCGTCCACGTAGACGAGCGGCTGGTTGCTCATCGCCACGCTGACGTTACCGCGGAGACGGATCATCGATCCGCTCCCCGCACCGGCGGAGCTGGGCATCACGGTCATTCCCGCGGAACGGCCCTGCAGCAAAGCGCCGACGTTCGCGGGCGGCTGCACTGCCGTTAGGTCTATCTGTGAAATGCTGTTTCCGACCTCCCGGTTGCGCGCCGTCCCGGCTGTCCCCGTCACGACTAGCGCGTCAAGCGAAATCGCCTGCTGCTTCATCGTGAAATCCACAGTGACCGTTTGCCCCGAGACGACCGTCACGGCCTGCTCGATGGGCCGGTAACCGATCATCTGCGAGCGCAGGCGATACTGCGCTGCCGGCACGTTGGCGATCGTGTACCGGCCGTTGGCCGATGTACGGGTGCCCAGTGTCATTCCAACGAGGTAGACTTGCGCCCCCTCGATCGTCTGACCGCTGCCTTCGGCGACAACTCTTCCGCTAATAGTGCCCGTTTGAGCGGAGAGCTGGCCGGCTGCCAATGCGATGGCCGCGGCACATGGAATTTGGGCTACGCGAAGAAACCATTTTCGGTGCATGCGCACCTCCCTATAGGAAGAGAGACCCCTGACCCCTGACCCCTGTGGCCCCGCGAAACGCCCACAATACGGCCCTTCGCGGATGCGTCAAGCAATCAGTTCACGCGGACCTCGGCGGTCGCCTCTTTCTGACCCGCCGCAGCGTCGAAGACAGTTGCACGCACGAGGTACGTCGCGCGAGCTGAATAGGCATGGCGAAACGTCACGCGTGCCGTGCGAGCACCAGCCGTCGCGAACGGCTCGGTGACGTCGTCGCCGTAATTGATTTCAATGCCGAGCAGATTTCCCCCCTGAGCGTTCACCACGAAGATGACCGTGTCTCCCGGGGCAGCCGTCGCGCGACTCGCTTCCACCGACACCTCGAGCGGCATTGGCTCCAGCGTGGACCCCTCACACGCGATCAAACCAGCCAAGAGCAGCAGGTACAACACGATCCGCGACATCGCACAAGCATTGGCATTGGGCCGGCATCGCGCCAGAGCCCATCCACCCGCCCTCCCCGCTCCTCGCTCTTCGCTCCTAGTTTGCGCTCCTGAGACGCGAGTTACTGTCGCTCGTCCTTCTCCTGTAAGGACTTAGCCCGCCCCGTCCCCGGTTCCCCCGCCCTACGACAGTGCCAATCCGCGCTACTCCAGGCCGTGGGTCGCCCCCGGTCATCCCGCACGCCGGGATGCCGGAGGAGCTGCGCCCTGCCGCTGCGCTGGTGGATCAGGCGCGACGCGCTCAAACGCGGGGTGAGCACGAGCTGGCGCGTGAGCTTCTGGAGAGGGCACTGCGCGAAGCGCCGCGCGACACGAGCACCGACATCGTGTTCTCTCTTCTCGTCGGCATCGCGCGCTCAGCGCTGGAGCTTGGCGACTTCGGCGGGGCATTCGACGGTGTGGAGCTGGCGCTCGCCGTGGCGGAGGCGGGACAAGCCGCGGCACCCCGCGCGGAAGCGCTCGCTTTGCGCGCAAGGTTGCATGTCCTCCGGGGATCGCCTAACGAAGCGGCGGCGGATCTTTACGACGCGCTCCCACTGGCGGAAGCTGCCGGCGCGCACGTGCTCGGTGCCTCCATCACGGCTGCGATGGCCGATCTCGCCGTCGCGCGGGGCGATCGCGCCGAAGCGGTGCGCCTGCTCGAAGACAGCCGATCGCGGT
>DATFBW010000422.1:0-17815 GCA_035253645.1 Gemmatimonadaceae bacterium | reverse complement strand
ACAAGAAGATGCTCGCGTTGTCTTCGTTGTGCCGCGCGCACGGCAATCAGATGGAAGCGCGGCGCGCGATCGGCCGCGCGCAATGCAACGACGCGTATTGGCACGGCGTGTTTGGCGGCCTATACCTCCCGCATTTGCGTGAAGCGGTGTGGCGGGAGCTTGCCGCTGCCGAAAGGTTTCTGAGAATCGGAGAGGTTGCGTGCGTCGACGAGGTCGATATCGACGTCGACGGCCATCTCGAGCTGTGGCTGCATAACGAGTGCTACTCGCTGATCGTCGCGCCGCATCGCGGTGGCGCGATCGAGGAGCTCACGCGCTTCAGCGACGCCCGCAACTTCGTCGATTCGATGACGCGGCGCCGCGAACCTTATCACGCTGTGCACATTGCCGGGGAGCCGCCCGTTGCCGTTACGCACCATCATACCGGCAGTGACTCCGGTGGCGCGCCGAATATCCATGAGATTGAACAGGCGCTGAGCGTGCCCGAGCTGCCGCCGGTAGATCACGACGTGCGTGCCGTGCTGCAGGAGCGGATCCTCTCTGCCAATACAACGCCGCTCGAGCTGGAACGTGCGGCATATGAGCCGTTGCATTCGTGGGTAGGAAAGGCTTTTCAGGCCCGCCATGTTATCGATGCCGGCACTGCACATATCGACCTGACAACGGCCGATGGCCCATCGCTTTCCAAGCGCCTTCACATCGCGCAGGATGGCCAACTGAGCGTCGAATTCGAGTGGCGAAGCAGCGACTTCGACGCGTCCGCGTGGTTCACGACGGAGCTTTCGTTCTCGCAGACGCCGCCCGTGGTGTCAAGTGACGATGGCGGTACAATCTGGTGGTATCCCATAGAGACGATCGCGAAGTCAGAGCGCGGCCTCGACAGGACTCGACAGGGTATGACAGCGCTCGTGCGCTGGCCGGTCGCGCTCGGACGCGGCACGGTGCAGATTCGCTAGCGTGCCGCTCGTCCTGTTCGCTGCTCCGCTGCTTTCGCCTAACGCGACGGGGATGATGGAGGCCATCGCCTCGCTCCCCGACGTGCACCTCGGCGTCATCACGCATGAACCAGCAGACAAACTTCCGCCGGCCTTGATCGATCGTGTTGCGCACTGGCGCGTGCGTAATGTCCTCGACCAGAATCAGTTGATCTGGGCGGCGCGTGAATTGTCGGCCCGCAACGGGCCGATTCATCGATTGTTCGGAGCGTACGAGCAATTACAAGTTCCACTCGCGCACGCGCGTGCCACACTAGGCGTTCCTGGGCTGAGCGTCGAAGCGGCGAACAACTTCCGCGACAAATCGCGCATGAAAGATCTGTTGCGCGCGAGTGGAATCCCGTGCGCGCGGCACATGCTCGTCAGCTCGGTGCAGCAGGGCGAAGCGTTCGGCGCCAAGTCGGGTTACCCGTTGGTGGTCAAGCCGCCGGCTGGAGCGGGGGCGCATCAAACATTCCGCGTGGAGAATGTCGCGCAATTACGTGCGGCGCTCGAGGTCGTCCCGCCGAGCGGCGCGCAGCCTGTATTGCTCGAGGAGTTCATCATCGGCGAAGAGCATTCCCTCGAGACGATTTCGATCGACGGCAAAAGCGTGTGGCACTCGCTCACGCATTACTACCCGACGCCGCTGCATGTTCTGGAGAACCCCTGGATCCAGTGGTGCCTCGTCCTCCCGCGCGAGGTTGACGATCCGCGTTATGACGACATCAGGAGCGCGGCCGGCCGTGCACTACAGGCGTTAGGCATGACGACGGGCTTGAGTCACATGGAGTGGTTCCGCCGGCGGGACGGTACCGTGGCGATTTCCGAGGTTGCGGCGCGGCCACCGGGCGCGCAGATCACGACACTCGTCTCACGTGCGCACGATATCGATTTCGTGCAGGCGTGGGCGCGGCTCATGATTTTCAACACGTTCGAGGCGCCGACTCGGAAGTACGCTGCCGGCGCGGCCTTCTTGCGGGGGCAGGGGGAGGGGCGCGTGCGCGCCGTACACGGGTGGGAGCAAATTGCGCGCGCGTTCGAAGGGTTGATCACGGATGTGAAGTTGCCGCAGATCGGGAGCGACCGATCGCCGAGCTACGAAGGCGAAGGGTATGTAATCGTTAGGCATGCGGAGACACAAGCGGTCGAGCAAGCGTTGTCGGAGATTGTCAGTGTGATGAGAATAGAGCTCGGCTGATTGCGAGCTGTGAGCCATGAAACCAAAGCTCTGAGATGACAGTTTTGAGTTATGCAGCTTTGAGCGACAGAACCTTGAGCTCGAAGCTCTTTCACTCATAGCTGTTGACTCACAGCTTTAGTGTCACGGCTGAAAGCTGCGCCCATCAACACCTATATCCCGCCCTACCGTTGAAATGCTAAGCATTATGTTGGCCCCCGGTTACCCCGGCGAGATGCCGTACTTCTGCCGTGGCCTCGCCACTCACGGCGCGGACGTGATTGGTGTGAGTGATGTCCCCGAGCACGAGCTGCCGCGTCTCACGCGCGAGAACATGAAGGGGTATATCAAGGTCGCGAACTTCATGGACGAAGACGCAGTCGTACGTCACGTCCGCGACGCCATTGGCGAGCGTACCGTTGACTGCGTGGTGTGTCTCTGGGAGCCGGGCGTCATTCTCGCCGCAAAACTTCGTGAGGCATTTGGCGTCCGGGGGATGCGCGTGGATCAGGCGCAGACGTTTCGCAACAAAGACCTGATGAAACAGCGTGTGACCGCCGCCGGCGTTAGGTCTCCCAAACACGCCTCGGCCACGTCGATCAAGGGCGTGAAGGACGCTGCGCAAATGCTCGGCTTCCCGCTCATCGTGAAACCGATCGCCGGCGCCGGTTCGATGGATACCATTCGCGCGAACACCATGCAGGAATTGGAGCAGGGGCTGGCGCGCGTGCGATCGTACGACGAGGTGAACGTCGAAGAGTTCATAGAAGGCGACGAATACACGTACGACACGATTTGCATCGACGGCCGCATCGTGTATGAAAACGTGTGCTACTATCGCCCGAATCCGCTCGTTGCCCGCAGCACGGAATGGATCTCCCCGCAGACGATGACCCTGCGCGACATGACGCCGCCGGCCGTGCAACAGGGGATCGCGTTAGGCCACGACGTGCTTCGCGCGATGGACTTCCAGACCGGCATGACGCACATGGAGTGGTTCTATACGGCGAAGGGAGAAGCGATTTTCGGAGAGATTGCGGCGCGACCCCCCGGTGCGCATACAGTCGATCTCATGAACTACACGTCTGACATCGACCTCTTCGCGGGCTACGCCGAAGCTGAATTGCATGGCCGGTTCTCGCTGGACACCACGCGCAAATACAATGCGGTGAACGTCTTCAAGCGCGCGCAGGGGCATGGCCGCATTACGCGCATCGAGGGGCTGCAGGGGATCATGGCAGACTACGGTGAGCACATCGTGCACATCGATCTTCTCCCCGTGGGTGCCGAGCGGCGGAACTGGATCCAGACGCTCATCTCTGACGGCTACGTGACGCTGCGCCACCCCGATTTCCAGGCTACGTGCGAAATGGCGGATCAAGTCGGGATGCGCCTGCAACTTTACGCGCAGTAATGCGCAAGCTCCTCGCGCGCGCGTTAGGCATCCTGGTCGGTGCGTTAGGCCTGGCGCTGGTGTGGAACGGGTTGAGGGGGCTCGCGTACACCGATACAGCGCCGGGTTTTGCCGTGCTCGCGCTCGACCTCCTTGCGGGACTGGCGCTGATCCCAGGCGGCTACTGGCTCTGGCGGCGCGAGCAGCGCGCGCTCCGCATAACGACAATTGGAATGCTGATCGCTGTGACGGCCGGGATGCTTGCGGCGTGGCATTATGCGGAAGCCGAGCGAGCGAACGCATTGATCGGCGCGGCAGCCGCGGGCATTGTACTCACCGTGGCGATCGGAGTATTTGCGCGTGTAGCGCTCAAAGCGCCGGCGCCGGATGAACAGCTTTCGTTATTCTCGTCAGAGCGGGATTAGGTACCTCGAGCGGATCGTCCCCGGCGGCCCTTCGGCTCGCCAGTGTGTGCCGATTAAATTCGCGCGCGCGATGCCGATCAGCCGCAGCTTCCTGGCAAAATGGATTACCCGCCGCCGTGCGCCACCGGGCACGCTCGACGTTCTCAGCGACGTCTACAGCCCCGAGCTGGATAACACGCGGGACATCGTTGTCTATCGACCCGCGTCTTACGACCGCAGTGCGGGCCGGTATCCGGTCATCTACATGCACGACGGTCAGAACCTGTTCGATCCTGAGACTGCGTTTGCGGGAGAATGGGGCGTGGATCGCGCCATCGCACATGCTCCGCGTAAAGCACGTCGCGCGCTGGTCGTCGGGATTCACAACCGTGGCAATGAGCGTCTCAACGAATACTCGCCGTTCGTCGACCGAGAGCGCGGCGGTGGACTGGGCGACGCTTACGTCGATTTCATCGTCAACACGCTCAAGCCCATGATCGATGAGCGTTACAGTACGCAAGCCGACGTGGCGTCGACCGGGATAGTCGGCTCGTCTATGGGCGGACTTTTGAGCCTCTATGCGTTCTTTCGCGCCCCGGCGCAGTTCGGATTCGTCGGTGCACTGAGCCCTGCCCTCTGGTTCGGCGGTGGAGCGATCTTCGATTGCGTGAAAGAGGCGCCTTTTGTGCCCGGGCGTATCTATTTGGACACGGGGACACGCGAAGGACCGCGCACTTTGATAAACGCACGCGACATGCGCGACCTGCTCGAATCGAAAGGATACAAGCGCGGCCGAGATCTGCGGTACGTGGAGGACTTGGGCGGCATGCATAACGAGGCTGCCTGGGGGCGGCGGTTCAAGCGTGCGCTTCCATTTCTTCTCGGTGTTCACTGACGGCATTCAGTAGCGTTCTTCCGTATCAATGGGGTGCGGACGTAGCTTCGGCCGCCATGAGTACCCGGGTCCCCGGTCACCATCACATGTGGTATAGCCCCTCCGTCGGCCGACATATGCACGTGCGATGGTTCGGTCAGGGCGGCGCTCGATTGCTGGCCTTTCCGACGACGATGGGCAATCACAACGAGTGGCCCAATCGCTACATGCCCGACGTCCTGCGGGAGCATATCGAGAAGGGGTGGCTGCAGCTCTGGTGTCTCGATCACAACCACGATATCAGCTGGTACGCCAAGGACATCCACCCACGCGAGCGCGGTCGGCGCCACCTGCTCTACGACAAATACATCCGCGATGAGCTGCTCCCCTTTACCGCGCACGTGAACAACAACCCGTTCGTCATCGCGACCGGTGCGAGCTTCGGTGCTTTTCACGCAATGAGTATCGCTTTGAGGAATCCACACCTCATTCACCGCGTGATCGGCATGAGCGGGATGTACGACATCAAAGGGATGACAGGCGGTTACTCGGACGACATCGTCTACCAGTGCAATCCATTCGACTTCGTGCAACATGAGTGGCAAAATGAACGGATCGATGCGATCAGACGACAGGACATCATCCTAACGATTGGGCGCGAGGATCCTGCCTTTCAGGACAACTGCGAGTTCTCCGGCATCCTCTGGAGCAAAGGAATCGGCAACGCCTTACGCATTTGGGACGGACACGCGCATGATTGGCCGATCTGGGAGAAGCAGATTGCGATGTACGTGGGTGGGCATGACTAACTGCTAGGTCGGAGCTCGGAACTCGGAGCTCGGAGGGATAATGACGAAGAAGATTGGATTGTTTGTCGGGCGCGAATGGTCCATGCCGCCCGAGCTCATCAAAGAGGTGAATTCGCGCGACGCCGGCGTTGAATGTGAGCTCGCGAAGGTGGGCGCAGAGCACATGGACGATCCAGTGCCTTACGACGTGCTGATCGATCGCATCTCGCACGAAGTGCCGATGTATCGCGCGTACCTCAAGAAGGCGGTTTTGGACGGAAAGACGGTCATCAACAACCCGTTCATGTGGTCGGCCGATGACAAGTTCTTCGGCGCGGCGCTCGTCACCAAGCTTGGCATCGCGTCTCCCAAAACGGTCGTCCTGCCTAACAAGGAGTACGTCCCCGGAATCGTCCCCACCGAATCGCTGCGCAACCTCGTCTACCCGCTCGATTGGCAGGGCATTATCGACTATGTCGGTCTCCCCTGCGTGCTCAAGGACGCCCACGGCGGCGGGTGGAAGCAGGTGCACATCTGCCATACGCTGCAGGAGCTGATCAACGCGTACGATCAATCCGGGCTGCTGACGATGATCGTGCAGGAGTTCATCGTGTTCGAGCACTTCGTGCGCTGCCTCTGCTTCGGGCAGGAAGACATCCTGCCCATGAAGTACGACCCGCGCGAGCGCAAGTACATCGTGGAACACGCGCACCTCTCCGAAGACATGGGGAGCAGGATCGTCGAGCAGTCGCGGGCGATTTGCCGCGCGTTAGGCTACGACATGAATTCGATCGAGTGGGCGATCAGGGGCGGCGTTCCTTACGCGATCGACTTCATGAATTGCGCTCCCGACATGGACATCTATTCGCTCACGCCTTCCTACTTCGAATGGGCGGTGAAACACCTCGCCGATACGGCGATCAGGTTTGCAAAGGAACCGCGAACGCAGGCGGGCGATCTGGGCTGGGCGCGTTTCTTCAAGGCGTCACGCAGCGTTCCCAAACGCACATCAGGGCCCGGGCCCGCCATCAGTCGCGTACCTTGACGGTGCAATCGCCGGTTACGGTCTATCACGACTGCCTAACGCCAGATATTGCTGCTGAAACGGCCACGCAGCTGGATCGCGAGCTGCGCAGCCGCCAGCTGGTCTTCGGCAACCGCGCGCTCTGTACCGTGCTCCGTCCGCGTCTCATCACGGTCGCCGAGCTGATGCAACTGCAGCAGCGCGTCCGCGCAATCCTGCGCGCATTTCGCACCGCCTACGATCGCGCGCTGAAAGATGCGAGTTTCCGCGCACAGTTCGGCCTGGAGTCATGGGAAGAGGAGCTTATCCACGCCGACCCTGGCTTCCCCGAGCCGAGTCCAACCTCGCGGCTGGACTTCTTCTGGGTTCCTGAGACCGGAGCACTTGGGCTCACGGAGTACAATGCGGAGACGCCTGCCGGGGCAGCGTACAACGATGAGCTGTCGGCAGCGTTCATCGATCTGCCGGCGATGCGCGCCTTTGCGCGGCACTACGAGATCCTTCCGCTTCCAGCGCGCGCTGGTGTGATCGGCGCCCTGCTCGACACCTACCGTGTGTTTGCCGGCGCCGGAAAGAGGCCCCGTGTCGCCATCCTCGATTGGGACGATGTTCCAACGCGAACGGAATTCGTGTTGTACCAGAGTGCCTTCGCGGCGTTAGGCGTGCACTGTGTGATCGCCGACCCCCGCGCCTGCGACTATCGGGGCGGCAAGCTCTGGCTCGAAGGAGCGCCAGTAGATCTCATCTATAAGCGCGTTCTCATCACGGAGCTGGTCGAGCGCTGCGGGCTGGACCACGATGTGGTAAGCGCGGTCCGCGAGCGCGCCGTGTGCATGGTCGATGGCTTTCGTTGTAAAATCCTGCACAAGAAGGCGAGCCTCGCCATGTTGAGCGATGAAGCGAACGCCGCGATGTTCAACGACGCGGAACGTGCGGCGATCGCGGACTGCATCCCATGGACGCGAGTCGTTCACGAGCGCGCCACTACGTACAAGGGGCGCCAGGTGGATCTCGTCTCCTTCATTCACGAGCGGCGCGAACAGCTCGTATTGAAGCCGAGCGACGCATATGGCGGTGAAGGCGTCGTGTTGGGCTGGAACGTAGACGATGCTGTCTGGGGAGGCGCGATCCGCCACGCGTTAGGCTCGCCGCATATCGTCCAGGAGCGCGTGGCGATTCCCAGCGAGTCATATCCCTCGTGGACCGACTCGGGGGTGGAGTTTGCCGATCGTATGTTGGACACGGCGCCATTCGTCACACACGGCGACTATATGGAAGGCCTGCTGACCCGGCTTTCAACCGCCGCGCTGCTCAACGTAACCGCCGGCGGCGGAAGCACCGTGCCCACCTTCGTGGTCGTACCGCGTTAAGTCACCGTATCGCGCTGCTGCATCTCCCGCTCGGTAACGTGACGGACATCGGACACATCGGGCTGCGAGCCGGTGACCATCCCTTTCACGACCTCGAACAGCATGAGGGGCTTGGGCTTGCTCCGCTTTCCGTAAAAGACACTCAGCGCATCCACTAGCAGGAGCGCGAAGCGAGGATCGTTAGGCCCGCCGTCGCGTTCGCCACCTTCGTCACCGAACCAGGCCTTCCAATCGGGCTTGTACAGCTGGCGGATCAGCTCACGGTCCTGGGAGATCGTCACGAGGCCGCTGACGGATACCCACTCCCACGTCTTGACGTTGTAATACGCGAGCGAGACGTGTGGGTCGTGCTGCAATTCATCCATTTTCTGCGACTCGATATCCGTGACGAACCACAAATCGGTTCCTGGTTCCCGTTCTTGCGTGGCCATAGGGCGCGAGACGAGTTGGCCATCCGGCCGCCGCGTGGTGAACATCGCGATCTCTATCCCTTCGATCAGTTTGTAGAGATCGTCGAGCTTCTTTTTGAGTGGAACCTCGGTATCAACTTCTTCTTCGCGCGCCATTTCCCGCTCCATCCTGTGTGACGTAGCACAGCGCAGAGATTGTGCCTCGGCAACAGATCACGCTGCTAATGGTTGTGCGCCGCTCAGAGATCGAACGTAAACATCACGTTATCAGTGGCATCACCACCAACGGCAGCATAGAGCCTCATCGCAGCCACGTTGGACCGATCCGTGAGCACCCACGCTTCTGTGCAGCCGAGTGCGCGCGCCCGATCGAACAACGCAAGCAACAGTTTCTTTCCGATGCCCTGACCCTGGTGCGTTGGCGCGACTCCAACCTCGTTGATCCACAACTCGACGGGCTTATCAGGATGGATGTAGTGCACGGCGGAGGCGAAGCCGACGACGGTTTCGCGATCGATGGCGACGGCAACGTGGTGTCGCGGATCGTTGAGAAACTGCGTGAGCAGATCGCTGTCGATCGAGTGATCGAAGACCTCGGGCGCCACACGCGCAAGGTAGTTGTCGTCGCCGGGACCGAGTAGTCGGATGTCGATGTCCACCGGGCAGGCGCCTAACGAATCTTCACTGGCCGCCCGCCGCTACCTGGCGACCTTCACGACGGTGTCCCAAGTCCGCGTCGTAATATCCTTGCCGAAGCTCTTTTCGATCAGGGTCATGAAATCGGGACCTGAGACGGTAGGCACGTAGGTACTGAAGAGCGCGCGGCCGTCTGTGGCTAATATGCGCGTTCCGTTGATCTCGATCGGAAGCTTGACCTTGGGCGGCGTCTCCCGGAGAAACGTGACGATGCGTTTCTCGGCGGTCGTGATTGTAAAACGCTGGTAGGGATCGTGCGCGAGAATGGCGCGCAGCTCTTCGATCGGACGGACAATCGTGAGGAACGAACGCCCCATGTGTTTCTGCATCGCGGCTTCCGCTTTGCGTGCCAGGGTAGACTCTGCAGCCGCCCGCGCGCTGAACACCACGTTGCCGCTGGAGAGCCGCGTGACTACCTCCGTGAAGCCCGCCGCCTCGAAGGCCTTCTTGAGCTCGGGCATCTTGCAATTCATCGGGCTCACGGCCCGGAGGAACGCTGCATAACGATGCGCCATGATGACTAGCGGCCCGAATACGGGGCGTCAGAACGTGGTGCGTCGGGAAGCTGTGTGTCGAGTGATTCACGGTAGCGCAGACAACCTCGCAAGAACTCAGGCCACGTTGGAACGATGGGCAGAGGGTCCGTCTTCTCAGGCAAAAGGCCCCACAAGGCCGGATGATGCCAGCAGAGCGCATGTCCGCTACTGTCGCGATGACCGCGAATGCCAGCTCGCAGCCGTTTCGCTTCGGCGATCAACTGATCGCGTGTCATGCTCTCGAGATCGTGGTCCACCGAAGGGTCTCGTTAGGCGGCGGCTACAGCCTGCCGGCGGTTCATCCAATAGTAGAGGGGAAGGCTGAATCCAAGCCCGCCAAGAAACGAAAGGAGGACAAACCAGTACCATCGTACCGGCCCGATCGGATGCCGTGCGAAGTACACCGTCAGCACAATGAGCGTGAGCAGGACATCGAGGATGAAGCCCAGCGCGAGCTTGTTCTGCAGCACAGGACCGAAACCGTTGAACTCAAAGAATAGCCAGTACAAAAAGAAGCCGTTTGGGACGAGAAGGCCAACCAGTGCGGTAAGGAGGAGAAGCATCGGGCGAGCTCGTTGTGTGAAACTCAGCGTTCGTTAGGCCGGCATCCTTTATGTCCGCTCGGTCGCCAGTTTCTCGTCGTCGTAATAGAGGATGTCGAAATCCCCCGGCGCGTGGCCGAGCATCCTGAGCATCAGTGCTACTTGTCCCCGATGATGCACACCATGGTTCGCCGCATGCTGCAACAAGTAGCCGCGAGGTATGATGTGCGTGGCTCCCGGCCCCAGGGAAAATTCCACGTCATGCGTTAGGTCCTGATCGGAGAGGGTCGCCAGGTACTGGCGCACGAGACGCTCGACTTTCGTCCACACGGTGATCACGGAATCCGCCGTGGGATAGTCCTCCGCCTTGAGGCGTGGCCCTCGCGCGGGCCCACCACACCGCTCGAGCCAACCCCACTCCGCGCTCAGCGTATGCACCAACGTGTTGCGGATCGACCCGTAACTGCCGCCGATTATGCGCGTGAACTCCTCAGGACTCAGCCGACCCACGACCGCAAGCAGCCTGCTGTTTGCCCAGTAGGCGTAGTCATACAGTCGTTCCAGGTCGCTGACCTGCATGGTCAGCGACAACGTTAGCTACCTCAGCGCGGTGTGGCGACCCTCTGGGGTGTGGCGCGATAAGCTGCCTGGAGCTCATTCCCAAGCGTCCCCAACGCATTCGAGCCCCAACAATAGGTTTCATTGTTGGTCGTAATACCGCAGGTGTGCTCCGCACCGGCACTAATCGATCTGAATGACAGTTGGCCGGATACGAGGCCTAACGAGGACGGCGCAACGGTGCCGTTGCCCAGCTGCCCCCAGACGTTGGATCCCCAGCATGATACGGCGCCGGTCGCGGCGAGCGCGCACGTGTGATGCGCACCAGCGCTGATTCTCGTGAAGGCCCCGGCGGCAACGCCGACTGGAATGGATCGCAGTCCACCACCACCGATCTGTCCAGCATCGTCGGCGCCCCAACACATGATCGCCCCTGCTGTGGTGATTGCGCATGTGTGAGCACGGCCGGCGCTCACGGCAGCGAACGAATTGCCTCCGGCGACGAGCACCGGAACGGCGCTGCTGACGCCCGCCACGCCATTTCCAAGTTGACCGGACTCGTTCGCACCCCAGCAGTACGCCTGATTATTCGAAATGCCGCACGTATGGTTGCCCCCAGCTGAAATGGAGCTGAAGGTCAGGCCCCCAGTTACCGGGATTGGAGTTGTGCTGTTTACCAGCCGGTTGTCGCCGAGCTGTCCCGCCGCGTCGTTCCCCCAACAGTATGCCTGACGGGCAGTGTTCAGTGCGCACGCGTGCGCACCACCGACCGTGATCGAATCGAAACGTTCCTGCGCGACAGTCGCAAGCGCCGGCTGACTTCCGCCGCCCTTGAGCCCATTTCCGATCTGCCCGTGGGTGTCATCGCCCCAGCAGTAGATCAGGTGTTGCGTCGTTATGCCGCACGCCGAGTTTTCGCCTGCATCGACAACCGCGAAGTCGAGCTCGGCGCCCGCATTCCTCTTAGGCGATAGCGTGCACTCGTATTGCTCGCCCGGGAGCCCGCGCACCGGAAGGTCGCTGGCGTCGAAGCAGGTGCTGTCCGCGGTCGTGGCAAGCTGCCCTATGTCTCCGACTCCCCAACAGTAGCCGCGACCAAGGTTTGTGAACCCACAGGTGAAGTCGTCCCCGCTGGAAATAGCCAATAACTGCCGTTCGAGAGCAGTGACTGTGTTCGTATTTGTCGTCTGTGCGCTCTTCGCCGTGAATGTGGCGCTTCCCGACCGCAAGAAGATCACTCGGCCGTTTGCATCGATGTCCGCGGTTGCCGGACTGGATGACGACCATGTGAACGTGCGTCCGAGCATCGGCTTATCGTCGTAGCCTAACGCGACGGCACGGAGTTGCACGGTATCGCGCGCGAGCAGCGTCGTCACCGGGCTTGTCACTACGATGGATTTCACCATAGGCGCCACGCGAACCGTCGCGGTGCGCGTACGCTCGCCCGACTGTACCGTGATCGTGGTGACGCCTAACGTGCGCGCATTGATAAGGCCGGCCCCGTCGACGGTTGCAACGCCAGCAGCGCTGGACGTCCACGAGAAGCGAATACCGCTCACCACCCTGCCGCTGTCGTCGAAGGCGACGGCGCGGAGTCTGACGGTATCGCGAGTCGTGATTACCGGATCCTCCACAAAGATCGAATCCGACGTCGGCGTTATCTGGATGCTGCGCGTCGCGGGAACCACCACGATCGTGGCCTTGGCGACCTTGGCTGCGGACGCACTAATCGTGGTCGTTCCGAAACCGGTCGGTATGACAACTCCGGTCTCGGTAATGGTGGCTACGGAAGCGTCAGACGAAGACCACGCTACTTTTGCGCCCGCTATGGGTTGCCCCGTTCGGCCGAATACCTGCGCACTCATCTGCAGGCGATCGGTCGCCCGCACCGTGTCCGCTACAAACATTGTATCGAGGGTCGGAGAGACCTCGACGCGGGTGATGTTGATTGCGTCTACGCCGCTGATGTTCGGACCCGTCTCGTCATCCGAGCAAGCAAACACCAGCACGGCGCACATAGCGCCATAAAGCGCGGTACTGCGCATGTCCGTCTACCTCTTTTGAGTTGGCGGGCTCATGGGGGGGAGCGGACTCGACTATACAAACTCCGTGCGAGAAGTGAGACTGGCAGAAACTGCCGGTTCTGCTGCTCTCGCAGGTCTTAAAGGGGGGTCGTTATAGCCGATGCGAGGCAGCTGGCTGATAGCGGCTGACTTTCGACGCCGTCGGAAGCGGCACCCCTGTGGGACTGCCGCCACGCCATTTGCAACCGAATTACGCGCTGGGCGGCCGTCTCCTACCTAACGAACGCGGGAAGCCTGGGCTTAGGGTGCGGCCTGCGCCACGCGGACGCTGGCCGTCGCACTGCGTGTCCCCGCTTGCGCCGTGATCGTGGTGACGCCTAACGCGCGCGCGCTCACCAGTCCGGTGGCGTCGACCGTCGCAATGGACGGCGCGCTGGACGACCACGCAAACCGTATCCCCGCGATGGCGTTGCCGAGGTTGTCCAATGCCGTAGCGCGCAGGCGCAGGGTGTCACGAGATGCTTCGATCGTACTCCCGACCAGGATGGATGCGGACGTCGGCGTCACCTGGACACTGCGTGCTGCGGGAAGCACGACGATTGTTGCTCTCGCGATTTTCGTCGCGGACGCCTGGATGATCGTGGTACCGAACCCCGTCGGCGTAACGAGACCATTCTCGTCGACAGTTGCAACGTTCGGATCCGACGACGACCAGGCAAGCTTGATGTTACCCATCGCCGTTCCAGTCCAGCCGATCACCTCCGCAGTCATCTGCAGCCGGTCACTTTCCCTTATGGTATCGGCGACGAACAGGGTATCGAGCTTTGGCGAAATCTCGATTCGCACGATGTTTAGCCCATGCACACCGCTGATGTTCGGGCCCGTCTCCTCATCGCACGCCGCGAGAATGGCGCACAAAACGACACATATTGCTGCACTGCTGCGCATGGTACCTCCAGTCGGCGCACGTCGATCGAGCCAGAGCGGCACCGACCGGGACTCGACGTTAAAAGGCGACCGCCAGATGTCAATTCACAGCCATCTCATGGAATTGCGCGTGCCGGGCTGGACCTTTTTGCCGTGCGGGTGCCGCAAGCGCACGCTCACGGTGTAGGGCCGACCTGCTACCGCGGCGCGTTCACATGTGCAAACACGCGACGAACCGCCCAGACGATGAGATCGGGATCCTCGCGCGGGATGGCGTGCGTCGTGTGGTTGGAGACGATGAGCGTTCCGCGCGATGAGGAAAGTACCCAGTCCTCGAGCTTCTTGATGCGATGCCGCAGGTCGGCCTCGAAGTGCGCACGCGTATCGTACGGTAGCTGAATGCCCTCGAGATGCAGGTATTTGGCCGCGATGATGAGTACGACAGGTACGTTAGGCACCGGCCGCAAGTCACGCTGGGCGAGGTCGCTTTCCATCAAGCTGCGCATAGCGCCGAATTCCGCACGGCCGGCGGGTGACATCCGCTCGAACAGCGCGCCGAAGGTGCGCCAATAGGCATCGTATCCAGCCCGGCCAGCGCCGATGGCTTCGAATGGCACGAGGTTATCCGCGACCGACTGAGTGACCGTCGGCCCGGGATCGACGTATACGATGCCGGCGATCTCGTTAGGGTAATATCCGGCGAAATACCGTACTAGCACGCCGCCCCAGGAATAGCCGACCAGCAGGTACGGCGGTTCCGCGCCGACCTGCTGCAGCATGTTGTGCAACCTGGTTGTGACGTGGCGTGGTGTCGGCGCCTTGTTGTCCCACGCGGATTGGCCAAGGCCTGCTCGATCGTAGGCTATAACGGGCGCGATCTCCGCCAACGCCCTCGGAAGACTGAGCCATGCGTCAAGCGATTGGATTATTCCTGCCTCGAGTACGATGACCGGACGCCCCGGCTGGCGGTTCTCGAGTCCCAGTACCTGCACGCGCATCGCATGACCGTCGACAGTGACCATGCGCGTCGCGTTAGGCTGTGCCGCGGCATGGCTCACAGCCAGCACCAACAGCGCGACAACCGTCCTGAGCGTCATGACGCTGGCAAGTTCTCCTGGATGAAGCGCGGACTCAGATGCACATCGACCTGAACGAGCGGCCCGTCTCCAATGCATTTGAAGCTGTGCACCTCACCGGCCTTGATGATCAGGATGTCACCGGCGACGGCCTCGAACTCCTCGCCGTTCACGTTATAGAGTCCGCGCCCTTCTCGAATGAACTGGATCTCGTCATACGGATGACGATGTGGTCCAGGCCCGCGACCGGGCGCACCGTTGAAAAGAAACACCGAGCAGTTGACGTCGCCGTTATCGGCGCCGACGAAGTGGTGCGAGCTTCCCCTGAACGGCAGATCAGCTTGACGTACTCGAAGCATGCGTCCTCTAAATGTTGTTAGGCATCAACGACGTGTCGGTTGCGTCACGTCGCCAAGCACATCCTGCGTGCTGCGCACCGTCGCGAACTCCTCGTGCAGGCTCGCCAGCTCCACGCCATGCATAACGTCGGCGCTGTAATGGGTCCCGTCGTGGCCGCGCCGCTCGAACGTTGCCGTCGCATCCGCGACCACGGTAACGTTGAAGCCAAGGTTGGCTGCCATGCGAGCAGTCGTGGAGACGCAATGATCGGTGGTGATCCCGACGATCACGAGTGATTCTATTCCGTTCGCGCGGAGGTGCGCCTCCAGCTCCGTGCCGATAAAGGCGCTGTTGACGTGTTTGCGGAACACCGGTTCACCTTCGCGCGGTCGCGCCTCCGGTTTGATCGCATTACCAGGTCTGTCTTCTCTGAGCGGCGATTGCGGGTCGAGAGACGCATGCTGCGCGTGCACAATCGGCCGGCCGCTGGCGCGCCAGGCCGCCAGCAGATCCGCAATCCGCTGTTCGGCCTCCGGATTATTGCGCACGCCATAGCGCGGATCGTCGAGGCCCTGCTGAACGTCCACAACGAGCAAGGCAGTAGCGGCTGACAAGTTCACGCGACCTCCATGACGTAACGGGCGTCGTTAGGTGATCCTGGGCAGCGGCACCTGTGACTCCTACAGAAAAGTAAGCGTCTCTCTAAGGATGAGCCGCCCCTTAGCTAAGCTCCGGCCCGTACATGGGTTAGTCGCCGTTTTGGTGCTGGCGATTCTGGGTTGGCTGGCGTACCGCTACGTCCAGCGCCGCGGCCAGTCGCCTTTCGTGCTCTGGAACCTGCGGGCCGGAATGCCGCTCGCAAAAGCTCAAAAGGAGGTGCTGCGCTATGGAAGGCACCCCTTCTCGTGTCACGCTGCAATCGAGCCCACGCGCCTGTGCACTCTGCGTGTCACGGGGATTCCCGGTCTCGTGCGGCTCCTCGTCGACGGCCGTGATCGAGCCGCTGTAGTCCAATTCCTTCCTGATACGGCATCTCCGCGGATGCGCGAAGAGGCGCGGCGCATCGCCGCGTGGTGGGGACTCGTTAGGGACGGCGTCCCGAGCGAGACCGAGCGCGAACGGCAATCGACGACCACTCGGTGGGTGAGCGCAAATCACCGGTGGGCCGCTCTCATGCGATACGGCCGGCTCGGCGCGTCTCCGGTCGCGCTCGAGCTTCGCGACGAGCCTGCCGTCAAAGCAATCCTCTCCTCGGCGCCACTTGCCCCACTCATTCTGGCGCTGAGTGAGGTCATCGCTCCCGGCGAAGTGGCCAACTTCAAGGAGCTGTCGGCACGACTCGCGCCTGCGCTCCTCAATGTCGTCGCCAGCACGAGTGACGGAACGCCTGCACCAGCGTCGTTAGGCGCTGCACCGTCGGTGTGTGAACCTGCACCCGACCTCATAGAGCCCAACGCCGACCGAGTGGACGACGAGACTGCCGAGGAATCGACGTTGACCCGCGTGTTGGAACGTGCATATCCTGGATCGCGCCTCGTCTTCGGCCACGGCACGTGGCTGATCGACCCTGCCGGACGTACGGAGCGCCTCGTTATGCGCGAAAGCGGCCTCCACGCAACAGCGCCGATCCGCGTTTACGGAACGTCCTTTCCGACGCGCTACCGTTTGGCCGAAGAGAGGATGCGAGGCGGGCGACCGGAGCTCTTCTGCTCGGCGCACGGCGACGTTCTCTTCGCGCGCAAGGCTGACGACGGTTCGTTGATTGACGTGAAGCGTGTCGCTGTAGACAGCGAAGCACTGGCGACCGATATCTCGATGCTTGCGCTGATACCGGGAGCCGCCACTGGCGATATGCCGCATATGCGCGTGCGCTACACCGCCGCGTACTCCGGCGAACGCTGGACGGGAGCCATCGAATGGGAAGTGACGACCGCCGGCGATGCGCCACGTGCCGTCAGGCGCATTCCCATAAGGTTCGAGCAGCAGGCACGAGGGAGTGAAGAGGTAAGGAGTGGCATGCTGCTCGTTATGGGACGGCTACAGGGTGCGATCGAGTTGGCGACGGTCGAGCAATACGGTCGCGGTTACGGCACGCGAACCATCCGCGTTCCCATCGACTCGAGCGGAGTGCTGTACGGCACACGTCTTCTGGAGCGGCTGTACTGACATGCCTAACGCAAATGTGCGCGCGATCGGGGTGCTTGCTTTGCTGTTTGCTGGTGTCGCCTCCTGCATCGACGAAGAAGCGCGTATGCGCAAACGGATCGCTGGCGACTACGCGCGTGAGTTCGATGGCGGTGGGGGCTGGTATGTCGTGCGGCACGTGCTCACGCTCCGCGAAGACGGCACATGGCGGCAGACGAGCACCACGCGCTACCGCGGACGAGTACAAGAGAATCTTGCTGACACGGGTACGTACCGCATTACGGGCATAACGCTCAACGTCAGGTCGCTCGCTATTGGCGGCATATACCACTACACAGTGGTCGGGGACACGTTGTTCAGCGCAAACGCCACGATGGCATACAAGTTCACCGGCTACGACATTGGAGAGGATACGCTGGTGCGCGTCCGCTCCGAAGAGTCACGTTAGGCGGTTACGGCACGCGAACCATCCGCGTTCCCATCGACTCGAGCGGAGTGCTGTACGGCACACGTCTTCTGGAGCGGCTGTACTGACATGCCTAACGCAAATGTGCG